>NZ_BAAAXG010000026.1:316562-633125 GCF_039535475.1 Streptomyces showdoensis | reverse complement strand
TCCCGTCCTCGGCCATGCAGGAGGACCACGTCTCCATGGGCTGGTCCGCCGCCCGCAAGCTGCGCACCGCGATCGGCAACCTCAACCGGATCATCGCCGTCGAGCTGTACGCCGCCACCCGCGGCATCGAGCTCCGCCACGGCCTGACCCCGGCCCCCGCCTCCGTCGCCGCCATCGAGGCGCTGCGCGCCGCCGGTGTCGCCGGTCCCGGCCCGGACCGCTTCCTCGCCCCCGACCTGGAGGCCGCCGACGCCTTCGTGCGCGCGGGCGCCCTCGTCGCCGCCGTCGAGCCGGTCACCGGCCCGCTCGCGTAACCGCTCGCGTAACCGCTCGCGTCGCGGACGCACCTGCGCCGAAGGGCCGCCCCGGGAGACCGGGGCGGCCCTTCGGCATGTGCCGGCAGGCGCCGGGGCGGGGGCTCAGCAGGCCCGGCCGCCCCTGCGCATCGCCAGGGTCACGAAGCCCGCCCCGACGCCCAGGAAGGCCGTCCCGCCGAGGAGGTACGGCGTGGTGTCGAAGCCGCCGGTCTCCGCGAGCCGCGGATCCTGTTCCTCGTCGGAGACGGAGGACACCGGAAGGTCCCCCGGGCGCTGCTCGTCCGTGGCGTTCGCCGACGGGACGAACCACAGGGCGCAGAGAAGTGTCCCCGCGGCGGTGGCGGTGAGCAGCGGGCGTCGGGCGACGGACACGGTGTGGTGATCCCCCTTGCGGAAACCGCGAATTGGCAGGTGAGGAGATGCTAATGAACACACCGCGTCGCGGGAAACCCGAGGGCTCCCGGCGCTCTACGCTCCGGCCATGAGCACTTCCGAGACATCACGCTATGTACGGCTTCGGGTCGACCTGGTCCTGGAGATCGACGCACCCGCGGCGCTCGCCGAGGCCGCCGTCGGCCGGATCGACGCCGACGAGTTCATGCCCGAGGAGGAACGGACGCACGCCCGGGCCGCCGTCGCGGACGACAGCGCCGAGGCCCTCGCGTACCTCGTCGAGCCCTACGACCTGGTCGGCACCGTCCCCGGCGTCGAGCTCGTGCAGGCCTCCTGGAGCAGCGAGGAGATCGAGTACGACCCCGATGCCATGGAGTGGGACCTCGACGACGAAGATGGTGTGCGGGAAGACGACGAAGAGCACGAGCCCGACCGCAGCTGACCCCCCGCGCACCCGCACCACAGGGCCTCGGGACGGCGGCGTCCCGCGGCCCTGTGCCGTGTCCGGCGCCGTATCGGAACGGGGGCGGGAACCGGAGGCTCCGCCGGTGCGTGTCGGACAGTGGTGTTCCCCACAAACCCCCCGGTTGAGGAACCGGAGGGGCTCTCATGGGTGTTTCAGTAGGAAGTCAGGGTAGTCGGCGACGATGGAGAAGCGTGTGATGACGGACGGCAAGCGTCGTAAGAGCCTGGCGGCCGCCGCCGCGGTGCTCGGCGGCGTGCTGGTGCTCACGGCGTGCAACGACGGCGACAAGGGCGGCAGCGCCTCGGACGCGTCACAGAACGCGCAGGCCCAGGTCGACGAGGCAGCCGCGCAGAAGACCTCCAAGGCGCAGATCACCATCTCGCCGAAGAACGGCGCCCAGAACGCGTCGATCAACAACGACGCCAAGGTCACCGTCACCGACGGCAAGCTCACCGACGTGAAGATGACCTCCGCGGAGGGCGCCGCCGTCGAGGGGCAGATATCCGCCGACGGCCTCAGCTGGAAGCCGACCGGGCAGCTCAAGCGCGCCACCGTCTACAAGATCGCGGCGACCGCCCAGGACACCGCCGGTCTGGAGGCCCACGAGAACTCCTCGTTCACGACGGTCTCGCAGGCCAACAGCTTCATCGGCAACTTCACGCCCGAGGACGGCTCCGTCGTCGGCGTCGGCATGCCGGTCTCGATCAACTTCAACAAGGCGATCACCGACAAGAAGGCCGTCCAGGGCGGCATCAGCGTCTCCTCCAGCTCCGGCCAGGAGGTCGTCGGCCACTGGTTCAACTCGCAGCGGCTCGACTTCCGCCCCGAGAAGTACTGGACCGAGAACTCCACGGTCACCCTGAAGCTGAACCTCGACGGCGTCGAGGGCGCGAACGGCGTCTTCGGCGTCCAGCAGAAGACGGTCACCTTCAAGATCGGCCGCAACCAGGTCTCCACGGTCGACGTGGCCACCAAGACGATGACCGTCAAGCAGGACGGCCAGACGATCAAGACGATCCCGATCTCCGCCGGCTCCCCGGAGAACACCACCTACAACGGTGAGATGGTGATCTCCGAGAAGTTCAAGGAGACCCGGATGAACGGCGCCACCGTCGGCTTCACCGACTCCGACGGCAAGGGCGAGTACGACATCAAGGACGTGCCGCACGCCATGCGCCTGTCCACGTCGGGCACCTTCATCCACGGCAACTACTGGGGCTCCCGCTCGATCTTCGGCTCCGTGAACACCAGCCACGGCTGCGTGGGCCTCGCCGACGTCAAGGGTGCCGGCGACCCGAACCAGCAGGCCGCCTGGTTCTACGACAAGTCGATCGTCGGCGACGTCGTCATCGTCAAGAACTCCAAGGACAAGACGATCGCTCCGGACAACGGCCTCAACGGCTGGAACATGAGCTGGTCGGCGTGGAAGGCCGGCTCCGCCGTCTGATCCGCGTGTGAACGCGGAAGCGGCCCCCTCGGACTCCGAGGGGGCCGCTTCCGTATGCCGTACGGACGGCACGGACGGGGGCGGACCACCGGGCTACCGGGCCGGCTACCGGGCTACTTCCGTACGTCCCGCGCGTCGGCGTGCTCGTCCAGGCCCCACTGCGCCAGCAGCCGCAGCGCGTCCGCCGACGGCGTCCCGGGCTCCGCGTGGTACGTCACGAGCATCAGGTCGGGGTCGTCGCCCGAGACCTTCAGCGACTCGTACGACAGGGTCATCTCGCCCACCAGCGGATGCCGCACCCGCTTCGTCCCGTGCCCCTTGTCGGTCACCGTGTGCGCCGCCCACAGCGAGCGGAACTCCTCGCTCCTGACCGACAGTTCGCCGACGAGCGCCAGCAGCTCCTGGTCGTCCGGGTGCAGCCCCGCGTACAGCCGGAGCACGCTCACCACCTCGACCGCCTTGCACTCCCAGTCGACGTACAGATCGCGCGCGTTCGGGTCCAGGAAGACCAGCCGGGCCATGTTCCGCTCGCGCGGCTCCCAGGCGGCGAAGTCGCCCATCAGGGCCCGCGCCATCCGGTTCCAGGCCAGGATGTCGCCCCGCCGCCCCAGCACGAAGGCCGGGACGCCCTCCATCGAGTCGAGCAGCTGCACGAGGCCGGGCCGCACCTTCTGCGGGCGGGCGATCGCCTTCTGCCGCTTCTTCACCGTCGGCTTCGCCAGGTGCGTCAGGTGCGCCCGCTCGGTGTCGCTGAGCCGCAGGGCCCGCGCGATCGAGTCGAGCACCTCCATGGACACGTTGCGCCCGTTCCCCTGTTCCAGACGGGTGTAGTACGCCACCGAGACCCCGGCCAGCTGCGCCAGCTCCTCGCGGCGCAGCCCCGGCACCCGCCGGTGCCGCCCGAACTCGGGCAGCCCCACGTCCTGCGGCTTCAGCCGGGCCCGGCGGGAGCGGAGGAATTCGCTGAGTTCGGCACTGAGGTCCATACGTCCCCAGTATTCCCGTCCGGGGCCGCGGAAGCACCGGTGTGCCTGACCCTGCCAGTGGTAGGCACGCGGAACATAGGCAGAGCAGTGGTCTGGGCCCGGCCGCCGGGATCCGGCAGGCTTGCCGCCATGACCACGAACGTTTCCGCTTACGCAGCGCCCGCCGCCAACGCCCCGCTGGAGCGCACCACCGTGCCGCGCCGGGCCGTGGGCGAGCACGACGTCCTCATAGAGATCAAGTACGCAGGCATCTGCCACTCCGACATCCACCAGGCCCGCAACGGCTGGGGCGAGGGCATCTTCCCCATGGTGCCGGGCCACGAGATCGCCGGAATCGTCACCGAGGTCGGCCCCGGCGTCACCAAGCACCGGGTCGGCGACCGCGTCGGCGTCGGCTGCTTCGTCGACTCCTGCCGCACCTGCGAGTACTGCGAACGCGGCCTGGAGCAGTACTGCGCCAACGGCGGCACCAGCACGTACAACGCCCTCGACAAGAACGGCGAGCCCACCTACGGCGGTTACTCCAGCCACATCGTCGTCGACGAGAACTACACCCTGCGCATCCCCGAGGGCATCGAGCTCGACGTCGCCGCCCCCCTGCTGTGCGCCGGCATCACGCTCTACTCGCCGCTCGCCCACTGGCAGGCCGGCCCCGGCAAGAAGGTCGCCATCGTCGGCCTCGGCGGCCTCGGCCACATGGGCGTCAAGATCGCCCACGCGCTCGGCGCCGAGGTGACGGTGCTCAGCCAGTCCCTGAAGAAGCAGGAGGACGCCCGCAAGCTGGGCGCCGACCACTACTACGCCACCAGCGACCCGGAGACCTTCACGGAGCTGGCCGGCACCTTCGACCTGGTGATCTCCACGGTCTCCGCGCCGCTGGACTTCGACGCCTACCTGAGCCTGGTCAAGACCGACGGCGCCCTGGTGAACGTCGGCGCCCCCGAGGAGCCGGTCAAGGTCAGCCTCTTCTCCCTCATCGGCGGCCGCAGGACGCTGGCCGGCTCGATGATCGGCGGCATCGCCGAGACCCAGGAGATGCTCGACTTCTGCGCCGCGCACGGCCTGGGCTCGGAGATCGAGGTGATCTCCGCCGAGCAGATCAACGAGGCCTACGAGCGGGTCATCGCCTCCGACGTGCGCTACCGCTTCGTGATCGACGCGTCGACGATCTGACGCACGGCCGCGCCGAGGCGCAGCGCACGGCACGGCACCGCACCGGGGCATGACGTCCGGGGTAATCGACCCCGTACGGCATGCCCCGGCACGCTGTACCCATGACCGCATACGCCATCGGAAACCTGCACCCGAAGCCCGTCCTCGACGAGGAGGTCTTCACCTACATGGAGCGCATCCAGGACACCCTGGACCCCTTCGGCGGGCGCTTCCTCGTCCACGGCGCCCCCGAGCGCGAGGTCCGCGAGGGCGAGTGGCCCGGCGCCCTCGTGATCATCGGCTTCCCGACGTACGAGGACGCCCGCGACTGGTACGACTCCGAGCCCTACCGGGCCCTGATACCGCTGCGCACCCGGCACATGGCCGGCGACGTCCTGCTGATCGACGGCGTCCCCGAGGGCTACGCGGCGTCCGCCACGGCGGCACGGCTCCGCGCCGCGCCGCCGGCCTGAGCCGCTACTCCGCCCGCGCGACCCCGATGGGGCACGAGACGCCCGTGCCGCCGATGCCGCAGTAGCCCGCCGGGTTCTTGTCCAGGTACTGCTGGTGGTAGCCCTCGGCCGGGTAGAAGGGGCGGCCCTCGGCCGGGAGGAGCTCGGTGGTGATGGTGCCGTATCCGGAGCCGGTCAGGACCTTCTGGTAGGCCTCGCGGGAGGCCTCGGCCGTGGCGGCCTGCTCGGGGGAGTGGGTGTAGACGGCCGAGCGGTACTGGGTGCCGACGTCGTTGCCCTGGCGGAAGCCCTGGGTCGGGTTGTGCGACTCCCAGAAGAGCTTCAGGAGCCGCTCGTACGACACCTTCGCGGGGTCGAAGACCACCCGGACGACCTCGGTGTGGCCGGTGAGGCCCGAGCAGACCTCCTCGTACACCGGGTTCGGCGTCGGACCGCCCTGGTAGCCGACGAGGGTCGTGTACACCCCCTCGGTCTGCCAGAACTTGCGCTCGGCCCCCCAGAAGCAGCCCAGGCCGAAGTCCGCGACCTCCAGGCCCTCCGGGTAGGGCCCGAGGAGCGGGGTGCCGAGCACGGTGTGCCGCTCCGGCACCGCGAACTCGGGCTCGGGACGGCCGCGCAGGGCCTGGTCGGCGGTGGGGAGGACGGGGGTGCGGGACAGGAACATCGGGCATCTCTCCTCGACGGTCGTGGGGCTCCCAGCACAACGCCGAGGGCCCCCGGCGGATTCCCGCCGGGGGCCCTCACGCCGTGACGGCGGGCACCGGAGCGCTAGCGCGCCAGCGTAGCCGGGCTGCCGCCGTTCGACTCGTAGCCGGCCACCGCCAGGTTCCGGTACACCGTGTACTCCAGCGCCGGGTCCCCGCTCAGCGTCCACGGCAGCGCGCCCACGTAGCCGTCCACCCGCACCAGCAGCCGCATGGCCTCCTCCCAGCGCTCCGCGCGGACCAGGAAGTGCACCAGCAGGTGGCGTACGTGCGCCAGCATCGGGTCGTCCGGACGCGCCGAGTGCACCGCGTACAGCGCGCCCTCCATCGCCTTGGACACCACCGCGGTGCGGTAGTAGTCCTGCACGATCACCAGGTCCGGCTGGTGCTCGAAGACGGCGAACAGCGGCAGCGCCGCCAGCAGCGAGCCGTGCGGGGCGCGGGCCGCGGCCGTGGTCGCGAAGTGGTCCGCCTCCTCGCGCGAGCCGTGCCACTTCTCGCACCAGTAGTGCAGCGCCGCCAGATGCGCCCCCATGTGCTGCGGCGCGCGGTCGATGACCTTCGCCCACACCTGGTCGAACTGCTCGTGGGTGTCGCCCAGTCCGCGCGCCACGGCCAGTTCGGAGATGTACGGCACGGGGTCGCCCGGCGCGAGCAGCGCGGCCTGGCCGCACGCGGCCCGCGCCTCCTCCAGGATGATCCGGAAGTCGTCGGTGCCGGCCGCCGAGGAGCGCCACGCCTGCTGCACCAGGAACTCCGCGTACACCTGCGCGCCGCCGGGGTCCTTGGGCGCCTCGGCCCGCCAGGACCGCAGCCACGCCCCGCCGACGCCCGGCCGCTCGGCCAGTTCGAGGGAGGCGGCGCCCGCGAATGCCTGGACCCGCTGCCAGCGCGACTCGCCCTCCTTGGCGGTGCCCTTCAGGAGCTGCGAGGCGGCCCGCCAGTCCTGGGTGGCCTGCACGACGTCGAGCACGTCCAGGAGGTCGCGGTCGGGGCCGGGGAGCCGTACGTCCTGCTGTTCCTGCCGGAGGAAGCCGTACGCCTCCGGGTCCGCCGCGTCGGGGGCGCCGGGCGCCACCTGCCGGATGCCGCCGCCGCGCCGGCGCAGCACGTAGGGGCCCAGGATGCCGAAGAGCAGCCCGAGCGCGATCAGGAACCACAGAATGTCCATGCGTCCATTGTCCAGGACACCCGGTGAGACATACGGCGGCGGGCGGGCCCCCTCGGCACTACGCTCCTGACCATGAGCGACCAGCACTCCCACCAGAACTTCGAGACCCGCGCCATCCACGCGGGCAACACCGCAGACCCGCTGACCGGCGCGGTCGTCCCGCCCATCTACCAGGTGTCCACCTACAAGCAGGACGGCGTGGGCGGGCTCCGCGGCGGCTACGAGTACAGCCGCAGCGCCAACCCGACCCGTACCGCCCTGGAGGAGAACCTGGCGGCGCTGGAGGGCGGCCGCCGCGGCCTCGCCTTCGCCTCCGGCCTCGCCGCCGAGGACTGCCTGCTGCGCACCCTCCTCGTCCCGGGCGACCACGTGGTCATCCCCAACGACGCCTACGGCGGCACCTTCCGCCTGTTCGCCAAGGTCGTCCAGCGCTGGGGCGTGGACTTCTCCGTCGCGGACACCTCCGACATCGAGTCGGTGCGCGGCGCGCTCAACGAGCGCACGAAGCTGATCTGGGTCGAGACCCCCTCGAACCCGCTGCTCGGCATCACCGACATCGAGGCCGTCGCGGGCGTGGCCCGCCAGGCCGGCGCGAAGCTCGTCGTCGACAACACCTTCGCCTCGCCCTACCTCCAGCAGCCGCTGGCGCTCGGCGCGGACGTCGTCGTGCACTCCCTGACCAAGTACATGGGCGGCCACTCCGACGTCGTCGGTGGCGCCCTGGTGACGGCCGACGCGGAGCTCGGCGAGGAACTGGCCTACCACCAGAACGCGATGGGCGCGGTGGCCGGCCCGTTCGACTCCTGGATCGTGCTGCGCGGCATCAAGACGCTCGCCGTCCGCATGGACCGGCACAGCGAGAACGCCGCCAAGATCGTCGAGATGCTGACCCAGCACCCGAAGGTCACCCAGGTCCTCTACCCGGGCCTGCCGGAGCACCCGGGCCACGAGATCGCGGCCAAGCAGATGCGCAACTTCGGCGGCATGATCTCCTTCCGCGTCGAGGGCGGCGAGGAGGCGGCGGTCGAGGTCTGCAACCGCGCCAAGCTGTTCACCCTGGGCGAGTCCCTGGGCGGCGTCGAGTCGCTGATCGAGCACCCGGGCCGGATGACCCACGCGAGCGTCGCGGGCTCCGCCCTGGAGGTCCCGGCGGACCTGGTCCGCCTGTCGGTCGGCATCGAGAACGTCGACGACCTGCTCGCCGACCTGCGCGAGGCGCTGGGCTAGTCACCCGCGAGGGTAGGGACGCGCGTCGGTACGGACGGGGGCCGGGTTCCGTGACGGGACCCGGCCCCTTCGCGTGCGGTGCGGGTCCGCGGCCCCACGTCCCGCCCGCCCTCACCAGCCTTCGAGCGGCGGCGTCGTCCCGGCCGGCGGGGCCTCCCAGGGCCGGACCATCGAGGCCCAGACGACGAAGGCGCAGACCGCCAGGCCGAGCAGCGTCCACCAGATCCGCCGCACCGCCCGGGCCCGGTGCAGCAGCCGGACGCCGCGGGCCGTGGCCCGGGCGGCGAGGTCGCCGGGCACGTGCGGGTGCCCGCTCTCCAGCATCCGCCGGACCTCGTCCTCCTTGTGCTCGTGCCGGCTCACGAGGCCGCCCGCAGGGCCGAGACGGAGCGGGCGCAGACCGCCCGCACCCGCTCCTCGGGCAGCCCGAGCAGCGCCGCGGTCTGCTCCTCGGCCACCCCCTCGTACAGCCGGAGCACGACGATCAGGCGTTCCTGCGGGGTGAGTGCGGAGAGCACCCCGCCCAGGCCGCGGTGGTGCCGCCAGGCGGTGCGGGCGAAGCGGGTGGCGAGTTCCGAGCGGGTGACGTCGTACGGGTCCTCGCCGCGCAGCCGGTCCCACTGGGCGTAGGTGTGGGCGAGGGCGGCCGTCAGCAGGGCCTGCGCGCGCGGGTTGCGGTGCGCGGGCTCGGTGGTGAGCAGGGTCGCGGTGTGCAGCAGCCGGCCCGCCGCCCCGGCCACGAACGCGTGGAACTCCCGGGTGCGGTAGGCGTCTTCGCCGCCGAGGCCGTTCCGGCCGCTCCGGCCGGTTCTCCGCTCACGCACCTCCTCATATGAGGGCAGCGCGCGCCCGGGGTCAAGACTCCGGCGAGGACTCCGCGGGGGCGGCGGCCTCCTGGACCACGGGCAGGCCCGACTGGCGTGCGGAGAGTGCCGAGTTGAAGCGCGTGAGCAGGGTGGTGAAGGACTCGCGCTCGTCGGGCGTCCAGCCCTCGGTCACCTCCGCCATCAGCTGCCGGCGGGAGAGCCGCACCTCCTCCAGGCGGGCCTGCCCGCGCGGGGAGAGCTGGAGCACGACGGCGCGCCCGTCCTCGGGGTGGGAGGTGCGCTTGACCAGGCCGGTGTCGACGAGCGGGGCGACCTGGCGGGTGACGGTGGAGGAGTCGATGCCCATGCCTGCGGCGAGCGCCTTGACGCCCATGGGGCCCTCCTGGTCGAGCCGGTTGAGCAGCAGGTACGCGGCGCGGTCCATGGAGTTGCGGAGCTGCCCGGTGCCGCCGAGCCGGGTCTGCTCGGCCCGTCTGGCGAAGACGGCCACCTGGTGCTGGAGGGCATCGAGGAGGCCGGGGTCAAGCTCTGTCGTCATGTCCTGAGATGTGGGCATGGCTGTAGGGGCTCTCTCGTGCGGTGGTCGGTTGGTGGGGGACAGAGTACGCGGACCGGCCGGGGTCCGTACCGGGGCTGCGCGATCCGGATCGGAACGGGCTCCGGGCCGGACCGGGCGCGGGTTCCCCGGGCGGCCACATACCCGTTGAACTGCGAAACTTGATGTCATGAGCTTCCGTACGCCAGACCCCTTTCAGCGAGTGATCCTCGACGATGTGCGAGGAGCGCAGAAGATGCTCGCCGGGGTGGCCCGGATGACTGCGCTGGAGGGCAGCCGCCACCTGTCCTCGCTGGTCGGCGCTCCGGTGCACCTGAAGTGCGAGAACCTCCAGCGGACCGGCTCGTTCAAGCTGCGCGGCGCGTACGTGCGGATCGCGGGGCTGCGGCCGGAGCAGCGCGCGGCGGGCGTGGTCGCCGCCTCGGCGGGCAACCACGCGCAGGGCGTGGCGCTGGCCTCCGCGCTGCTCGGCGTGCACGCCACGGTCTTCATGCCGGTCGGCGCCCCGCTGCCGAAGGTGGCGGCGACCCGCGACTACGGGGCGGACGTGCGGCTGCACGGGCACGTGGTGGACGAGACGCTCGCGGCGGCCGAGGAGTACGCGCGGGAGACCGGCGCGGTCCTCATCCACCCCTTCGACCACCCCGACGTCATCGCCGGGCAGGGCACGGTCGGCCTGGAGATCCTGGAGCAGTGCCCCGAGGTCCGGACGATCCTGGTGGGGGTCGGCGGCGGCGGGCTGGTGGCCGGGATCGGCCTCGCGGTGAAGTCGCTGCGGCCCGACGTGCGGGTGATCGGCGTGCAGGCGGAGGGGGCGGCGGCCTATCCGCCCTCGCTGGCGGCGGGGCACCCGGTGGCGGTCGAGTCGCCGGTGACGATGGCGGACGGGATCCGGGTCGGACGCCCCGGCGAGGTGCCGTTCGCGATCGTCCAGGAGTACGTGGACGAGGTCCGGACCGTCACGGAGGACCAGATCGCGGCGGCGCTGCTGCTCTGCCTGGAGCGGGCGAAGCTGGTGGTGGAGCCGGCCGGGGCGAGCCCGGTGGCGGCGCTGATGGCCGATCCGGAGGCGTTCGGTCGGGGGCCGGTGGTGGCGGTGCTGTCCGGCGGCAACGTGGACCCGCTCCTGATGCAGCGGGTGCTGCGGCACGGCATGGTCGCCGGAGGCCGGTACCTGAGCCTGCGGGTCAAGGTGACCGACCGGCCGGGCGCGCTGGCGACGCTGCTCGCGGTGCTGACGGTGGTGGACGCCAACGTGCTGGACGTGGGCCACGTGCGGACGGACCCGCGCCTCGGCCTCACCGAGGTGGAGGTCGAGCTGCAGCTGGAGACGAAGGGACCGGAGCACTGCGCGGAGGTGGAGGCGGCGCTGCGGGACGCGGGGTACACGGTGCTGAGCTGAGGGCCCGGGCCGAGGGCCGGGCCGAGGCCCGGGCCGAGGATCCGTGGGATGGCGTGAACCGGTTGTGTATCGCGATGTATCGCGTTAGCTTGTGGTCCAGGTCACTCGTTCGCCGGGCGCCGGCCGTCCGGCGTTCCTAGACTTGGACGGAAACGCCCGGATCAGGACAAAAGAAGAATCCCGCCACACTCGCTGGGAGAACCCACATGCCAGGCGCGATCCACGCCGAAGGTCTGGTGAAGACCTTCGGTGACGTACGAGCTCTCGACGGGGTGGACCTGGACGTGCCCGAGGGCACCGTCCTGGGCCTCCTCGGTCCCAATGGCGCGGGGAAGACCACCGCGGTGCGCGTGCTCACCACGCTGCTCCAGCCCGACAGCGGCCGCGCCTCCGTCGCCGGCATCGACGTGCTCAAGCACCCCAACGAGGTCAGGCGCTCCATAGGCCTGTCCGGACAGTTCGCCGCCGTGGACGAGTATCTGACGGGCCGGGAGAACCTCCAGATGGTCGGCCAGCTCTACCAGTTGAGCGGCAAGGCCGCGAAGGCGCGGGCCGGCGAGCTCCTGGACCGCTTCAACCTCGCCGACGCCGCCGACCGCCCCGCCAAGACCTACTCCGGCGGCATGCGCAGGCGCCTCGACCTGGCGGCCGCCCTGGTCGTCTCCCCGCCCGTCATGTTCATGGACGAGCCCACCACCGGCCTCGACCCCCGCAACCGCCAGGCCCTGTGGGAGGTCATCCAGGAACTGGTCGCCGGCGGCACGACCCTCCTCCTCACCACGCAGTACCTGGAGGAGGCCGACCACCTGGCGCACGACATCTGCGTCATCGACCACGGCAAGGTCATCGCCCGCGGCACCTCCGACCAGCTCAAGGCCCAGACCGGCGGCGAGCGCGTCGAAGTCGTCGTCCACGCCCACGAGATGATCCCGCCGGCCCGCGAGGTCCTCGCGCGCTACGGGGTGGCGGACATCGGCCACGGCGAGGTCTCCGTCGAGAACCACACCCGCAAGCTCACCGTCCCGGTCACCGGCGGCGCCAAGCTGCTCGCCGAGGTCATCCGCGACCTGGACGCCGTCGGCGTCGAGATCGACGACATCGGCCTGCGCCGCCCCACCCTCGACGACGTCTTCCTCTCCCTCACCGGCCACACGGCCGAGCGCGCCGACGACGAGAACGGCGAGGGCGGCGGCGGGGGCGAGGCCCGGCAGGACGGCGCGACCGGCCGCGACAAGCGCTCCAAGGTGACGGAGGCGGCCAAGTGACCACCCTGACCGACACCGCGCCCCGGTCGAAGCCGCGCGGCGGCGTCGCCCAGTCGTTCCACGACTCGCTCGTCGTCACCAAGCGCAATCTGATCCGGATGATGCGCATCCCCGAGATGATCATCTTCGGTCTGATCCAGCCGGTGATGTTCGTGATCCTCTTCACGTACGTCTTCGGCGGCTCGATGCAGATCGGCGACACCACCGACCCGGACGTCTACAAGAACTTCCTGATGGCCGGCATCTTCGCCCAGACGGTCACCTTCGCCACGGCCGGCGCGGGCGCGGGCATCGCCGACGACATGCACAAGGGCCTCATCGACCGCTTCCGCTCCCTGCCGATGGCCCGCGGCGCGGTCCTCACCGGCCGCACCCTCGCCGACCTGGTGCAGACCGCGCTGACCCTGCTGGTCCTGGCGATCGTCGCCCTGATCATCGGCTGGCGCCCGGGCTACGCGGCGCCGACCAACTTCCTGAAGATCATGGCCGGGTTCGGGCTGCTGCTCCTCCTCGGCTACGCCTTCACCTGGATCGGGGCGCTGATCGGCCTGTCCGTGCGCACCCCGGAGGCGGCCACCTCCGGCGGGCTGATCTGGCTCTTCCCGGTGACCTTCATCTCCAACGCGTTCGTGGACTCCAGCAAGCTGCCCGGCTGGCTCCAGCCCATCGCGGAGTGGAACCCGTTCAGCGCCACCGTCCAGGCCTGCCGCAAGCTCTTCGGCGATCCGGGCCTCTCCCCCTCCGACGCCTGGCCGATGCAGAACCCGGTGTGGGCGTCGCTGATCTACTCGATCCTCATCGTGATCGTCTTCCGGACGCTGTCGGTGCGGAAGTACCGGTCGGCGACGGCGTGAGCCCGGGCCCGCGGCCGGATCAGGGGGCGTAGCCGGAGACGACCAGGCCGTCGGCGAGCGTGATGAACAGCGCTCCGCCGGCGGCCAGCACGCTTTCGGCCCCGGTGTCGCGCGCACCGGTCTCCCGGGGCGTGGTGAAGGCGGCGCTCCGCTCCGCGGATTCCGTGGACGAGTCGTCCGCGGGGAGCGAGGAGACGGTGGTGCCGCGGACGGCGAGGAGGCGGTCGCCGGAGAAGGCGGCCCGCTCGCCCTGCACGGGCCCCCGCCGGCCCTCGGCCCCCGTCCTCAGGTCGTACTCGTGGAGGCTCGTGCCGTCGCCCAGCACCACGACGCCCTTCGCGCTCACCGCCGGCGCCCCCGTCGTCCGCACGCCCGCGCCGAGGGTCCGCACCCGCTCCAGGGTCCGCGGGTCCAGCACGGTCACCCCGTCGCCCGCGCCCCTGCACAGCACGCCGTCCTTGTGGACGGTGAGGAAGTAGCAGCCGTAGGCGTCCGAGCCGCGCGCCGTCTCCTTGCCGTCGCGCACGTCCAGGGCCACCACCCGTCCGCCGCCCGGCACGAAGACCGAGCCGCCCGACACCACGGGCCCCTCCGGCAGCACGTCGAGCCGTCGCTGCCACAGTTCCTCGCCCCCGTCGCCCGGCCGCACCGCCGTGACGAGGCCCGCGCCGTTCTCGAAGGTCCCGCCGACGTACGAGGTGTAGAGCACCCCGTCGTGCAGATCGGTGCCCTTCACGGCCCAGCCGCCCGCCGGGAGCCCGCGCTTCCACCGCTGGGCGCCGTCCTTCAGCCCGTACGCGGTGACTCCGTCCCCGCCGGTGACGGCCACCAGGTCGCCGACGATCGCCGGATACTGCGCGGACGTCCGCGGCGCCGCCCCGCGCCCCGGCTTCGACCAGAGCACCCTGCCGTCGGCCGCGGACAGCGCCGACACCGCGCCGCCGGCGCCGGGGCAGACCAGCACCTCGGGGGAGAGCGCGCAGGCCTCCGTCCCCTCGTCGAGCTGCCGCGTCCACGGGGACCAGCCCGCGGGCCGCGAGGTGCGCCGGGAGCCGGCCGTCCCGTAGTCGCCGCCGTGCCCCTCGCCCCCGTACGGCAGGACGACCCGGCTCAGCGTGCGCGGGGCGGCGGGACCGGACGCGCTCGTGGAGGGCGAGGCGCTCCCGGACGGCCCCTGGCCGACCGAACCGCCCTGCCGCCCGCCCCTGTCGAGCATCACGACCCCCACCGTGGCCACCACGGCCACCGCCACCACGGCCGCCGAGATCGCCGCCCAGGGCCGCCGCCGGGGCGCCGGCCCCGCCGGCTCGGCGGGCCGGTATCCGACCGCCGTGGGGGAGTACGGCACCACGGGCCCGAGCGTCGGCAGATCCGCCACGCCCGCCCCCGAAGCGGCCTCCTCGCCGGCCCGCCGCGCCGCCTCCCCGTACTCGGCGAGCAGCGACAGCACCCCGCCCGGCCACGGGAACGCCTCCGGCGCCGCCGCCCCGCCCAGCAGCTCCACCAGCTCCGCCGCCGAGGGCCGCTCGGCCGGGTCCCGTCGCAGACACCGCTCCACCGTCGGCCGCAACTCCTCTGGAACCCCGTCCAGTTCGGCCTCGGCCCGGCTGATCCGGTAGATCACCGCCGCCATCTCGTCGTCGTGGAACGGCCCCCGCCCGCTCGCCGCGAACGCCAGCACCGCGCCCAGACAGAACACGTCCGACGCGGGCACCACCGCCCGGCTGCCGACCAGGTGCTCCGGCGACATGAAGCCGGGCGAGCCGACGACCAGCCCCGTGGAGGTCAGCGCCGTCGCCTCGAAGGCCTGGGCGATGCCGAAGTCGATCAGCTTCGGCCCGCCCGGGCCGAGCAGCACGTTCGCCGGCTTCAGGTCCCGGTGCAGCACCTGCGCGCCGTGCACCGCGTCCAACGCCCGCGCCAGCGTGACCCCGAGCGCCCGCACCGCCGCCACGGGCAGCGCCCCGGACCGTACGACCGCCTCCGCGAGCGAGGGGCCGGGCACGTACTCGGTCGCCAGCCACGGCGCCGCCGCGTCGGCGTCCGCGTCCACGAGCCGCGCCGCGTAGGGGCTGTCGACCGCCCGCGCCGCCGTGATCTCGCGCCGGAACCGGGTCCGGAAGTCCCCGTCGACCTCCAGGTCCTCCCGCACGGTCTTCACGGCCACCATCCGGTACGGATCGGCCGTCGGCCGGTCCGTCCGGCACGCCAGATGGACCTCGCCCATGCCGCCCGCGCCGAGCCGGGCGAGCAGCCGGTAGGGGCCGACGAGCCGAGGGGGCCCGGCGGGCAGTGCTTCCAGCACGGAACGCGCCTTTCTAGCGGGGGAGTTCGACGGAGGCGACGACACCCTGGTCGTACACGAGGTAGGCGAGGCCGCCGACGGGGATCAGGTCGGGGGTGCGGAGCATCTCCCTGTAGGTGACGCCGCTCGACGGGTTGGCCGGGTCCTGGTCGACGCGTGCGCCCGGCGCCCCCGGCACGGGTGTGACTCTCAGTCCGGTCGGCTTCCCGTCCTTGCCGATCCGCACGGTGTACAGCGAGGCGTAGTCGGCGTACACCACCTGGTCGCCCGCGAGCAGCGGCGCCGACATGGCCTGGGAGAGCCCGGCGGGCGCCGCCTTCGCCGCGTACGACCCCAGCTCCTTGCCGTCGCGCGGGTCGAAGACCTTCAGGGCACCGCTCTCGCGTACGACCCCCGCCGCCACGCGCTCGGTCACGAACGCCGGGTCCACCCCCGTGGGGGGCATCGGCAGGGACTTCCGCGGGGCGAGCGTCGTGGAGTCGAGGAGGTGCGCGCGTTCCGCCGTACCGGCGCTGTGGGAGACGTCGACGCAGTACGCGTACGCGCCGAACACCTTGATCTCCTCGCAGCTCCGCGCGTCCTGCTCCACCTGGCCGCGCACCGCCCCGGTCTTCGCGTCGTACGCGATGATCCCGCCGTCGCTGAGCGCGTACACGATGCCCTTGGCGTAGGCGACGGGCTCGAAGTCCCGGTACTCGGAGCGGGCGAGGTCGCCGTTGGTGAGCGTCTTGGTCCACAGCTTGCGCCCGTCGGCGAGGGTGTAGGCGAAGACGCTGACGTTCTCGATGTCGTTCGTCTGGTCCTGTGCGGTCGGCGCCGCCACGAAGACCATGCCGTCGGCGACCACCGGACGGCTGCCCTCGCCCTGCTGCGCCCAGGCGGGCTTCTCCCACTTCACGGCGCCCGTGCGTGCGTCCCGGACCTGTACCACGTCGCCGAACGCCAGCACGACCAGCCCGTCGTGGACGATGGGCCGGGCTGCCTCCTGGGCGAGGAAGATGCCGCCGGTGGGGCCGACGAAGCTCTCCTCCGAGTCCGGCTGGACGCTCGGCCTTGCCCCCCACAGCCGCTTCCCGTCCGCCGGGTCCAGCGCCTCGTACCGCCCGCCCGTCGTCCGGCACACCAGCACCCGCTCGTTCCCCGAGCAGCCGAACGCGGGCTCCGACAGCTTCGCCCGCCAGGGCTTCCAGCCGGCCGGCCGCTGGGCGGCGTTCTGCGGGACGACCCCGGAGGCGTCGGCCAGGCCCTGGTCGTCGACGCCGGTGACGTGCGGCCCGGCGGGCGCCTTCGGCCCGGCGGCGACGGGCTTCCTCGGGGTCTCCGGCTCCGGCCACAGCAGGTAGGCGCCGAGCCCGCCGCCCAGGACGGCGAGGGCGAGCACGCCCGCGAGCAGCGCCCGCCGGCGCCGCTTCGGCGGGGTCGGCGGCACGGTCGGGCCGGTCGGCGCGAGGGTCGGGGCGAAGTGCAGGCCGGGCGGGCCGGAGGTGACGACGGGGGCCGTCGCCGGGACCTCCAGGAGCGGGCCGCCCGCGGCGACGAGCTGGGCGAGCTCCGTCCCGTACTCGCCGATGTGCTCCCGGACGGGCACCGGCCACGGGGGCGCCTGCCGCTCGCCGCCGAGGAGTTCCACGAGGGCCTCCGGCGCGGGCCGGTCCGCCGGGTCCGCCGACAGGCACGCGCCGATGACCTCGCGCAGCTCCTCGGGCACGCGCTCCAGGTCCGCGTCGGCCTGGGAGACGCGGTAGAGGACGGCGGCGAGGGGCCCGTCGCCGAAGGGGTCCTCACCGGTCGCCGCGTAGCAGAGCAGCGAGCCGAGGCAGAAGACGTCCGAGGCGGCGGTCACCTTCCGGGCGCCGGCCACGTGCTCGGGCGACATGAAGGCGGGGGTGCCGACCATGAGGCCGGTCGCGGTCATGGTGGTGGCGCCGTGGGCGCGGGCGATGCCGAAGTCGATCAGGCGCGGGCCGTCGACGGCGAGCATGACGTTGCCGGGCTTGAGGTCGCGGTGGAGCACCCCGCCGGCGTGCAGGTCGGCGAGGGCCCGGGCGATGCGCGCGCCGAGCGCCCGGACGGCCGGGACCGGCAGCGGGCCGGAGCGGCGGACGGCCTGGGCGAGGCTGGGGCCCGCGATGTAGGCGGTGGCCAGCCAGGGGACCTCGGCGTCGGCGTCGCCGCCGACGGGTGCGGCGGCGTGCGCGCTGCGGACCAGCCCGGCGACCCGGATCTCCCGGCGGAAGCGGTCGCGGAAGGCGGGGTCGCCCGCGAAGTCGCGCCGCACGGTCTTGACGGCGAAGAACTCGCCGGAGGTGTCGAGCCGCGCCAGGTACACCTCGCCCATGCCGCCGGCGCCGAGCCGGGCGAGCACCTCGTAGGGTCCGATCCGCCGTGGCGCCCCGTCGCGCAATGCTCCCAGCACGTGCCCCGCCCCCCTCGTATGGCCTGCCGCCGCCGATCATTGCATGGGCATGACGAAGGGCCGGTCCCTTCCGGGGGACCGGCCCTTCTCGCGCGCTGCGGTGGATCAGCCGGCGTACGGCTTGGCTTCGAGGATCTTCACCGTGGCCATCTTGCCGTTCGGCAGCTCGTACCGGGCGTCGTCACCGACCTTCTTGCCGTTGACTCCGACGCCCAGCGGGGACTGCGGCGAGTAGGTCTCGATGTCGTCGCTCGCGTACTCGCGGGAGGCGAGCAGGAAGGTCACCGTGTCGTCCTCGTCGCCGTCGAAGGCGATCGTCACGACCATGCCCGGCTCGACGACGCCGTCGTCCGCGGGGGCCTCGCCGACCTTGGCGTTCTGCAGGAGCTGCGTGAGCTGGCGGACCCGGAGCTCCTGCTTGCCCTGCTCCTCCTTGGCCGCGTGGTACCCGCCGTTCTCGCGCAGGTCGCCCTCCTCGCGCGCCGCGGCGATCTTGGCGGCGATCTCGGTACGCGCGGGACCAGACAGGTACTCAAGCTCGTCCTTGAGCTTGTTGTACGCCTCCTGGGTGAGCCAGGTGACGTTCTCGCTGGTCTGGGTCACAGGTGCTCCTCGTAGGTACTGGGAATACAAAGCATCGCCCTACACGGAAAGGATGCGCCTTACCGGTGGGCGAAACCACGAGCCTAACAATGAGTGGCGAAAAGCGGGAGGACATAAACCACCAAGATGGCGTCACCCCAGGTCACCGTGGCGACCCGCCCGAGCTCGTCCCGGGCTCCCTACCCACCGCTACCGCGCCGTACACCCCAGGAGCTCGGCGTTGGTCGCCTTCGCGGTGGTCCGGATCGAGTAGACCTGGTCGATCCGGCTGCCGGTCTGCTCGACGGGGACGTCCTTGCGGCCGACCTCGGCGCCGTCCTCGGAGCGGGAGCGGAGCGTGCAGACGCCCTTCGCGTCGGCGTCCTTGCGGATCTCCAGGTGGACCTGGACCTCGGTGTCGCTCACCACGTCGAACTTGATCATCTCGGCGCTGATCTTCGTGCCGCCGACGTAGTGCCAGCCGAACCAGCCGATCATGGCCAGGAAGAGGGTGCCGAGCACGGCTCCGGCGATCTTGAGCTTCCGGTCGGCACGCTCGTCCGCGGAGCGGCCGTACCGTCCCTCGGGAAGCTGCTCACGCACCGCGCTCATGATCGTCCTCTCGCCGCCGGAATCCCCGGCCACGGGGCCGGAATTTTTCCCACCCCCGATTCCGTCACTATAGAGACCTCCCTAGGCGACGAATCACTGAGGACCGAGTCTTGACTGAGCAGCTGCGACTGATGGCCGTTCACGCCCACCCCGACGACGAGTCGAGCAAGGGCGCGGCGACGATGGCCAAGTATGTGTCCGAGGGGGTGGAGGTCCTCGTGGTGACCTGCACGGGCGGGGAGCGTGGCTCGATCCTCAACCCGAAGCTCCAGGGCGACGCCTACATCGAGGCCAACATCCACGAGGTCCGCCGCAAGGAGATGGACGAGGCCCGCGAGATCCTGGGCGTCGACCAGGACTGGCTGGGCTTCGTCGACTCCGGCCTGCCCGAGGGCGACCCGCTGCCGCCGCTGCCGGAGGGCTGCTTCGCCCTCGCGGACGTGGACCAGGCCGCCGGCGAGCTGGTCCGCCGGATCCGCGGCTTCCGTCCGCAGGTCATCACGACCTACGACGAGAACGGCGGCTACCCGCACCCCGACCACATCATGACCCACAAGATCACGATGGTGGCCTTCGAGGGCGCGGCCGACACCGAGAAGTACCCCGAGGCCGAGTTCGGCCCGGCCTTCCAGCCGCAGAAGCTCTACTACAACCAGGGCTTCAACCGTCCGCGCACCGAGGCCCTGCACAACGCCCTGCTGGAGCGCGGCCTGGAGTCGCCGTACGGGGACTGGCTCAAGCGCTGGGACGAGTTCGGCGGCAAGCCGCGCAACCTGACCACGCACGTCCCCTGCGCGGACTTCTTCGAGACCCGCGACAAGGCGCTCATCGCCCACCGCACCCAGATCGACCCCGACGGCGGCTGGTTCCGGGTCCCGATGGAGATCCAGAAGGAGGTCTGGCCGACCGAGGAGTACGAGCTCAGCAAGTCCCTCGTCGCCACTTCCCTCCCCGAGCAAGATCTCTTCGCGGGCATCCGCGAGAATGCCTGACATGAGCGCACACCTGGCAATGACCCAGCTTGTCCCCTTCGCCGCCGAAGAACTGGACAAGAACAAGGTGACCCCCGGCGTCCTCGGGTTCGTCGTCTTCGCCGTGCTGGCGCTGGCCGTCTGGGGCCTGATGAAGTCGATGAACCGCCACATGCACAAGATCGACTTCACCGAGGCCCCCGACCCGGCCGCAGCCACCCCGGCCGCGTCCCCGACGGAGAAGTAACCGCACGCCCCCGTACGGGCCCCGGCACCGCCGGGGCCCGTACGAGCGCTGCCCGGGATCAGGGGCGGGCGGCCTCCACCGTCACCCCCATCACCTCCCGGGCCCCGCGCCCCGGCACCATCCCCAGGTCCCAGGCCTGCCAGCCCGTCTCGCGCGGGGTGCCGCGGTCCAGGACCAGGGCGTAGGCCTCGGCGCAGTCGTCCAGGCGCGGGTCGCGGGCCGGGTGGCGGGCCGCGGCCAGGGCGGTCAGCTCCGCGCGGGCCGGGTCCCGGCCGGGGAGCAGGGTGGCGCGCAGGAAGCGGGCCCAGTCGGTGCCGCGGTGGTCGCCGTACGTGGCGAACAGGCGGGCCGCCTCCTCGCACAGGTCCAGCGCCTGAGCCGAGCGGCCGTTGCCGGCGTCCACGATCGCCAGCTCCAGGCAGGTCCAGGCCTCGCCGTGGGCCACCCCGATGCGGTGGAAGTCCGCGCGGGCGTCCATCAGCAGCTGACGGGCGAATCCGGAGTTGCGGAGGTTGCCGGTCTGGGCGGCCCGCTGGTCGCGGGTGACCCGGCCCGAATGATGGCGGGCGCATGCCAATCCGTAGACGTCCCGCATCCGCGAGAACATCGTCCGCGCCCGCTCCAGCTCCCGCACCGCCTGGTCCCGTTCGCCCCGCTCCTCCAGCGCGTGCCCCAGGTAGTAGAGGGTCCACGCCTCGCCGCGGGCGTCCTCCTGCTCCCGGTGCCGCGACAGCGCCTGCCGCAGGCCCTCCATCGCCGCCTCCGGATCCCCGGCGACCAGCCGCGCCCGGGCCAGCTGGGTCAGCGCCCACGCCTGGCCGCGCCCGTCATGGGTGCGCCCGTACTGCTCCAGCGCCCGCCGCAGCTCCTCCTCCGCCCGCGCCACCTCGCCCGTCCGCAGGCACACCTGGCCCAGCTGGAAGTGCGCCCACGCCTCGCCGTGCAGCGACTCGCTCTCCCGGTGCCGGGCGAGGGCCCGGTCGAGCAGCTCCAGGGCCTCCGCCAGGTTGCCCCGGTCCCGCTCCACCGCCGCCAGGGCGTGCAGCGTCCAGCCCCGGTCCGCGGCCAGCGACTCCGGCTCCTGGAGGACCAGCGCCTCCCGCAGCTTCGCCGCCGCCTCCGACAGATTGCCCTGGTGGTGCAGCGTGATCCCGAGCGAGCAGAGCGCCAGCGCCGCCCCCGCGTCCTGGTGCGCCTCCTGATAGAGGGAGACGACCGAGGCCAGCGTCGTGCGGGCCTTGTCCAGCTCGCCCAGCTGCCGGGCCGCGATCCCGGTCCGCCACTGGACGGAACGCGACAGCAGTCCCTGGCCCACCGCGTCCGTCAGCTCGTTGATCTCGCCCAGCCGGTACAGGTCGCCGCGCAGCAGGCAGTAGTCGCACAGCGCGCCCAGCAGGTCGAGCACCGTCTGCTGGTCCACGCCCTCCGTGTGCCGCAGCGTCGCCGTGATGAAGCTGGACTCCTCGTCCAGCCAGCGCAGCGCCGCGTCCAGCGACCCGAAGCCGTGCCCGCCGAACCGGGCAGCGCGGTTGACGCGTGTCGACATCTTGCCGTCGACCATCCGGATGACCGCGTCCGCCAGCTCCGCGTAGTTGCGGATCAGCCGCTCGTGCGCCGCCGCGATCTCCGCCTGGTCCTCCTCCTCGACCAGCCGCGCCGCCGCGAACCCGCGCACCGCGTCGTGCAGCCGGTACCGCTCCCCGCGCACGTGGTCGAGCAGCCCCGCCCCGGCCAGCTCCCGCAGCAGCCGGGCGCCCTCCGTGCCCGGGGCGCCCAGCAGCGCCCCCGCGGCCGCCGCCCCCAGCGAGGCCCGCCCCGCCAGCGGCAGCCGGCGCAGCAGCCGCCGCCCGTCCTCGTCCAGCCCCGCCGCGTACCCGGCCGCCAGCGCCCGCTCCACCGGCCCGGCCTCCGCGCCCGCCGCGCCCAGCAGCTCCCCGACCGTGCCCGCCGTGCGCCCGCCGAGCAGCGCCCCCGCCGCCCGCAGCGCCAGCGGCAGACCGCCGCACAGCTCCCGCACCCGCGCGAAGCCCTCCGCGTCGTACGGCCCCCGGGCGCCCTCCGCCGCGCCCAGCAGCTCCTCCGCGCCCGCCTCGTCCAGCGCCGTCACCGGCAGCACGTGCACCGAGGCCGGCACGTCCGGGCCCAGGTCCAGCGGCGAGCGGCAGGTCACCAGGACCAGACTGTCCGAGCGCTCCGGCAGCAGCGTCCGCACCTGCTCCGCGTCCACCGCGTCGTCCAGGACCACCGTCACCGGAAGCCCTGTCAGGTGCTGGTGGTACAGCTCCGCGAGCCGCCGCACCTGCTGCTCCGCCGAGGACCGCTCCCGGAAGAGCAGCTGTTCGCGCGGCGCGCCCAGCCGGTTCAGCAGGTGCAGCAGCGCCTCCCGGGTGGCGAGCGGCTTCTCGCCCCGCGTGGCGCCGCCCCGCAGGTCCACCACGCACGCCCCGCGGAACTGGTCTCGCAGCGCGTGCGCCGCCCGCACCGCCAGCGTCGTACGGCCCGAGCCCGGCGCCCCGTGCAGCATCACCACCGTCGGCCGGGTCGCCGTCGCCGCCCGGCCCGCCTGCACCCACCGCGTGATCTGCGCCAGCTCGCCCCGCCGCCCCGCGAACCGCCCCGCCGGGTCCGGCAGATGGCCGAAGGACTGCTCCAGGACGCTGCGCCGCCGGGCCGCCGCGCTGCGGTCCACGCCCCGCAGCCGCTCGACCGCCTTCTGCGGGGGCTGCCCGGCCGTGCCGAGGAGCACCCGCTGCTGCTCCAGGAACGGCTGTACGCCCCGCGCCTCGAAGGCCGTCAGCCACCGCAGCCGCACCTGCTCCGCCCCGCCCGGCCGCCCGAGGTCGCCGGCCCTGCGGTGCGCCGCCGCCCGCCGCCCGGCGCCCAGCTTCAGGGCGGTCGCCGCCGCCCCCGCCACCGCCACCACGGCCCCCGCGCCGAGCGCGGTCCCGGCGGCGGTGCCCAGCGCCAGGTCGCCGCCGACCGCGGCCGCCGCCGCGACGGCCGTCACCAGCGCGGGCGTTCCGAGCCCGGCGGCCGCATCGGGGGCGGCGGGACCGTCCCCGGCCTCCTCCAGGGCCCGCAGGTAGTCCGCGTACTCCTCGGCCGCCGACGCCGCCATCGTGTCCAGGGCGGCCCGGCCGCGGGCGAGCAGCGCGTCCCGGTCGACGCGGCCCGCGGAGCGCCGTACCTCCTCCTCCACGGTCCGTTCCCACAGCCGCTCGGCATCGGCCCGGTGGCTGTCCCGCATCCGCGTCCCCCTCCGCCAGCCGGAAGCATCCGGCCCGAACAGTCCGAGGACAAGTGTCCTGCGGGACGCCCGTCGGCGCGAGGGAGCGGTGCGAACGTCCGGTGATTGCAAGGGAATCGGGCCTCGCGCCGCACGACCCGAACGGCTGCCCGTCGACCTCGCGTCCGATGGCGTTCATGTGCCGAATACCGCGTCCGGGTGACGCCCCGGAACCAATCCCTCCCGGGGCAGTTGATCAGGTCGCTTCGGTCAACACGGAGCAGTTCCGGGCCATCGAGCTCAAGAAGGAAGATCTCGTGATCAAGAAGGTTCTTGCCACCGCTGCGGTTGCCGCCTCCGTCGTGGGCATGGGTGCGTCGACGGCCATGGCTGCCGGCAACGACGGCGGCAGCGCCAACATCATCGGCAACCAGTCGAAGCAGTCCATCGGCAGCAACTCCACCGGTGGCTACATGAGCCCGAACTTCGGCCTCATCAACGGCGGTGTCCTGCACTGCTTCGACGTGCAGAAGGTCGAGGCGCAGGTCCCGATCGGCGCGCTCATCGGTGTTCCGATCGCCGTCCAGGACGTCCTGGGCAACCCGATCGCGAACCAGACCTGCACCCAGAACTCCGTGCAGCAGAAGGGCGACGACGCCCTGTCGCACATCCTGGGCGAGGTCCTCTCCCAGAACGGGAACGTCGGCGGCTGACGCCTGCTTCTCGCCTGAAGCGGCCCCGTTCCTCGCATTCGACCTGCGAGGAACGGGGCTCGCTGCCGTATCGGTGCCCCGTTCCCGTCCCGCCCACGCGTGGCGCGCGGACGGGGCTCCGCCGTCCGCACCCCGGATGCGCAAGGATGGGGACATGCCGAACAGACTGGCCCATGAGACCTCCCCCTACCTCCTCCAGCACGCCGACAACCCCGTCGACTGGTGGCCCTGGTCGGCGGAGGCCTTCGAGGAGGCCCGGCGCCGCGACGTCCCGGTGCTGCTGAGCGTCGGCTACAGCTCCTGCCACTGGTGCCACGTCATGGCCCACGAGTCCTTCGAGGACGAGGCCACGGCCGCGCTGGTCAACGAGCACTTCGTCGCCGTCAAGGTGGACCGCGAGGAGCGCCCCGACGTCGACGCCGTCTACATGGAGGCGGTCCAGGCGGCCACCGGCCAGGGCGGCTGGCCGATGACGGTCTTCCTCACCCCGGACGCCGAGCCCTTCTACTTCGGCACCTACTTCCCGCCCGAGCCCCGGCACGGCATGCCCTCCTTCCCCGAGGTCCTCGACGGCGTCGCGCAGGCCTGGACCGGCCGCCGCGAGGAGGTCGCCGAGGTCGCCGCCCGGATCGTCAAGGACCTCGCCGGCCGCTCCCTCGCCCACGGCGGCGACGGCGTCCCCGGCGAGCCCGAGCTCGCCCAGGCCCTGCTCGGCCTCACCCGCGAGTACGACACGGCCTCCGGCGGCTTCGGCGGCGCGCCCAAGTTCCCGCCGTCGATGGTGCTGGAGTTCCTGCTGCGCCACCACGCCCGTACGGGGGCCGAGGGCGCCCTCCAGATGGCCGCCGACACCTGCGAGGCGATGGCCCGCGGCGGCATCTACGACCAGCTCGGCGGCGGCTTCGCCCGCTACGCCGTCGACCGCGCGTGGGTCGTGCCCCACTTCGAGAAGATGCTGTACGACAACGCCCTGCTCTGCCGGGTGTACGCGCACCTGTGGCGGGCCACCGGCAGCGACCTGGCGCGCCGGGTCGCCCTGGAGACCGCCGACTTCATGGTCCGCGAACTGCGCACCCCCGAGGGCGGCTTCGCCTCGGCGCTCGACGCCGACTCGGACGACGGCACCGGGCGGCACGTCGAGGGCGCCTACTACGCCTGGACCCCCGCGCAGCTCACCGCCGCCCTCGGCGAGGACGACGCCGCGTACGCGGCCCGGCACTTCGGCGTCACCGAGGAGGGCACCTTCGAGCACGGCTCCTCGGTGCTCCAGCTCCCGCAGGACGCCGGGGTGGCCGACGCCGAGCGGATGGCCTCGATCCGGGAGCGGCTGCTCGCCGCCCGCGACGAGCGGGCCCGCCCCGGCCGCGACGACAAGATCGTCGCCGCCTGGAACGGACTGGCCATCGCCGCCCTCGCCGAGACGGGCGCCCTGCTCGACCGCCCCGACCTGGTCGAGCGGGCCACCGAGGCCGCCGACCTCCTGGTCCGCCTCCACCTCGACGACGGCGCCCGGCTGACCCGTACCTCCAAGGACGGGCAGGCGGGCGGCAACGCGGGCGTCCTGGAGGACTACGCCGACGTCGCCGAGGGCTTCCTCGCGCTGGCCTCGGTCACCGGCGAGGGCGTCTGGCTGGAGTTCGCCGGATTCCTGCTGGACATCGTCCTCGACCAGTTCACCGCCGAGGGCGGCGCGCTGTACGACACCGCGCACGACGCCGAGCCGCTGATCCGCCGCCCCCAGGACCCCACCGACAACGCCACCCCGTCCGGCTGGACCGCCGCCGCCGGGGCGCTGCTCTCGTACGCGGCGCACACCGGCTCCGAGCCCCACCGGGCCGCCGCCGAGGCCGCCCTCGGCGTGGTCAAGGCGCTCGGGCCGCGGGCGCCCCGCTTCATCGGCTGGGGCCTTGCCGTCGCCGAGGCCCTGCTGGACGGGCCGCGCGAGATCGCCGTGGTCGGCGCGCTCGACGACGACGCCTTCCGGGCCCTGTGCCGGACCGCCCTCGACGCCACCGCCCCCGGCGCGGTCCTCGCCTTCGGCCCGCCGGACAGCGCGGAGTTCCCGCTCCTGAAGGACCGGCCGCTGGTGGACGGGGCGCCCGCCGCGTACGTCTGCCGGCACTTCGCCTGCGAGGCGCCGACGACCGATCCGGCCGGGCTGGCCCGCGCGCTGACCCGCTGAGGGAGCGGGCCGGTGAGGGAGTGCCCCCCCCGGGGGAGTGCCCCCCGGGGGAGTGCCCCTGGGGGAGCGCCCCCCGGGGAGTGGCCCCCTCACCGGCCGGTGTCAGTCGCAGAGCAGGGTCTTGCCCCCCGCGGGCTTGTACTCGCCCAGCGGGGTCTGGCTCTGCGGGGTGGGCCGGGCCTTCGGCAGCGGCTTGTCGGCACGCAGCTTCGCGAAGATGTCGTCGGCGTACGGCACGTCCCACGAGATCGTCGCGCCGACCCCCGGGATGAGCGGGTTGATCTTCTTGATGGGCACGGTGGCGAACTCCGTCCGCTCCGGGCCGAGCTTCCGCAGCCGGCCCGCCAGCGTCAGCAGCTCCCGCGGGCTGATCGCCCGCTCCGCCGACTCCCTGCCGCGCAGCGTCTCGGCGAACCAGCGCATCCAGTCCGGGTCCCGGTACAGATGGGCGCGGACCTCGCGCAGCGTGTTCACGACGAACTTGTGCTGCTTCTTGATCCGTCCGAAGTCCGCCTGACCGTCGGCCTTCCGCGAGCGGACGTACTGGAGCGCCTCACCGCCGTGGACCTTGCGGGTGCCGGGCCTGAGGTCGAGCCCGGTGGACGGGTCCTTGAGGGTCTTCTTGGTGCAGATCGGCACGCCGTCGATGACGTCCACCGTGTCCATGAAGCGCCGGAAGTCGATCTCCAGGTAGCGGTGTACGGGGGTCTTGGTCATCGCCTCGACCATCTCGATGGCGAAGGACGGTCCGCCCTCCTTCCACGCGTTGTTGAGCTTGGCCTGGTGCCGCGGCAGCATCTCGCCGGTCTCCCGGTCGCGGTGCGCGGGGAACTCGGTGAGCGAGTCGCGCGGCAGGCTCACCACGCTGACCCGGTCGTTCTTGGCGGAGACGTGGACGAGCATCATCACGTCGGTGCAGCGGCAGTCGTGGTTGCCGATGTGGTACTTGATCCGCTCCTCGGGGGTGACACGCGCACGCGAGTCGATCCCGACGACGAGGATGTTGAGGCCTCCCTTGGGCGACGGCAGGTCGGAGGGTGCCAGCGCGAGTGAGCCGGAACCGAGCGCGACCAGGGCCGTGGACAGGAACAGCAGACGTCCTGGGCGGGGGAATTTCATGGGAGAAACGTTAAATCGGACGCATTCGCACACAGGTACGCGACGCGACATGGACAGGACGAATCACTCTCCTGCGGAGGCTGTGTCATGATGCCGGGACCACACCGGAAGGAGCGAATATGGCGCCCGATCCCGGAAAATGGGAGCGGATGGCCTTCATTCCGAAGAGCCGATATGTGGCCGACCCGCCGCCGGTCGACCGGGAACCCTTCCCGCTCTACTCCTCGCTGGCCAGACAGTGGATGCAGGCCGGGCGGACGGTTCCGGGAGTTCCCGACCGTGAATGGGAACGGCTCACCCGTACCCCCATCTGGCCGCGATGAGCGGCCGTCGCTGCATTCGATGGATGCAATGGAGTGAATGACGGAAGTCCGACGATAGGCCGGTTTCCTTTTCGTGGCAGGTTCGTTGGGGAGTATGCAGCGGAGAAGGGTCTTCGCCGCAGAAAGGATCCAGACGAAATGAAGTGCAAGAAGGCTGCCGCCGTCGTCGCCGGTCTGATCATGGCCCTGGGTGCGGCCACCCCCGCGATGGCGGACGCCGACGCCCACGGTGCGGCCATCGGTTCGCCGGGCGTTCTCTCGGGCAACGTGGTCCAGATCCCGGTCCACGTTCCGATCAACGTCTGCGGCAACAGCGTGAACGTCATCGGCATCCTGAACCCGGCCGCGTTCAACACCTGCATCAACGCCTGACGTTCCGGTCCGGCACGAGGCCGGCCCCGGGGAGCGTCCAGCACGCTCCCCGGGGCCGGCCTCCGTCGTGTCAGCGGGCCGCGGCCACCGCCCGCTCCGCGCCCGAACGCGGCCGGCCCACCCGGCCGACGCCGCCCCGCAGCCGCCGGCGCACGCCCTTGACCAGCCGGCCGGCCGTGTAGCCCGCGCCGAAGACGAACCGCATCGAGGGACCGTACGAGGGGGCCGTCAGCAGCCCGGCCAGGAAGAGGCCCGGCCGGGAGGACTCGAACAGCGCCCCCACCTCGGGCGCCCCGCCCGGCCCGACCCGGCGCAGCCCGTCCCGCAGTCCGGGGGCCAGCACGTCGGCCCGGTCCAGGCTCGGCACGAAGCCGGTCGCCGCGATCACGTGGTCGGTCTCCACGACGGAGGTCCCGTCCGGCCCGTCCACGTCGAGCCGCAGCCGCTCGTCGGCGGTCACGGTCGCCGCCGCGACCCGCTGCCCGAGCCGCACGTCCCCGACCGCGGCGAACCGCTCGCGCAGCCACCAGGCACCGGCCGGTCCGAGCGCCGAGTCGAAGATCCGCTCGCGGGTGGCGGCGGGCAGCCGGCGGAAGGCGCCCGGGGTGTCCGCGTACAGCCGGTTCTGCCAGCCGCAGCCGAGCCCCGTGTGCGGTGCGCGCAGCGACTGCCAGGCGCCGCGGTCGAGGGCGGGCGGCAGGGTGTTCCAGTTCAGCCGGTCCGAGCGGGCCAGGATGCGCACGGCGGCGCCCTGTTCGGTGAGGATCGCCGCGGTCTCCAGGGCGGCCTGCCCGGCGCCGATCACGGTGACGTCCCGGCCGGCGAAGCCGTCGAGCTCACCGTGGTGGCTGGAGTGGGTGACGTACCGGCGGGGCAGTCCGCGCAGCGGGCCGGGGACCTCCATGAAGGGGAGCACGCCGACGGCCAGCGCGACCGTGCGCGAGCGGTACGTCTCGCCGTCCTCCGCCGTCACCTCGTAGCCCTCGCCGCCCGGGCCGGGCGCGACGCGGGAGATCAGGCGCTCGTCGAGGGCGGGCACCGCCTGGCGGGCGAACCAGTCGCCGTACGCGGCGAAGAAGCCGACGGGCAGCGGCACCCCGTGCTCGGCGCGGATGCCCTGGGTGGCCGCGTAGGCGTCGAGCCCGTAGGCGCCCCGCGGATCGGAGAGGTGGGAGGCCCACGGCTCGGACTTGAGGAACATCGCGGAGGGCATGGCGTGCCAGGACTCCATGGGGCGCCCGAAGACGCGCAGGTTCAGCCCGTGCGCCGCCGCGTGGGCGGCCACGGACAGACCGTAGGGTCCCGCGCCCACAATCACCAGGTCGTACATCGTGTGTTCCGCCTTCGTCGTTCCGGTCGTGAGGGGTGTGCAGGGGGTGTGCAGGGGGTCAGCGCTGGGTCATCTGGTCGGAGCGGGTGCGGGCCGACGACGGTGCCGGCACGGCCGCCGTCCGCCGGGGGCGCCTCGACTTCAGGGCCCGACGGAGGGTCAGCAGGCCCTTGCGCAGGACGTGGGAGCACCACGCGCGCAGCATCGCGAGGGCCGGGGCGAGGTCGTCAGGGGCGAACCAGGCGGTCTCGATCCGTTCGCCCAGCGGCCGCGAGGCGCCGGGCTCGGCCGCGTACCGGCGGCGCGGCGAGGCGAGGAAGGACAGCGTCGCGTAGTTCTCCACGACGAAGCGGCGCCCGTACGAGGGGGTGTGCCCCGGGACCGTTCGTCCGGTGAGGTCCAGGTGCATCGCGCGCACCACGTCGAGGCCGTCCCGGTCGGCGAAGAGCCGGAACTGGGCGCCGGGGCGCGGGTTGAAGTCCAGCAGGTGGTAGGCGCCGGTCGCCCGGTCGAGCCGGAAGTCCAGGTCGCACACGCCCCGGTAGCCGAGCGCGGCGAGCAGGTCCCGGGCCAGCGTCTCGACGGCCGGGTTCGCGCTCCAGCGGCCGACGGCGGTGAGCCCGGCGCCGTCCGGCCAGGAGCGCTCCTTGCGGCCGGTGGCCCCGGTCGAGCAGTCGCCGCGGGAGTCCACGTAGCCGTGGAAGAACCAGTCCAGGTCCCGGCCCGCCGGCAGCAGCTCCTGGAGCAGCAGCCGGCTGCCGGCCTGCGGCGTGCGCGCGTACAGCTCGCGGACCTCGGCGAGGGAACCCACGATCGTGGTGCTGCGCAGTCCGCCGCCGACCGGGAGCAGCCAGGGCCGGCTCCACTTGGCGATCACCGGGAGCCCCAGCGACCAGGCCATCGCGGCGGCCTCCTCGGAGCTGGCGGGCAGTTCGGTACGGGGGTGGGGGAGCGAGAAGGCCCGGCAGGTCTCGGCGAGCTGGGCCTTGTCGGCGACCCGGGTGAGCTGCTCCGGCGACTGGTCGGGCAGCAGGTAGCGGCCGGCGAGCTCGGGGCGGCACTCGGCGAGGGCCAGGGCCGTGATGTCGTCGAGGGGGACCAGGACCGCGGGGTGCGCCGAGGAGCCGGGCAGCCGGTCCGCGATGCGCAGCAGCAGCCGGGTGAGTTCGGCCGGGGAGGGCTCGGCCGGACGGGCGTGGGCGCCGTGGAGGTAGCGGGAGCGGACGACCGGACTGGTGAGCGACTCGACCACCGCGTGGACCGGGATGCCCGCCCGCCCCAGGGACCGCGCGGCGCCGAGCGTGCCGTGATGAAAGGGGTTCGGGTCGAGCCGCACAAGGACCGCGGGGACGCGGCTGTCAAAACTCGGCACGGCATGTCCTTCGTCTCGGGGTGCCCCAACTGGGGGATGAAGAATCCTCTAATGGACTATTGATCGGATCCAAGCCGAGTTCTCGGTCGGCTCATTAGGAATACTTTCGGAGTATCAGACTGACGGACCATCAAGCGGCGCGAGAGAAGAAGGAGCTGCCATGGCAAACCGAAAGCGACGGACTTCGAGAGGATGGCTGGGGGTGTTCACCGCCGGTCTCCTTGCATCAGGTTCTGTCGTGCTGTCCTCCCCCGCTCACGCCGCCGAATCCGTAACGACTCGGGACCCCCAACCGACTCTGTCCGGTGCGATGGGCGCCTTCCTGGAATCGGGCCCGGTCGGGGTGGCCCGGATCGCCCAGCTGGAGAGATGGCTCGGCGGCCGGGAGCTCCGGGTGGGCCACACCTACCTCCCCGGCGACCGCTGGTCGAACATCGAGGGCCCGCCCGGCTTCCTCGACGCCTGGGCGGACTGGCGCAACCAGCGCACCGACCGGCTGTTCGTCCTCAACGTGCCGATGCTGGAGCGCAACGAGGCCGGCGTCTCCGACCACGAGGTCCGCCGCCAGCTGCAGTTGGGCGCCGCCGGCTACTACGACCACCACTTCAGGAAGCTGGCCGAACGGCTGGTCGACCTGGGGGTGCCGGACACCGTCGTCGTCCTCGGCTGGGAGATGAACGGCACGACGTACACCAGCCGGTGCGCGCCGGACCCGAGCTCGTGGAAGAAGTACTGGAACCGCATCGTCACCTCGATGCGCTCCGTGCCCGGACAGACCTTCCGCTTCGACTTCAACCCGAGCCGGGGCCGGGACGCCGTGCCGTGGACGGAGTGCTACCCCGGTGACGACGTGGTCGACATCGTCGGCATGGATTCGTACGACCAGCCGCCCGGTTCGAGTTTCGAGCAGCACGTCAGCGAGCCCTACGGGCTGCAGGCGCAGGTCGATTTCGCCGCCCAGCACGGAAAGCAGATCTCCTATCCGGAATGGGGCCTGTTCCGGAACGGAGACAACCCCGAGTACATGCGGCGCATGCTGGAATGGATGAAGCAGCACAAGCCGCTGTATCACACGATCACCGATTACTGCCCGCACGGCGTCTGGCAGTGCGACGACAATCCGAAGTCGTCGCTGGTGTTCCGGCAGATGCTGTACGGGGTCGAGCCGCAGGTCCCGACGGACCCGGTTGACCCGACGGACCCGACGGACCCGACGGACCCGACGGAGCCCACGGAGCCCACGGATCCGGTCGACCCGACGGAGCCGACGGAGCCGACGGAGCCGACGGAGCCCTCCGAGCCGACGCATCCGACCGACCCGACCGACCCGACCGACCCGACCGACCCGGTCGATCCGGTGGATCCGACGGATCCCGTCGACCCGGTCGACCCGACGGTTCCGGTGCCGAAGCCTGAGCCCAAGCCGGACCCGAAGCCCGAGCCCAAGCCCAAGCCGGACCCGAAGCCGGACCCGAAGCCGGAGCCGAAGCCGGAGCCGAAGCCGGAGCCGAAGCCGGAGCCGAAGCCGGACCCGAAGCCCGAGCCGAAGCCTGAGCCGAAGCCGGACCCGACGGTCCCGGTGCCCGAGCCGAAGCCCGAGCCGAAGCCCGAGCCGAAGCCGGAGCCGAAGCCCGAGCCCAAGCCTGAGCCGAAGCCTGATCCGACGGTCCCGGTGCCCGAGCCGAAGCCCGAGCCCAAGCCCAACTGCTGGTCCGTGAACCTCGGTTCATGGGTCGAGAGCTGGATCGGCGGGCCGGTCTGCGTCCCCAAGGACTCGTGGAAGGAGTCCTGGAAGGACACGGTGAAGGAGTCCGTGAAGGAGTCCGTGAAGGAGTCCAGCACCAACTGGACGACCGGCCTCGGCGGTGACTGGAAGGGCGCCCTGAAGGGGGTCTGGCCCTTCTGACCGGCCGGTGACGGAGCCGCGCGGCGGTGGAGGAGCTCATCCTCCGCCGCCGTTCGGCGTCCGGCCGGGCAGCCGGCCGAGGGCCCGCCCCAGCCACTCCCGCTGCCGCGCCTGCCGGGCGGCCCAGTGCCGCCCCGCGGCCGCGCCCGCGCGTACCCACAGCAGCGGGGCCGTGGAACGGCCGCCGAGCATGAGCCGCTGGTTGGGGACGGTCTCGGGGCGCCAGTGGTGCTTGTACGGCTCGGTGCCGCGCAGCATGCTCAGCGTCGCCCGGCCGCTCGCGCTGGTCTCGCGGGCCCCGTGCCGCAGCAGCATCGTCGCCACGTCGACCTTGCGGGCCCGCAGCGCCGGGTCGGCGCCGTACAGGTAACCGCCCGCGAGCCGCCGCGACATGAGGGTGAGGTCGGCCGCCACCACGTCCCCGGCGAGCCGGAACTCGGTGACCATCGCGTCGCCGCACTCGACCATCGGCCGCACCGCCCGCGCCAGGTGCTGGGCGAACCGCTCGCTGGTGTGCTCGGCGGTCACCCCCCGGCCCTGCCACTGGAGCTGGTGGAGCCTCAGGAGCCGCTCCAGCGCGGCCGGGACCTCGGGCGCGGCCACGATGTGCTCGTCGATGCCGAGCGCGTCCAGCTTCCGCAGCTTCGCCCGCACCCGCTGGGCCTTGCCCGAGGGGATGCGCGTGAGCAGGTCCTCCATCGGTACGGCCGGCAGCTCCAGGCACAGCGAGTCCGCGAGCCGCCGACGGGGGCCGCGCCACGCGTCGAAGACCCGCTCGGCCGCGGCACCGGGCCGCACCTCGCGCAGGTCGATCACCGCGCCGCGCGCCGCGCCCGCCAGGGCCTCGGCGAGCGCGGGCACCGCGTCCGGGCAGCCGTCGTCGAGGAGCACGTCGGTGAAGTCGGTGATGGTGCCGCCGAGCTGGGTGAGGACGGGCAGCGGCCCCGGGGCCCGCATCAGCGGCGCCGCCGCGACCGGCGTGCCGTCCGCGCGGCGGACCAGGACCACCCGCAGCGCGCCCGGCCGGCCGTACGAGAGCCACCAGGAGTGGAGCCAGGCGTGCGACTGGAAGGGCGTCGCCGTCGAGCAGCGGGCGTACAGCGCCGCCCATTCGGGACCGAGCCGGCCGAACTCCGCGCCGTCCCGGCAGACCTCGGCGTACAGGGATCTGCCGCTCACACCGCCTCCGGTTCCGGCTGCTGCGCGGCCACGGCAGGACCCGGTACGGCGGCGCCCTGCCGCGAGTGGCGGGCCTCGGCCCGTACGCCGCGCTTGGGCCGGACCAGCAGGACCAGCCCGCCCAGCAGCCCGCCCGCGCAGGCGCCGACCAGAGCCGACAGGGACGCGGACGGGGACACCGGGGTGACCGGCTTGGTCGCCCGGGAGAACTGGACGACCTTCACCCCCGTGTTCCCGGCGACGTGCGAGCTGTCCAGGACCAGCGCGCGGGCCACCCCGTCGGCCATCGACACGGCCTGCGAGGGCTTCGCCGAGCGGGCGGTGATCGAGATCATCGGCGCGTCCGGCGAGGTCGCCGCCTGCACGCCGGCACGCAGGGTGTCCGCGGACACGCCCGCCCACACCTGGGCGTCGCCGGTCACCGCGATGTCGGTGGCGACCCGTCCGTACGCCTGGGCGAAGCCGAGCGCCGAGGCCGGATCGGACTTCTCCGACGGGACGACGATGACGTAACTGGTCGCCGCGTACTGCGGGGTCTTGAGCGCGCCGTAGCCGCCGCCGAGGACCGCGCCGGCCAGCGCGGCGGCCGGCAGCACCATCCAGCGGGCGGGGGTGAGGAGACGGGAACGTGGCGGAGTCGTGTTCATGGGGCTCAGCTCTCACTTCACGGGAAGAGGGGTGCCGTGGACGGCCTGGTCGTACAGGGACAGCAACTGCCGGGCGCTGTGCGCGATGTCGTAGCGGCGGGCGGCCTCGGGCAGCGGCAGCCGCCCGGCCGGGGCGTCCCGCAGCTCGCGCAGGGCGCCGATCAGCTCCGGCACGGACTCGCCGATCCGCCGGGCGCCGGGCGCCGAGCCCGGCGGCAGGTCGTCGATCGCGGGACACGCCGCGTACCGCACCGGCAGCCCCGCCGCGAGCGCCTCGACGACCGCGAGCCCGAAGGTCTCGTCGGGGGAGGTGGACACGAAGACGTCCATCGCGGCCAGCAGCGACGGCAGATCGGGCCGGCCGCCCGCCGGACGGGACGGCGGATCCTCGAACGCCCCGGGGAGCAGCACCCGGTCGGCGGCCCCGCACTCCGCGGCCACCCGCAGCAGCCCCGCCCGCTCCTCGCCCTCGCCGACGAGGAGCAGCCGCGCCTCCGGCACCGAGGCCACCGCGCGCACCAGCCGGTCGAACCGCTTGCCGGCCGTGAGCCGCCCCACCCCGCCCACCACGAACGCGTCGGCGGGCAGGCCGAGCGCCGCCCTCGTCATGGCCCGCGCCCGGGGGTCGTGGGCGAAGCGGCCGGTCTCGATGCCGTTCGGCACCACCCGGATCCGGGACGGCGCCACCCCCCACCGGGCGAGGCGGCGGGCGACGCTCGGCGAGACGGCGACCGTGGAGGTGCCGAGCCGCTCGGAGGCCAGGTACAGCGCCCGGGTCCCGGCCGACAGCGGGCGCCCCTCGATCTGGGCCTCGCCCAGCGAGTGCTCGGTCGCGATGACCGGACGGACCCCGGCCAGCCGGGCGGCCGCCCGGCCGTACACGCAGGCCCGGTACAGATGGGTGTGGACGAGGTCGTAACCGCCCTGCCGGATCAGCCGGGTGAGCCGGGGCAGCGCGCCCAGGTCGCGGTTGCCGGTCATGCCGAGGTGGGTCACCGCGGTGCCGTCCGCCTCGATGCCCTCGGCGACCGCCCCCGGGTTGGTCAGCGTCACCACCCGTCCCTGGACGGGGAGATGGCGCAGCAGCAGCCGCAGCTGCTGCTCGGCGCCGCCGATGCCGAGCCCGGTGATCACGTGCAGCACCTTCAGGTCGCCGCGGGGCTCCGCGCTCACGGCGCTCACGACAGGACGGCCCGGGCCGGCCCGCTCTGCGCGGGGATCACGTCGGCGGGCCGCCTGCGGCGCAGCGGGTGCAGGATCCGCTTGGCGGTCAGCCGCCAGGAGGTGTCGGCCTCGCCGACGTGCACCCGCGGCAGGGCGAACACGCTGCTCAGCGGGCCCGGGTCGATCGCACAGGCGTGGCGGTAGCCGGCCTTGCGGACGGCCCGCACGACCCGGGCGTCGACCTTCCCGTACGGGTAGCAGAAGCCGTCCACCGGGTCCCCGGTGATGTCCTCGATCAGCTCCCGGCTGTGCCGGGTCTCGGCGGCGAGGCCCTCGTCGTCGAAGCCCGCCAGCTCGACCAGGTCCACGTGGTGCAGCCCGTGCGAGCCGATCTCCATGCCGGCGGCGGCCGCCCGCCGGATGCCGTCCTCGTCGAGCAGCGGGCGGCGCGGGCCCCGTTCGTCCCAGGCGTTGTCGCCGCCGAGCCGGCCGGGCAGCACGTACACGGTCGCGGTGAAGCCGTGCCGGCGCAGCAGCGGCACCGCCGACTCGACGAAGTCGGCGTAGCCGTCGTCGAAGGTCAGCCCCACCAGGCCGCGGGCCCGGCCGGCGGCGGCCGCCGCGAGCAGCTCCCGCACGGACACCCCGCGCAGCCCCCGGTCGCCCAGCCAGTGCAGCTGCCGGGCGAAGCGCACGGGCGAGACCGTCACCTGGTACGGATCATCGGGGCTGTCCGCGATCGAGTGGTACATCGCCACCCACAGAGGGGGCTTCGGCAGCAGTCGACGCAGCACGGCGGCGGGCATGGGGGGTCCTTCGGCAGGCGGATCGGGGGAGGGGCGGAATCTCGGGCGCCTTGGCGGCGCACGCGACGAAGAGCAGGAAGACGCCGACCACCACGAGCGCGGCGACGGCGACGGCGACCACGGGCGGGCCGATCGCGACGGAGCACAGCCACCCGGCGCCGGTGGCCCAGGCGCCCGCCGTGGTGAGCCGCAGCAGGCCCTCGCCGAGGCGGCGCACGTCGATCGGCACCGACTGGCGGTGCGCGCCGAGCAGCAGCATCACGGCGGTCACGGTGATGCCCAGCGCGTTGGCGCCGGCGATGCCGACCGCGCCCCACAGAGCGGCGCAGACCGCCCCGGCGAGCCCGGTGGCGAGCAGCCCGGTGGCCATGGCGGCGGCCGGGTACCAGAGCGGGCGGGCGGCGGAGAAGTAGCAGCGGACCAGGGCGCCGACCATGGTCTGGCCGAGCAGCCCGAGCGCGTACACCCGCATCACGGCGGCGGTCGCGGCCGTGTCCGAGGCGTCGAACGCGCCGCGCTGGAACAGCAGCTCGACCATCTGCGGGGCGGCGGCGACCACCGTCGACGCGCCGATCAGGACGACGACCGCGGCGAGCAGCAGGTCCCGCTCCACCCGGCGGCGGGCCGCCTCCGCGTCGCCCGCCGCGAGGGCGCGGGCGACCACGGGGAAGCTGACCGTGCACAGCATCAGGGAGAGGATCATCGGCATCTGCGCGACCTTCTGCGCGTAGTTCAGATGCGAGATGGCACCGGCCGGGAGCGGCGAGGCGAGGAACCGCTCGATGAGGATCTGCGACTGGCGGGTGAGCGCGAAGACGATGACCGGCGCGATCATCCCGAGCACCAGCAGTCGCCCGTCCCCGGCCGGCACCGGCTTCGGCTCCTCCTTCGGCACGGGCCGGCTGCGCAGCTCCCGCACCAGCGAGGGCGCCTGCACCAGCACCATCAGGACCCCGCCGACGGCGACCCCGGCGGCGGCGGCCCGCACGCCGAAGGGCTCGCGCAGCACCAGGATCGTGCCGATGATGCCGACGTTGTACGCGACGTAGATCGCGGCCGGCGGCAGGAAGGAGCCGTGCGCCCGCAGGGCGGCCGAGCAGTACCCGGCGAGCGCGAAGGAGAGCACGCAGGTCGCCGTCAGCCGGGTGCAGTCGACCGCCAGCCGCGGGTCCGGCAGCCCCGGCGCCAGCGCCGCCACGAGCAGCGGGGCGAGCGCCACGAGCAGCGCCGAGACGGCGGCGACGGCCAGCACCAGCCGGGGCAGCGTGGCGCGGACGAGGGCCCGGACCGGGTCCCCGAAGAGGCTGACCGGGCGGCGGGCCAGGGCCCGGGAGAACGCGGGCACCAGGATCAGCGCCATCGCGTCCTCGATGAGCAGCGTCGACGCGAACTCCGGCACCGTCCACGCCACGAGGAAGGCGTCCGTCTCGGCGCCCGCCCCGAAGTACCGCGCGAGGATCTGGTCCCGGACGAGTCCGAGCACGGCCCCGACGGCCGTGAGCGCCGCCGTCACGACGGCGGCCCGCAGCAGGAACCGGCCGGAGGAGGACCCGGCGGCGGACTCCGGGGTCTTGCGGCGGGCGTGCCGGCCGCCGCCGGCCGCCGGCCGGGGGGAACCGGTCGGCGGTCCCGGCCGGGCGGGCGCGGACTGGGGCGTCCAGCCGAGCGCGGCGCCCGCGAGGGCGTCCTCGGCGCCGGGCCGGCCCACCGGTTCGACCGGCCGGGCGCCACCGGCCAGCGGCCGGCCGCCGAGCAGCGCGGGCCGGCCGTCGTACTCCGGCCCCGGAGCCGGCTCGTGCCCGGGCCTGCGCACCGTCCGCGTGCCGGCCTGCGCCCGGTGCGCGGCACCGGCCGGGCGCACCGCCCGCCCGGCCACCGTCGCGACCCGCGCCCCCGGCGCCGCGGCCGGCGCCCGCCCGCCGTGCCCGCGCCCCACGCTCCCAGCCGCCGCGTGCCGCCGGGCCTCGGCCCCGGCGGGACCGGCCGGCGGCAGCCCGCACATCAGGTCCAGGGTGTCCTCGGACGACACGCCCGCCCAGGGGTCGAAGGGCGCGCCCTCCGGGCCGCGCCCGGCCGGACCCCCCGCGGGTCCGGTCGCGGCGGCCGGAGGCAGTGCGCACAGGGCGTCGCCCGCGGGGCCGTCCGTCCAGGGGTCGGCGGGACCCGCCGCCGGTCCGTACGCGGCCGGACCCCCCGCGGGTCCGGCCACGGGCACCGGGGCCCGGCCCCGGCCGGCCGGTTCGGCCGGCGCGCCGAGGTCGAGGGCGCCCGCCCGGCCGGTCGCGCCGCCGCCCGCGGGCACGCCGTGGTCCCGCGCGCCGGTGAGGGGGGCGGGCGGGACCGGGGCGGCGTCCGTCGGGTCCGGGGGGCCGGACCACGGGTCACGCACGGCGCACCTCCGCCAGCGACCACCAGGCGGCCAGGCCGAGGACGACCGACATCAGGACCGTCGAGGGGCCGCCGATGTCCGCGTAGAAGAAGTCGATGAGCTGCCAGGACAGCACGCCGACGGCGACCAGCGCGCAGTCCGCGCCCAGCCGGCGCCGCCGCAGCGCCGCCACCAGCAGCGCGGCCCAGCTGCCCGCCAGGGCGAGCAGCCCGATCAGGCCCTGCTCGCTGAGCACCAGCAGGTACATGTTGTGCGGCGACAGCAGCGGCTGGCGCTGGAAGGCGGCGCCCGCGCCCGCCGTGTCGCTGCCCGAGGACAGCGCGAGCGAGGCGTTCGAGTCGCGGTAGGCGGGGAAGCCCTTCAGGCCCACGCCGGTCAGCGGCTCGCTGCGCCACATCCGGCCCGCCGCCGCCCACATCGTGTACCGGTCGGTCACCGACTGGTCCGGGGCCGCCGCGACCTGCGTGATGCTGGTGACCCGCTCCTTGACCATCTCCGAGCCGATCCCGAGCCCGCCCACCAGGACCACCCCGAGCGCGGCGGCCACGAGCGCCACCCGGCCGGCCCGCCGCAGGCCCGAGAGGACCAGCTGCAGCGCGCAGGTCAGCACGGTCGCGATCCACGCGCCCCGGCTGAAGGAGAGGACCAGCGGCAGGAAGAGCAGCCCGGCGCAGACCAGCGCCGCCGTCCGGGCCCGGCCCGCCGTCCCGCCCAGCGCGAGACCGGTCGCGATGACGAGGCCGTACGCGACGACCGTGGCCATGCCCATCACGTCGGTCGCCCCGAAGGTGCCGACCGCGCGGATGTCCTCGCCCTGGTACGAGGCGCCGGTGCCGGTCAGGTACTGGACGACGCCCACCCCGCCCTGCAGCAGCGCCAGTCCGACCAGCGCCCACGCCACCACGGCGAAGTCCCGCCGGTCCCGGATCATCAGCAGCACGGCCGCCGGGACGAGCACGAAGATCTGTACGTAGCGGGCGACGCCCGGCAGGCTGGCGCCAGGGTCGTTGGAGGTGATCGCCGCCAGGCAGATGCCGAACACCGGCAGCCCGAGCACGACCGCCGCGGTCCGGCTCAGCGGCCGGGCCCCGGAACGCACCACCCGCACCAGGCAGATCAGGACCAGCAGCCCCGAGGCCGCGTCGGCGACCGTGCCCGTACCGCCCGTTCCGCCCTGGGCACCGCCCCCGCCGCCCGGCACGAGCAGCAGGGCGATGACGGCGAGCACCGGCGACAGGGCCCCGGCCCTGCGCGCCCACTCCCGTACCCCGAAGCCGGCCGGGCCGGTCCTCGGCAGCGAAACGGCCGTCGCCATCGTCAGCTCCCCGTCGGTCGCACGAGCCCGGCCGCCGTGCGCAGCAGGATGCACACGTCCTGCCAGAGCGACCAGTGGTCGATGTAGTGGTTGTCGAAGCGGCAGCGGTCCTCGATCGAGGTGTCGCCGCGCAGCCCGTGCACCTGGGCGAGCCCGGTGAGCCCCACCGGCATCCGGTGCCGGGCCGAGTAGCCCGCGTGGACCCGGCTGAACTGGGCGACGAAGTAAGGCCGTTCGGGCCGCGGGCCGACCAGGCTCATGTCCCCGCGCAGCACGTTCCACAGCTGCGGCAGTTCGTCCAGCGAGGTCTTCCGCAGGAAGTGGCCGGCGGCGCTCATCCGGTGGTCGTCGGCGACGCTCCACCGGGTCGCCGACTCCGTCTCGTCGGACGGGCGCAGCGTACGGAACTTGAGCAGCGTGAACAGCCGCCCGTTCTGGCCCACCCGCTCCTGCCGGAACAGCACCCCGGGACCGTCCGCCAGCCGCACCGCCAGCGCGCACATCAGCAGCACCGGCAGCGCGACCGCGAGGGCCGGCGCGGCCAGCGCCACGTCCAGGGCCCGCTTCGCGGTCAGCCCGCGCCGCTCGGAGAGCGGCACCAGACGGTGGCTCCCGTAGCCCCACAGGTGGTCGCCCATCGCCCCCGGCCGCGGCTCGCCGCCCACCCGCCAGGTGGTGCAGCCGTAGTGCTGGAAGAGCGTGACGAGCCCGTCGTCGGGGGTGAGGAACACGGCGTCGCGGACGGTGTTCTGGATGACCGCCCGGTGGATCTCCTCCGGCGTCGTCAGCACCGGGAGCCCCCGCTCGCCGTCGGCCCGGCCGGCCACCAGCCCCACCGGCCGGATGCCGTACTCGGGGTGCTGGCCGAGCGCCGCGGCGAACCGCCGCGCCGCGCCCGGCGCCCCGACCACGAGCGCCGACCGCGGGTGCGCCCGGGCCGCCCGGCGCCGCCGCGCGTGCGCGAGGCCGCGCACCGCGACCACGGCCACGAGGTGCGTTCCGTACGCCCCGCACAGCCGCAGCGGACCGATCGCGTGCCCGGGGGCGTAGGCGGCGACCGCGGCGGCCGTCACGCACCAGGCGACCCCGGCGCGCGAGGCCAGCGCGGGCAGCTCGTCCAGGGCCCCGGTGAGCGCGGCGACCGGCCGGTACAGGCCGGCCCGGCCGTCCAGCAGCGCGACCAGACCGACGACCAGCAGCGACAGCTCCCAGCGCCGGTGCGCCGTGGACAGCACGCAGACCGCGAGCAGGACGGCGACGGCGTCGGCCGCCAGCAGCGGCACGGCGGTGGACCGCACCCGTCCCGGCCGCCGCGGCGGCAGCGAGAGACGGTCGGACGCGCCGCGCGGCGACGCCAGGGAGGTGAGGCCCGCGAGGGAGCCCGCCGAGGGCCACGGGCCCGGCGAAGAGGGGAGGGAGGTGCTTTCGGTAGTCACTGCGCAATCGGCTCTCTGTGCTCCGTGCACCGCACTCCGGCCAGTTCGCGGTAGAGCTCCGCGACGGCCGCGCCGGTGCGCCGCACATCGAATCTGCTGAGTACGTGCTCGCGGGCCTCCCGGCCCAGCGAGCGCCGCAGCCCGGGCTCGCCCAGCAGGCGGCCGAGCGCGGCGGCGAGGGCGGCCGGGTCCCCGGGCGGGACCAGACACAGCTCCTCATGACCGGGCGGCAGGCTCTCGCGCGCGCCGTCCACGTCGCCGACCACCACCGGCCGCCCGCTCGCCATCGCCTCCAGGGGCGCGAGTGCCATGCCCTCCCAGCGGGAGGGCAGCACGACGAGGTCGGCTTCCCGGTACCAGGGCGCGGTGTCGGTCACGGCGCCCACGAAGCGGACCGAGGGCCCGGCGGCGGCCCGCAGCCGCTCCCCGTCGGGGCCGTCGCCGACCAGGACGAGCCGGGCGTCCGGCACGGCGGCGAGCACGGCGGGCCAGGCGGCGAGCAGCACGTCCTGGCCCTTCTGCCGGCAGAGCCGCCCCACGCACACGACGAGCGGCCCGGCCGGCCCGTCCGGGGCCTCGTCCTCCGCGGGCGCGAAGCGCTCGGCGTCCACCCCGTTGTGGATCACCGACCAGGGGGCCACCACCCCGGCCGTCTCGCCGGTGCGCCGCTCGGCCTCGCTGACACAGACGATCCGGGCCGTCCAGCGGGCGGCCCAGCGCTCCCAGCGCCGGGCGAGCGCGGCGGTCGTCCCCTCGATCGCCTCGAAGGACCAGGCGTGCGGCTGGTACACCGTCGGAACCCGTCCGCGCAGGGCCAGCCGGGCGCACAGCCCGGCCTTGGCGCTGTGCGCGTGGACGAGCGCGGGGCGCGCGGTACGGATCAGCCGGCCGAGCTCCCGGGTCTCCCGTACGGTCCCGGGGCCCGGGTCCCGGCCCGCCCGCCACGCGTACGTGTCGGCGCCCTCGGCCCGTACGGCCGCGGCGAGTTCGGTGTCGGGCGGACAGGCCACGGCGACCCGCAGCCCGGCCGCGAGCTGTGCGCGGACCAGGTCGGTGACGACCCGGGCGACCCCGCCGTCACCGGGCTGGACCGCGTGCAGCACGTCAGTGCCGGGCGGTGGCCCTCCGGACGTCCGCCTGGAGGAAGAGCGCGCCGAGCCAGACGGTGTCCGTCCGGGTGCCGACGCGGATGTGGAAACGATCGGCCCCATGGCGCAGCGCCCCCCGCAGATCGAAGACGTCGGAGTCGTACCCCAGGGTGTTCTGATGAGCGGGCAGTCGTTCCATCCGACTTGTTCCCGATTCCGTGATGCTGGAGTTCATCACGTCGTCCGCGGAATTCGCGGAATCGGAGATCACGCTCCGCGTGACGCTCTTGGCCCCCTCGGATTCCACCGCGAGGTAATCCCCGGAAGTGCCGCGGTCGCCGTCATAGGCGACCAGTCCGAGCAGGCCGCCCGCCCCCTGGGGAATCCGGTCCCGGCCCAGCGGGACCGGGATTCCCAGCTCACGGTTCTTCGGACCGAGCGTTTCGAAGCCGTCCCATACGGCCAGTCGGCGCAACGGCTCGTCGGCCTTCTCGTACGCGGCGACCAGCGTCCAGCCACCCCATCCGCCGACGGCCGAACGGCCCATCGCGACGTTCACCTGGGCGACGGTCCACAGACCCGAACGGGACGAGCGGACCAGCTCGGTGACGTCGGCGGAGGCCTGGAAGGCGTCGGCGCCGTCGCCCGTGCGGTGACCGGTGGTCGTGTCGGCGAGCAGCGCCTTGTAACGGCCGCCGGGCTCGGAGATCAGCACCCGCCCGTTGTCCTTGGGCGGTTTCTGCTCGCCCACGCGCAGGTTGCCGCCCCAGTACAGGCGGGCCCAGCTGACCCGGGCCCCCTCGGGGATCCGCAGCTCGGCGCTGCTGGAGTTGTAGGTGTTGGCGTCGTCGTCGACGTCCACGTACCCCATGGTGGCGCCGTCGTTGGCCGACTCGGTGCCCAGCGTGCCCCTGGCCGAGGCGTTGGCGGCACGGACGATGCCGCCGTGCTGGACCGCCTGGTACCGCGGGGCGAAGGCGAGTCGGGAGGCTTCCGTGGGCTGGGGGGCGGCGGCGGACGCGGCCGGGAGCGCGGCGGAGAAGGCCGCGCACGACACGGCGCACAGCACGCCCCGGCGTGCAGCATGAACCGCTGAATTCCGCATACAGGTTCTCCGCTTTGATGAGAGAAGGAAGGGAAGACCCGCGTGGACCGGGAGAGAGGAAGGTGTCGTCCGCGCAAAATGCATGAACGCGTGACGGGGCCGGAAGCAACGTTCGGGAACGTTATAACCCCCACGGCGGGCGATAGTAAGCATTAGATGCTCACAAACGCTAACTTCCGTATCCTTGCCGCCGGTTCCTCGTTGAGCGTGTTGCCCGTTTCCAGGTCCGGTCACTCGAATGACCCTCCTATGGCCCAAAGATCGGTTGAACGTCACCCGTTCGGGAGAGCAACCGATGAATTGGCGGGGCGTTGTTGAAGGAGCCGGGCTGAACCGTCCGCGCCGACCCTGCAGGCGGATCAGCTTCCCCGGATTCCGTCGCTTCCCATCGATCGAGGAGATCCTCTTCATGTCCCGTATCGCGAAGGCCGTCGTCCTGTCCGTCGGTGCCGCCGCCGCTGTCGCCGGTGCCGCCGGTGTCGCCGCCGCCGACGCCGGTGCCGAGGGCGCGGCCGTGCACTCCCCGGGCGTCCTGTCCGGCAACGTCGTCCAGGTCCCGGTCCACGTCCCGGTCAACGTCTGCGGCAACACCGTCAACGTGATCGGCGCGCTGAACCCGACCTTCGGCAACACCTGCATCAACGCCTGATCTCGCACGCCGGATCGTGGTCCTTCCGAGGCCGGCGCGCCGTCCCCGCCAGGGGTGGCGCGCCGGCCTTCGCCGTTCTGCTGACTGAGTGGTGACTCGTTCGGACGCACCCCTGTGCGCCGCCCGGTGCAACGGCGTACGCCCCTTGGAGGGGCAGGTCGGAGGCGGGATTCACTCGAACGGAGACGTGGCGCTCAGTAGTTCTCCGGTTGCGGACCGCTATACCCGCAGGCACGGTGACGGAGAAGTTGTCCGACGCATAAGGAAAAGGAACACATATGCGTCCCCTGGCATCACGCCGTCTCACCGCCCTGGCGATATCCGCCGTCATCACCCTCGGCGCGGCAGGACCCGCCCTCGCCGACGAAGTCCGTCCCCCGGGTCCGGCCGCCCCCGCCGCGACCCTGCCCGTCGCCGCACCCGTCTCCCCGCCCGTCGAGGCCGGGGCGAGGGCGGCGGCGCCCACCGATGCCGTCGCCGACCTGCTGGCGAGCGTGCAGCAGGCGGTCGCGGGTCTGCTCGCGGGCGTCGCCTCGGGTGGTGCCACCGGGATCGTCTCCCAGGTCACCTCGACCCTGAGCTCGGTGGTCGACCTCGTCCTGGCCGGCATCGGCGGCGGCCTGCCCGCACTGCCGGGCGTGGACGGGCTGCCGGCCCTGCCGGCCCCGCCTGACCTCACGGCACCCGGCCTCCCCGTCGACACCGGTTCGCTGCCGGTCGACACCGGTTCGCTCCCGGTCGACGCGGGTTCGCTGCCGGTCGGCACCGGCGTCCTGCCGGTCGCTCCGCCGCTCCCGGCCCGCTGACCGACCCGCCGTACGAACGGCCGTGCCCGCCCGGGACTCCCGGGTGGGCACGGCCGTTCTCGTGTCATCCCATCCTCACATCACACCGGTCCGCATCATTCGGGTGCAGTGTCGAGAAATCCCATCTCCCGGAGTTTCCGGGGGGCGCAGCTGTCGTTACAGAGGTCAGAACGACGTACGGGAATCACTCAAGAGGCCTGTACGGCAAGCCACTTGCTTGCGCCGACCCGTATACGCCAGAAGGAAGGACCCTCATTCATGAAGCCCACCAAGGTTGCAGCGGTCATCGCCGGTTCCGTGATGGCCCTGGGTGTCGCCGCGCCCGCGATGGCCGCGGAGTCGCTGGCGCCCTCCAGCCTGGACGGTGGCCTCGGAGCGCTGACCAGCGAGGGGCTGAAGTCGGACGCGCTGAGCAGCACCACGGACGGCTCGCCCGTCCAGAAGGTGACCGAGACCGCCGGTCAGCTGAACCAGGCCGGCAAGAGCACGGGCTCGCTGCTCGGCGGTCTTCCGCTCGGCGGCTGACGGGCTGTCAAAGTCCCTCGCGGTACCCGGCCCTGGCGGACCTTCCCCGCCAGGGCTTCTTCCTGCCCTTTCCGTGAGTCCGATTGAATGATTTTCGGATCATGTGTCGCGTGGGATCGATCGCGCGCCGTGCCCGCTTCTTACGCTCTCGCCATCCCCACTTAGTTGGACGGCGGGGAATCACGGGCCGGTCGGAGCGAGGGGGGATCCTCGCCGGTCTCTCCCTTTCCAGAGGAAGAGCGGAATGCGATCCATCATCACCAGGAAAATGCTCACCACCGCGGCGGCGGCCGGCATCCTCTCGCTGACCGGCGGTCTCGCCCTCGCGGCGAACTCCGCCACCGCCGCGGGGGACGCGCCCGGACCCGGCGCCGGGGGCCAGGGCCGGAAGCCCGCCGCGGCCGAGGTCTGTGGCGACCACGCGCACCTCGGGGGCATGGGTGCCGCCGTCGCCGAGCTGTGCGCCAAGGCGGTCGGCTCCGCCGCCGACGATCCCGGCGGTTACGGGGAGGACGAGCCGGGCGGCTACGGGGACGAGGGCCACCCGCCCGGTCACCACCCGGCCCCGCCGGGTGGGGGGCACGAGACGAAGCCGCCGACGACCCAGCCGCCCACCCACCCGGGCGAACCCGGATGTGAGTACGGCGAGGAGGGGCCGGACTGCGGCCCCACGACGCACCCGCCGACGACGCAGCCGCCGACGACGCACCCGCCGACGACCCAGCCGCCGACCACGCAGCCGCCGACGACGCACCCGCCGACGACGCACCCGCCGACGACCCAGCCGCCGACGACGCACCCGCCGACGACCCAGCCGCCGACCACGCACCCGCCGACGACGCACCCGCCGACGACCCAGCCGCCGACGACGCACCCGCCGACGACCCAGCCGCCGACCACGCACCCGCCGACCACGCAGCCGCCGACCACCCGGCCTCCCACCCACCCGGGCGGGCCCGGGTGCGAGTACGGCGAGGAGGGGCCGGACTGCGGCACGCAGCCGCCGACCCATCCGGGCGGGCCCGGCTGTGAGTACGGCGAGGAGGGACCGGACTGCGGCCCGTCGCATCCCGGTCACCCCAGCGAGCACCCGCACCTCCCCGACACCGGCAGCGACTCCGCCGCCCTCATGGGCGCCGCCGCGATCAGCGCCGCCCTCCTCGTCGGCGGCGGCGTGATGTACCTGCGCGGCGGACGCCTCGTCCGCGGCCGCCACTGAACCGCCGCCACGGCACGTCACGCTGACGGCGCGTCAACAGGGGTCCTCGCCGCTCACCGGTGAGGACCCCTGGCGTTGCTGCACTCAGGGGAATTGCGTCACGTTCCCCACCCGGAACTCGTTTGCAGGACATGAATCTGCGATCTCACGTCGGCCTGGGTCTCCTGGCCACCGCCCTCGCGTCCGCGGCCCTGGCGACCCCCGCCGCCGCGGACGCCCCCGTGGTGGTTCCCCTCCAGGGCCTCGAGCCGGTGATCCCGATGGACGCCCCCACCGTCGAGACCGGCGTCCCCACGCCGGTCCCGGGCGCGCCCACCGGCTTCCACGAGGGCGTCGGCAGCCTGCCGGACCTCACCCTGCCCCGCATCCCGCTCGACAGCACCCTGTCGAGGACCGACATCGCCGCCCCGCTGCCCGAGCTCCTCAAGAACAGCGAGCCGGGCACGGCCGAGCTCACCAGCCCCCGGGCGGAGATGAAGGCCGTCACCCCCGGTGCCGTCGTGGGCAACCCGGTCAGCACCCCGCAGGCCGGCGGACTGCTCCCGGGGCTCACGGCGCCCGAGGCGGGCGTCCTCACCCCCGCGCTGAACGGCGCGCTGGACCCGCAGCTGGGCCTGGCGCCGTAGCCGGCCGGACGGCGTTCGTTTGTACGACCTTTGATCCGGCGGGTGAAGACACGATTCTTCCCGCCACCCGAGGGATCGCTGCTCGTTGCAGATGAAGGCTTGTCGCATGGCCGCGGCCCGCAGGTCCCGGTCCGTCCCGTCGTAGCCGACGACGGGCGGACGGGCGATCTGCGGGCCATCTCTTCCGATTTCGTTTCCATTCGGCGCAATGGCCGTGACCCGCACGCCATTGTGGCGTTGAAGGAACGCGTGACCGTGATTCTCGCGGTCGCATTCCACGTTCAAGGAGTTCTTGATGTCTCGCATCGCGAAGGCTGCCGCTGTCCTCGCCGGCACGGGTGCCGTTGCCCTCAGCGGAGCCGGCATGGCCGTCGCCGACTCCGGCGCCGAGGCCGTCGCCGCCCACTCCCCCGGTGTCGCCTCCGGCAACGTCGTGCAGGTCCCGGTCCACGTGCCGATCAACCTCTGCGGCAACAGTGTCAGCGTCATCGGCCTGCTGAACCCGACCTTCGGCAACCAGTGCGCGAACGTCGACGGTCACCACGGTGACGGCGGCTACGGCGGCTGAATCCCGGCCCCGACAGCGTCCCCCCGGCCCGGCGGGCCGGGGGGACGCTGTCATGCGTAGCGGTAGATGCCGCTGTGGTCGAGGAGCTCCGCGGGGGTCACGTTCCACGGGCCGAGCTTCTCGTTCAGCGAGGTGACCCGGCGGTACTGCGGGTCGCCCAGCGGCGGCGGGTCCTTCGGCAGGTAGCCCGCCCCCGGGTTGCGCTGCTGCCAGCGCGACCAGAGCAGGTCGACGTAGGCGTGGTGCAGCCAGAACACCGGGTCGTTGACCGAGGCCCCGCCGAGCATCAGCCCGCCCACCCAGCGGTGCACCCGGTTGTGCAGGCGGAAGCGTTCGTTGCCCTGGCCGCCGGACCAGCCCTCCATCCGGTTGCGGAACCCGGAGGCGCTGGTGGAGTTCCACGGCGCCACGTCGTACGCCCGCTCGCCCATCACCTCCTCCACGTGCGCGGCCGTCGGCAGCGTGATCGGGTCGCGCGGGCGCCCGAAGTCCCTGGTGAGGAAGTTGCCCTCGGTCATGTTCTGCTTGACCGTCCAGCGGCCGCCCGCGTACGCGAAGGGGCCGGTGGTCACCTGGAGGTCGCCCCGGCGCCCGTTGCCGCCCATGAAGTCCTCGCTCCACAGCGACGAGCCCGGGGTGTTGTCGCGGGTCCAGTCCCAGTACGGCACGGTCACCGCCGGGTCGACCCGGCGCAGCGCCCGCTCGAACTCCAGCAGGAACCTGCGGTGCCAGGGCAGGAAGCTGGGGCACATGTGGGCCTCGCGCCGCTTGCCCTCGCCGTCGGCGACGTAGTGGTCGATGTGGGTGCGGACGAAGTCGTCGTAGGTGCCCCTCCGCTTGAGTTCGAGGACGGCGGCGACGAAGCGCTTCCGCTCGGAGCTGGTCAGGTCGCGCTGGTTCTTACGCGTGTACGCCACGCGGGCTCCCTCCCGGGTGGGTGCCGTGGGCGGCGGCGAGCCGGGAGAGCGGGGCGGAACCCAGCTCGTCCACGGCCGCGCGGACGGCCGCCAGCGGCGTCGGACAGGACTCGTAGTGGTCGATCGGGGTGACGTAGCCGCCGTCGGCGCAGCGCATCAGGTGGAGCGGCCGGCCGTCGACGAGGGCCAGCGGCTCCCCGTCCGGTCCCGGACGCCCCTGGATGCGCCGTCCCGCGTACATCTCGTCGAAGGAGACGGAGGCCTCTGCAGCGGGGCCGGCGGAGCCGGCGGGGTCGCCGGGGCGGCTCGGGTCCGCCGTCCCGATCCGGGCCAGTGCGCCGCCCGTGAAAGCGGTGACGGCCAGCGCGAAAAGGGACCGCAATGCGGCGCGGCGCGGGACGATCATGAGCGATCTCCTGAGGTCGACTGATGCCCTCTGGGCACAACGATGTAAACCGCGCTTCGTTGCGCCGGAAATGCAGGCGGATGGAATGTCGGCCGAATGAGTGAATTCGGCGGAGGGGGGGCGGGTGTTCGTCCCCTAGCATCCGGAACCATGACCACTTCCAATGTCCTCCCCACGGAGCACAGCGCCCACACGATGGGAACGCTCAGCGTCATCTCGTGGACCCTCGGGCCGACCGAAGACATGCCCGCCACGCCCTTCCTGATGGTCTATTCGGTCGGCGACGGCCTGCACGGCCGGGAGGCCGGAGAGACGGAGCTGCGGGAGACCCTGGAGGGCATGGGCGTGCCGATCGGCGGCATCGTCGTCGACGCCGGCCAGGAGCGCGGCATCGGCGCGCACCTGCTCGTCGAGGCGGAGCGGGCCGTGCTGACGCTGCCGTTCATGAACGCGCAGTGCCCGGTGTCGGCGGACTGGCAGGCCGCGGCGTACGAGACCGGTCACGTCATCGTGAAGGTCCCGGTCCAGCCGTGGCCGGACGCGGAGCCGGGTGCGCCGGTCGCGGAGGACCGCCTCAAGGCCTTCATCTCCGACGACGAGGTCGTGCGGAACTCGGGCCACATCGCGGTGCCGGTGAGCCGGATCCAGGGCTGAGCGGAGAGGGGGCGGCGTCATGGCGACGGTGAACGTACGGGGTGCGGTACCGGGGCAGCGGCAGCAGGAGGACGAGCGGACGGGCGGAGCGGGGACCGGCGCGAGCCGGGCCTTCGCCTGGATGCTGATCGTGACGGGCGCGGCGGGCGTGCTGGCCGGCTGGGTCATCACGATCGACAAGTTCAAGCTCCTGGAGGACCCGGGCTTCCAGCCCGGGTGCAGCCTCAACCCGGTCGTCTCGTGCGGCAACATCATGAAGAGCGAGCAGGCGGCGGTGTTCGGCTTCCCGAACCCGATGCTGGGGCTCGTCACGTACGCCGTGGTCGCCGCCGTGGGCGCCGGCATCCTGGCCGGCGCCCGCTACCGGGGCTGGTTCTGGCTCGGACTCAACGCGGGGATGCTGTTCGGGGTCGGTTTCTGCACCTGGCTGATGTACGAGTCGCTGTACGAGATCAACTCGCTCTGTCTGTGGTGCTGTCTGGCCTGGTGCGCCACGATCACGATGTTCTGGTACGTCACCGCGCACAACGTGCGGCACGGGACGCTGCCCGCGCCGGCCGCCGTGAAGGGCTTCCTCGGGGAGTTCACCTTCGCGCTCCCGGTGCTGCACATCGGGATCATCGGGATGCTGATCCTGACCCGCTGGTGGGAGTTCTGGACCGCCTGACGTGCCCCTTCCCTCCTCCTGGCCGCGAGTGGCGCTGACGCTGCTGCTCGCGGCCGCGTTCGCGTTCCTGCTGCCGTACGAGCGGCTCGCGCCGGGCGGCCGGCCGTCCGCCGGGCGGGCCGATCCGTCCGGCCCGACGGTGCCGCCGGAGCCGGACGGGGCGCCGGTGCCGCTGCCCGGGGTGCCGTCCGGGTTCTTCACCGGCTCCGACGAGGCCGGGGTGCGGCGGATCGCCGGGGTGGAGCGCTGGCTCGGCGGGGAGCCGCTGAGCGTCGGGCACACCTATCTGCCGGGCGACCGCTGGTCCAACATCGAGGGGCACCCGGCGCTGTTCGAGCCGTGGGCGCACTGGAAGGAGGAACGGCAGGGGCGCCTGTTCGTCCTGAACGTGCCGCTCCTCGACCGCAGCGAGGCGGGCCTGGACGACGGGCAGGTCCGGGACGGACTGCGGCGCGGGGCGGCCGGGGCGTACGACGGGCACTTCAGGACCCTGGGGGAGCGGCTGGTGCGGTACCGGCTCGGGGACGCGGTGCTGGTGCTGGGCTGGGAGATGAACGGGACCACGTACAGCCATCGCTGCGGGCCCGACCCGGAGGCCTGGAAGGCGTACTGGCGGCGGGTGGTGGGCGTGCTGCGGGAGGTGCCGGGGCAGCGCTTCCGCTTCGACTTCACGCCGAGCCGGGGGCTCGACGCGATCGCCTGGCCGCGCTGCTACCCGGGCGACGCCCACGTCGACATCATCGGCATGGACGCGTACGACCAGCCGGCCGGGCTCTCCTTCGAGGAGCAGGTCACCGAGGAGTACGGGCTCGCGCACCACGCCGCCTTCGCGGCGGCGCACGGCAAGCCGGTCTCGTTCCCCGAGTGGGGGCTGTTCCGCAACGGGGACAACCCGGCGTACGTGCGGGGGATGCTCGACTGGTTCGGGCGGCACCGGCCGGTGTACCAGACCTTCACCGACTACTGCCCGCACGGGGTGTGGGGCTGCGCGGAGAACCCGGCCTCGGGCGAGGTGCTCAGGGGCGCGCTGGGCCGGCCGGCCGGAGCGTCAGCCCGGCCTTGAGGGTGTCGACGGTCCGGTCGAGGAGCGGCACCAGGTCGTCGCCCTGGCCGTGTTCGGCCCAGTGCAGGGTGGCCTCGCGCAGCGCGCCGAGGACGGCCGCGGTGAAGACCCGTACCTCCAGGTCGTCGGGGTCGCGGCCGGTGCGCTCGGCGACGGCCCGGGAGAGCCGTCGGCCGCTCTCGGCGGTGGTCTCGGTGAGCCGGGCGCGGATCGCGGGGATCTCCGTCATGAGGCGGGCGCGCAGCCGGATCTCGTCCGGCTCGTGGGCGAGGGCGGCCGTGACGGCGTCGAGGACGACGGCCCGCAGCGACTCCAGCGGCTCCTCGCCGGCCGGGCGGGCGAGGAGCCGGGCTTCCAGCAGGGCGTCCTGGTCGTCGGTGAGGAGGATGTCCTCCTTCACCGGGAAGTAGCGGACGACGGTGGAGGGGGAGACCTCGGCCGCCGCCGCGATCTGCTCGATGGTGGTGGCCTCGTACCCCTGCTCGGTCACGAGCCGGTAGGTGGCGCGGCGGATCGCGGCGCGGGTCCTGAGCTTCTTGCGCTCGCGCAGGCCGGGGCGGCCGGGGGTGACGGGCATGGCCGTCATTGTGCCTGGTCAGGCTCCTCAGGCGTGCTGGTAGGCGACGAGCGAGATGCCCACGTAGTGGACGATGAACGCGGCCAGCGTCAAGGAATGGAAGACCTCGTGGAAGCCGAACCAGCGGGGTGAGGGGTTCGGGCGCTTGATGCCGTAGATGACCCCGCCCGCGCTGTAGAGCAGGCCGCCGACGATCACCAGGACGAGGACGGCGATGCCGCCGGTGCGCATGAAGTCCGGCAGGAAGAAGACGGCGGCCCAGCCCATGGCGATGTAGCAGGGCGTGTACAGCCAGCGAGGGGCTCCGACCCAGAAGACCCGGAAGGCGATGCCGGCGGTGGCCGCCGCCCAGACCGCCCACATGAGCGGGCGCCCGGTGGAGTCCGGGAGCAGCAGCAGGGTCAGCGGGGTGTAGGTGCCCGCGATGATCAGGAAGATGTTGGCGTGGTCGAGGCGCCGCAGCACCGCCTCGCCGCGCGGGCCCCAGTTGCCGCGGTGGTACAGGGCGCTGATCCCGAAGAGCAGGCAGGCCGTGAGGGCGTAGATCCCGCACGCGATCCGGGCCCGCGGCGAGTCCGAGAGGGCGACCAGGACGAGGCCGGCGACGATCACCGCGGGGAACATTCCGGCGTGCAGCCAGCCCCTGAGTCTCGGCTTGATCGGGAGCGGCAGCGCCGGGCGCTGTTCCGCGGACGTGAGGTCCGGCGTGGCTGCAGTCATAGAACCGAATGCTACCTACGCCCCCGTAGGTACCGGATATGAGTGGCGATGCTCACGTGTGAGGCCCTCTGGACATATGGGCGGTAGCATCGGATGATCAAATGAGTGCGGTCGGCACCGGATGAGCGCCTACGACGCATCCGGGTCGCAGCCCCCAAGGGGCATACATCTTAAAAACCCCTCAACAAGGAGCAATCGTGGCGCGCGACAACGCGGCTCCCTCCACCGTCCCCACCCAGCACAAGGAACTGATCTCGTGGGTCAACGAGATCGCCGAGATCACTCAGCCCGACCGGATCGTCTGGTGCGACGGTTCCGAGGCCGAGTACGAGCGCCTGTGCGAGGAGCTCGTCTCCAAGGGGACCTTCAAGAAGCTCGACCCGGTCAAGCGCCCGAACTCGTACTACGCGGCCTCCGACCCGACCGACGTCGCGCGCGTCGAGGACCGGACCTTCATCTGCTCCGAGAAGGAGGAGGACGCGGGCCCGACCAACCACTGGAAGGCCCCGGCCGAGATGAAGGACATCTTCGCCGGTGAGAAGGGCATCTTCCGCGGCTCGATGAAGGGCCGGACGATGTACGTCGTCCCGTTCTGCATGGGCCCCGTCGGCTCCCCGCTCTCCGCCATCGGCGTCGAGATCACCGACTCCGCGTACGTCGCCGTCTCCATGCGCACGATGACCCGCATGGGACAGGCCGTCCTCGACGAGCTCGGCACCGACGGCTTCTTCGTCAAGGCCGTGCACACCCTGGGCGCGCCGCTCGCCGAGGGCGAGGCCGACGTCCCGTGGCCGTGCAACTCCACCAAGTACATCTCGCACTTCCCGGAGACCCGCGAGATCTGGTCCTTCGGCTCCGGCTACGGCGGCAACGCCCTGCTCGGCAAGAAGTGCTACGCGCTCCGCATCGCCTCCGTCATGGCGCGTGACGAGGGCTGGCTCGCCGAGCACATGCTCATCCTCAAGCTCACCCCGCCGCAGGGCGAGGCCAAGTACGTCGCCGCGGCCTTCCCGTCGGCCTGCGGCAAGACCAACCTGGCCATGCTGGAGCCGACCATCCCCGGCTGGACGGTCGAGACCATCGGCGACGACATCGCCTGGATGCGCTTCGGCGAGGACGGCCGCCTCTACGCGATCAACCCCGAGGCCGGCTTCTTCGGCGTCGCCCCCGGCACCGGCGAGCACACCAACGCCAACGCCATGAAGACCCTCTGGGGCAACTCGGTCTTCACCAACGTCGCGCTCACCGACGACGGCGACGTCTGGTGGGAGGGCATGACCGAGGAGGCGCCCGCCCACCTGACCGACTGGAAGGGCAACGACTGGACGCCGGAGTCCGAGACCCCGGCCGCCCACCCCAACGCCCGCTTCACCGTCCCGGCCGGGCAGTGCCCGACGATCGCCCCCGAGTGGGAGGACGTCAAGGGCGTCCCGATCTCCGCGATCCTCTTCGGCGGCCGCCGCGCCTCCGCGGTGCCGCTGGTGACCGAGTCCTTCGACTGGAACCACGGCGTCTTCCTCGGCGCGAACGTCGCCTCCGAGAAGACCGCCGCCGCCGAGGGCAAGGTCGGCGAGCTGCGCCGCGACCCCTTCGCCATGCTGCCGTTCTGCGGCTACAACATGGGCGACTACATGGCGCACTGGGTGAAGGTCGGTGCCGACAAGGACCAGGCCAAGCTGCCGAAGATCTACTACGTGAACTGGTTCCGCAAGAACGACGCGGGCACGTTCGTGTGGCCCGGCTTCGGCGAGAACAGCCGCGTCCTGAAGTGGATCGTCGAGCGCCTGGACGGCAAGGCCGAGGGCGTCGACAGCCCGATCGGCGTCCTGCCGACCCGCGAGTCCCTGGACACCGAGGGCCTGGAACTGCCCGAGGCCGACCTGGACTTCCTGCTCACCGTCGACAAGGACGTCTGGCGCGAGGAGGCCGCCCTGGTCCCCGCGCACCTGGAGACCTTCGGCGAGCACACCCCGAAGGAGCTGTGGGACGAGTACCGCGCGCTGGTCGAGCGCCTGGGCTGATCCCGTAGCGGTACACCCGAGACTCGTGGCGGGTTGCCCCGAAACGCCGCCCTGACCAGTGGGGTCACGACGGCCCGCCACGACGCATCCGGCCCCCGGAGCCCCCTCACGGCTGCGGGGGCCGGCGCATGTCCGGGTACGGGACGGGGGTCAGCGGTTGCGGTCCTCCAGGTAGCGGGTGTGGGTCTCCTGGCGCCGGGCCTCCGCCTCGTGCATCGCCTCGGCGATCGCCCCCGCCTCGGTCCGCAGCGCCGCCAGCTGCCGCTCCAGGTGCCGCTCCGGGGGCTCCTTGCCCGGCACCGCCCGGATCCACCACCGGCTCCGCACGAAGGCGTCGACGGCCTCCGGCACGTCCTGGCGCACGGCCCGGCCCAGCACCCGCAGGTGCTCCGGGTCGCTCACCCAGCCCGGCTCCAGCAGGGCGCCCAGCAGGGTGTCCAGCTCCGTCAGGCGCCCGTGCGCGGCCGGCGGGAGCTCCACCTCGGCCAGGTACTCCCGCAGCGTCGCCAGGTCCGCCCGCAGCGCGTCCAGCTGTTCGGCCGGATCCGGGAAGGCGGGGGCGGCCGGGCGCTCCGGCGGGGCGATCAGCGCGCCCGCCCCGTACAGGCCCGCGACCACCAGCGGCCACAGCGGGCCGGCCGCACCGGTCAGGGCCAGGCCCACCCCGGCCAGGCCGCACACGCAGCCCGCGAGGTTCTTGCGGGACTCGACGTACCGCAGCAGCGGGTCACTGATAGCCACGGATCTCCTCGAAGGCTCCGTCGAGCGAGCCGTGGGTCGCGTCGAAGAGACGGCCGCCGGTGAGCTCGGCGATGTGGTCGAGCGCGGACCGGTCGGAGTCGCCGAAGAGGATCGGGAAGACCGGGGTGCGCTTCTGGGCGGGGGTGAGCGTGTCCGCGTAGAAGGCGTCGAAGGCCTCGGCCGGGTCGCCGTCGGTGTTCTCGCCGTCCGTCATCAGCACGATCGAGGTGAACGCGCCGTCCGAGGCGTCGGCGCCGAGCTGCGCGTACGCCTCCTTCAGGCTGGAGTAGATCGCGGTGCCGCCCGAGGCCGACAGCCGGCCCGCGTCGGCCCGGATCGCGTCGAGGGCGCCCTTCGGGGCGGCCGGGTCGACCGTGCGGGTGGTCACCTCGGAGCGCTTCACCGAGGAGCCGAACGGCATCAGCGTGACCTCCTCCCGGTCCCGGAAGTCGCCGGTCAGCTGCGCGAGCGCCGCCTTGAGCCGGTCCAGCCGCCCGCCCTCCATCGAGCCGGAGGTGTCCAGGACGTAGACCGTGCGGGAGGGGCGGCGCAGCGTGTTGTCGTACGCGTCGAGCAGCCCGTCGGCGACGGAACGGGTGCCGGGGAAGGGCAGTTCGCGGCGCGGACCGGCCGCGAGCCGGGGAGCCGGGGCCACCCCCGGGACGACCGGGCGGCGCAGGGTGCGCTCGGTGATCAGGCGCTGGACGGCCGGGGTGCGCAGCTGCGCGGCGAGCCGGCGGGCGGCGTCCTTGGCCTCCGGGCGGGCGGCGGTGAGCGAGGTCAGCGGGTAGTCCGCGGTCACCACCCCGTCGGCGGGGCGGATCACGGTGAGGTCGCCCGGCATCGACAGCAGCACCGACTCGTAGTTGACCAGCGCGTCGACGTCGCCGCGGCGGGCGTAGGCGGTGGCGAGCCAGCCGGAGGAGCCGGAGGTCAGCCTCTGCCCGGCGAAGAACTCCTTCAGCTTCGGGGTGGCGGCCCTCACGTCCCGGTCGGTGAGCGCGGACTGGGCGCCGGAGAGGCCCGAGGCGACCGAGACGAGCGCGGAGAAGCCGGAGTTGGAGCGCATCGGGTCCGTCATGCCGTAGCCGAGCTTCTTCTCGGCGACGGCCCGGTGGATCTGCGCCCAGGTGACCTTCGCCGGGTCCCAGCCGAGCCGGGCGACGACGCCGGGCCGCACCCCGAGCGCGACCGGGGAGGTCATCACCGGGGTCTCGCCGGTGATCTTCCGGGAGGTGTCGGGGCGCAGCCGCAGGTAGTCGTTGGACGACAGCCAGACGGCGTCGTACTCCTTGTCGGCCTCACCGGAGGCGATCCGCCCGACGGCGTCGAGGGTCCCGGCGTAGGTGGGCCGCACGGTGACGCCGGTCGCCTTGCGCACCTCCTCCAGCACGGGCGCCATGTCGGCGAGTTCGGAGGAGGCGAGGACCCGCAGGGTGCCGGGGCGGTAGGCGTGCCGGTCGCCGTCCGGGCCGTCGGTTCCGTCGGGGTGCTGCCCCCCGGCGCAGCCGGTGGCGGCGAGGGCGAGCGCGAGGGCGACGGCGGCGGTGCGGACGGCGGTGCTCACGGTCCTCATCCGCGGCCCCCTTCGAGGATCCCGGCGCCGCCGGACGGCTCGCGGGTGCGCTCCAGGTGGGCGCTCGCCGCCTCCAGTTCGGCGGTGAGCGCGTCGACGGTCTGCGCCATCGACTCGGTCGCGCGGACCTTGTACGTGTCGATCGCGTCGAGCGTCGAGTAGATCTGCTGGAAGGCCGTGCGCACGGTCTCCAGGCCCACCGCGGGCTCCGCGGCCAGCTGCTGGATGTCGCCGGACTGGCCCGCGAGCGCCTCCGCGTTGTGCCGGATGAGGGACTCGGTCGTCCCGCGCAGCGCCTTCACCTGCTCGGTGACCTTCCTCTGGTGGTCCAGCGCGGAGGCCAGCATCACCGCGATCCGCAGCGCCGTGACGGTCGTCGTCGCCGCCCGCTCCACGCCCTTGATCAGCTCGTCGTTGTTGCGGCGCACCACGTCCATCGCCAGGTAGCCCTGGGCGCAGACGGCCAGCTGGGTCAGCAGGTCCTGGTGCTTCTGCCGGACCGGGAAGAGCACGTCGGCCCGGAGCGCGTCCGCCTGCGCGGGGTCGGCGGTCCGCGCGACCCGCTCCTCGACGGCCCCGTCCAGGGCCTCGGTCAGCACCGCGTACTCCTGGAGGCGGCCCATGGTCTCCCACAGCCGGGCCCGCTCGGTCTGCAGGGCCGCGTTGTCACGGCGCAGTTCGTCCTGGCCGGCGTCCAGGGCGTCCAGGATCCGGTCGAGGGTGGCCTTCGAGGAGGCGTACTTCGCGATGTGGTCGCGCACCCGGTTGCCGCCGGGGAGCTTGGACAGCAGACCCCGTACGCCCTTCGCGGCGGTGTCGCGCGGGTCCAGGTCCTCGACCGTGCGCCGCAGCGCGACGAGCGAGTCGCCGACCCGGCCCTGCGGGTCGCCGCCGGCCGAGCCGAGCGAGCGGACCGTGCGGTCCAGCATCCGGTTGGACTGCTGGGCGGCGGTGCGGAGCTCGCCGCGGCCGAGCGCCGCGATCTCCCCGATCCGCCCGGCGAACTCGGGGGAGCGGGCGTCGAGTCCGGCGAGCGAGCCGACGTACTCGTCCGCGCGCCGGGCCATCTCGGTGCGGACGGAGTCGTCGACCGGGACGAGCGTCTTCGCCTGCTCGGCGCGGACCGGCGGGACCGGCTCGGGCGGGGTGAGGACGAGCGGGCTGTCGGGTCCGGTGGGCGTGGTCATGCGGGGTCCCCCTGGTCGCGGGCCCGCAGCGCCATCCGGTGCAGCACCGCGGAGGTGGGCACGGGCGCCTGGCGGACCCCGGTGAGCGTCTGGTCGAGATAGCCGGTGAGACCGGCGGTGGCGGCGGTGAACTCGGCGGGGGCGCCCTGCGGACGGAAGCCGTGGCGGACCGCGAGCCTGCGCAGCTCCGGGTCGGTGGAGAGGAGGTCGCCGAGGGTCCGGCCGGCCTCGGTGAGCGGGACGAGCGTGTGGTCGCTGTTGACGGTGGTGTCGGGATAGAGGACGACCAGGTCGCCCGCCTCCTGCTTGGCGATCAGCTGCGCGGCGACCTGCGACTCGTAGACCAGGACCAGCGGGTTGCCGACCCCGCTGACGAAGTCCCGGAAGGGCGCGTCGGAGCTCGACTGCTGGGCGCCCTGCACCTGGATGAGCTTGCGCAGCAGCGGGGCCGTGCGGTCGACGGCGGCCTCGTCCCCGGCGACCCGGCCGCCGTCGGCGACGTAGCTCGCGGCGGCGAGGTAGAGCGCGCCGGAGCTGGAGGCGAGGGGGTCGGTGGAGGTGACGAACAGGGTGCCGCTCAGCTCGGCGTGCCCGGCGGAGCCCTTGAGCTGCTGCCAGGTCCGGTCGGCGCGGGCGGCGGCGAGATAGGCCTCCATGCGCAGGGTGCCGGTGTGGCCGCCGGGGCCGAGCGTGGCGAGCCCGTTGCCGGCGAGCACCGTGGCGGCGGCGCTGTGCGCGACCACGACCAGCGGCGAGTAGAAGGGCCGCACCGGGGTGCCGGTCGCCTTCGTCCTGGCCTTGATCTCGTCGGCGGGCGCCTTGGCGGACGGGAACGCGAAGTCGTAGCCCCGCAGGGGCAGTCGCTCCATGTCCCAGGACCCGGAGGTCTCCGTCCGTACGGTGAGGCCCTTGGCGGCAAGGGCCTTCACGACCTCGGGATCGGCGAAGAACTCCGCCTTCTCCGACCCGATCACTCCTCGCACGGTCTTCGTTGCCGTGCCGCTGTCGCCCCGGTCGCCGCCCGCCACGAGGACGGCGGCCACGCCGCCCAGGAGCAGGACGGCGAGGACGATTCCCAGAATGCGTCTCACGCGGGCAGCGTGCTCGCGGAAACCCACATTCCAGGGCGAGTTGGGTGTACGGAGGGTGAAGCCGTGATCCCGGAAGGGAACAGGAACGCCGTGTACCGTGAGCCGACTTCACCGGGGGGTGACGGTATGCCGCGTTGGCTGGTCGTGGTGCTGGTGACCGTGGGGGCGCTGACGGTGCTCGCGCCGGTCGGCGTGTTCGTCGGCTACGTCTACGTGTCGGGGACGATCCACGAGGACATGCGCTTTCCCGAGGACGACGTGGCGCTGGCGACGTGCGTCACGGATCCGGTCTCGGGGAGGCCGACGGCCCGGGTCGAGCTGGAGGAGGGCGTGCCCGCAGGGGCGTACACCGTCGGCGTCGACTTCCTCGACACGAGCGAGGCGGGTCGGGGGGCGGTGGTCGACGCCGGCAGCGTCGTCCTCTCCACCGGCCCGGAGGGCCCCCGGCGGGCGGTGCTGGTCGGCGCGAAGCGCTTCGGCGGGGGTGAGCTCGGCTGCGGGGTGAGCGGCCTGGTGCCGGTCGGGGCCGGGGCCGCTGGATCGCCCGAGGGCGGGGGGCCCGACGCGGACGGCGGGCCGTAGCGCGGAGGGCGGGCGGTGGGGACGGGGGCGCCGTGGATGAATTCCGGGTGGCGCCCGTGAATTCTGGGTGGCGCCCGGTCCGCGCGGTGTCGTGGCCGCGCGGACCGGGGCCGTCAGGGGGCGCCGACCAGGGAGTCCCCGGTGAGCGCCGCGGTGTGCGCGTCCATGCGCTCGGCGGCGAGGATCGCGGCGGCCGTGTCGGCCCGAGAGGCGGCGACGACCAGGGCGCGGCCCGCGAGGGCGTGGGCCCTGCGGTGCAGCGCTTCGGCGGGGGAGCCGCTGAGCCCCGCGTGGCGCGCGGGGGGCGCGCCGCGGAGCCTGGCGACCTGCCGGGCGATCAGCTCGCCGGCCTCGCCGTCGCCGAGCTCGTCGGTGACGGCGAGCAGGGCGGCGAGGTGCCCGGCGAGCTGGATGTCCAGCTCTTCCTCGCGGGAGCGGTGCGGATACGCGGTCCGGTCGTCGTCGGCCATCCGGTGGACCGACTTGGTGCGGATCGGTTCGTACATGGGACGGCCTCCTGATTGCTCTGGAGGCATCCTAGCTTAGATTCAATCTAAAGTTGAGTGGTGTCCGGATCCGGTCGCGGTGGCGTGGTCTAGTGCTGGCTGTAGCCGTCCAGGAAGGTGCCGATCCGGGTGACCGCGTCCGCCAGGTCCGGGGCGGCGGGCAGGGTGACGATCCGGAAGTGGTCCGGCTCGTGCCAGTTGAAGCCGGTCCCGTGCACGACCATGATCTTCTCGGCCCGCAGCAGGTCCAGGACCATCTGCCGATCGTCCTTGATCTTGTAGACGGTCGGGTCGAGCCGCGGGAACAGGTACAGGGCGCCCTTCGGCTTCACGCAGGTCACGCCCGGGATCCGGGTGAGCAGCTCGTACGCCGTGTCGCGCTGCTCCAGCAGCCGGCCGCCCGGCAGCACCAGGTCCTCGATCGACTGCCGCCCCTGCAGGGCGGCGGCCACCGCGTGCTGGGCCGGCATGTTGGCGCACAGGCGCATGTTGGCGAGGATCGTCAGGCCCTCGATGTACGAGGTCGCGTGGTGCTTCGGGCCGCAGACCGCGAGCCAGCCGGAGCGGAAGCCCGCCACCCGGTAGTTCTTGCTCATCCCGTTGAAGGTGAGGACGAGGAGGTCGGGGGCGATCGCGGCGGTCGGGGTGTGCGTGGCGCCGTCGTAGAGGATCTTGTCGTAGATCTCGTCCGAGCAGACCACCAGGTTGTGCCGGCGGGCGATCTCCGTCAGCGAGCGGAGCATCTCGTCGTCGTAGACGGCGCCGGTCGGGTTGTTCGGGTTGATGATCACGATCGCCTTGGTGCGGTCGGTGATCTTGCGTTCGATGTCGGCCAGGTCCGGCATCCAGTCCGCCTGCTCGTCGCAGCGGTAGTGCACGGCCGTACCGCCGGCCAGCGAGACCGACGCCGTCCACAGCGGGTAGTCGGGCGCCGGGACCAGCACCTCGTCGCCGTCGTCGAGCAGCGCCTGCATCGACATCTGGATCAGCTCGGAGACGCCGTTGCCGAGGTAGATGTCCTCGACGGAGAGCGGGATGCCCTTGGTCTCGTAGTGGCTCATCACCGCGCGCCGGGCGGACAGCAGGCCCTTCGCGTCTCCGTAGCCGTGCGCGTCGGACAGGTTGCGCAGCACGTCCTCGAGGATGGCCGGCGGACACTCGAAGCCGAAGGCGGCCGGGTTGCCGGTGTTGAGCTTGAGGATGCGGTGACCCGCAGCCTCGAGCCGCATCGCCTCTTCGAGCACCGGGCCCCGGATCTCGTAACAGACGTTGGACAGCTTCGTGGACTGGATCACCTGCATGACGAGAGCTTACGGCGGGGCCGGTCGGCGCGCTCCGTGTTCTGTGCCACGTCGTGCGTCCGGACCCCCGGGCGGGTGACATGTGACCCACGTCGCTCCCGCACTGACGTGCTCCCTACAATCCCGGTTCGTGAGCCAGTACGACACGGGGGCCGACGACGGCCCGAGACGCCGCCGCAGGCACGCCTCGAAGCGCCGCGGGCCCGGTCCGCTGCTGATGGCCGGGGGCGGTGCGGTCGTGGTCCTCGGCGCGCTGGCCGCCGTCGTGGCCACCGCCTTCGACCAGGGGTCCGACCGGGGCTCCCCGCCGGGCGGGGACGGCGGCCGGGCGGGGATGCCGGCGCTGATCCAGCCGGATCCGGGGACGGGGGACGGGGGCGGCGACGGGGGGAGCGGTGTGAGCCCGTCGGGTACGGGCACGGCGTCCCCTTCCGGTCCCTCCGCGTCGGCGTCGGCGTCGGCGTCGGCCTCCGCGTCGGTGTCGGCCTCCGCCTCCGCCCCGGCCCCGCCGGCCACCGTCCCGCCGCCCGCCGGGACCGTGACTCCCACCACTCCCGGCGGGGAGCGGCCCGGAAAGTCGGGCTCCGCGCCCGGGACGAAGAGGAAGCAGCGGTAGGCCGGGCGGGCCCGCAGGATAGGTTGGTCCGTCATGTGGGTTTTCAGCACCGCCGGATGCCGGTGGCTCGGCGCGGCCGGATCGCTCGCCGTCACGGTCGGCGGCTGGACCGCCGGGACCCTGCCGGTACGCGGTGGCCGGGGCCTGTGGGAACCACGCGGCTCCGCCCTCACCGTGGCCGGTGCCGTCCTCGCGTACCTCGGGCTGACCCTGCTCATCGTCGCCTGGTGGCAGTACGGGCGGCTCCTCCTCGCCGGTGCCCGCGAGCGGGTCGGGGTCACCCTCGGCTGGTGGACGGCGCCGCTGCTGCTCGCGCCGCCGCTCTACAGCGCCGACGTCTACAGCTACATCGCCCAGGGCGCGATGGTCCTCGAAGGCCACGACGTCTACGGCGCCGGGCCCTCCGTCCTCGCCCCCGGCGAGCTCGGCGCGGACGCCGCGGCCAGCGTCGGCGGGCACTGGACGGACACCCCCGCGCCGTACGGGCCGGTCTTCCTCGTCCTCGCCCAGGCGGTCGTGAAACTCACCGGAGGGTCGGTCGTGCCGGCCGTCCTCGGCATGCGGCTCGTCGCCGTCGGTGCGCTCGCCCTGATCGTCTGGGCCGTACGGGGACTCTCCGGCGGCCGCCCCGGAGCGCTCTGGCTCGCCGCGCTCAACCCGCTGCTCCTCGTCCACGTCGTCGCCGGCATGCACAACGACGGGCTGATGATCGGCCTCATGCTCGGCGGCGTGCTGCTCGCGGTGCGGGGGCGGTGGGTGGCCGGCAGCGTGCTCGTCGGCCTCGCGGTCATGGTCAAGTCGCCGGCGGCGGTGGCGCTGCTGTTCGTCGGGATCATCGTGGCGCGGGGCTGCGGCGGGGGTGTGCGGGGGCTCGCGAAGGGGCTGCTGCCGGGGGTCGTCGCGGCGGGGGTCGCCGCGCTCGCGACCCTGGCCGCCGGGACCGGCTTCGGCTGGCTGCGCACCCAGAGCGTGGCCGGGACCATCCACACGGCGCTCTCCGTCACCAGCGACCTCGGGCTCGGGCTCGGGCTGCTCGTCGCGGACGATCCCGAGCCGGTGAAGGCGGTCGTCCAGAAGCTGGGGCTGCTGGTGGCCCTCGGGATCATCGGGGCGCTGGGGTGGCGCGCCTGGAAGGGTTCGCTCGATCCGGTGCTCGGACTCGGGCTCTCGCTGGTCGCGCTGGTGGCGCTGTCGCCGATGGTGCAGCCCTGGTACCTGCTGTGGGGGGTCTGCGGGGTCGCGGCGGTGGCGTGGGACGGGGCGTGGGGGCGGTACCTGGCGGTGGTCTCGGCGGCGCTGACGTACGAGACGGCGCCGTCGGGGCGGACCCCGGGGTACGGCTTCGCGCTGATGGGGGTGGCGCTGGTGGTGGGCGTCCTCGTCCACCGCCGCGCGGGCGGCCTCCCCGGGGCGGAGTCTTCGGGAGGGCGGCCGCACGGGACGGCGCCCGTTCCCGCACCACGACGGCGCCGCAGCCGTGGTGCGCGCACGGGCACGGGAGCCTAGGCCCCGGTCAGGGGGTCCTTCTGATCGACCGGCCGGCCAGGACGTCCGTCCGCTTGCCGTCCTCGATCACGAAGCGGCCGTCGATCAGGACGTGGGGGATGCCCACCGGGAGGGTGCGGGGGGAGGCGTACGTGGAGCCCGCCGCGACCGTGGCCGGGTCGAAGAGGGTGAGGTCGGCGCGGTAGCCCTCGCGGACCAGGCCGCGGTCGGGGAGGCGGAGGCGGGCCGCGGGGCGGGAGGTGAGGTGGGCGACGCACTCCTCCAGGGAGAGGACCCGTTCCTCGCGGACGTAGCGGCCCAGGTACTCCGGGAAGGTCCCGTAGGCGCGCGGGTGGGGCTTGTCGCCCTGGAGGATGCCGTCCGAGCCGCCCGTGTGGACCCGGTGGCGCATGATCGCGCGGACGTTCTCCTCGTGGCCCACGTGCTGGAGGATCGTCGTGCCGAGGCGGTCGGCGAGCAGGAGCTCGCGGGCCGCGGGCCAGTCGGGCACGCGACGGCCGACGGAGGCCGACAGGGCGGGGTCCGTGACGCCCGAGATCTCGATCGTGTCCCACTCGACCGGAACCCCGTGGCAGCCGTCCGAGCCGATCTCCTCCAGGTGGTGCCGGATGCGTTCGGCGGTCCCGTCGTCGCGCAGCCGCGCCAGCAGCGCCTCCGGGCCGCCCTCGTGGGCCCAGCTCGGGAGCACGGCCACCAGGGTCGTACAGCCGGGGGTGTACGGGTACGTGTCGAGGCTGATGTCCGAGCCGCCGGCCAGGGCCTCGTCGAGGAGGGCCAGGAGCTCCGGCGCCCGGCCCTCGTTGACGCCGAAGTTCATCGTGGCGTGGGCCAGGTGGAGGGCGCAGCCCGCGTCCCTCGTGAGCCGGACCATCTCCTCGTACGCCTCCAGCGCGCCCGCCCCGTAGGAGCGGTGGTGGGGGCAGTAGTAGCCGTCGTACTCGGCGACGACCCGGCACAGCTCGGTGAGCTCGGCGTCGGGCGCGTACATCCCGGGCGTGTAGGTGAGGCCGGAGGACATGCCGACCGCGCCCTGCTCCAGCCCCTCGGCGACGAGCCGCCGCATGCGGTCCAGCTCGGCCTCCGTGGCGGGGCGGTCCTCCCAGCCCACGGCGTACATCCGGACCGTGCCCTGCGGGACGAGGTAGGCGGCGTTGACCGCGATGCCCTGCCGGTCGAGGCGGTCCAGGTACTCGCCCACCGTGCGCCAGTCGAAGTCGATGTCGGAGCCGTCGCCGTTCCAGCCGGTGATGGCCCGGCGGACCTCGGCCAGCGTGCGGTCGTCGACCGGCGCGTACGACAGGCCGTCCTGGCCCAGGACCTCCAGGGTCACGCCCTGCGCGGCCTTTGCGGAGTGGTCCGGGTCCCGGAGCAGGGCCAGGTCGCTGTGGGCGTGCATGTCGATGAAGCCGGGGGACAGGACGAGGCCCTCGGCGTCCACCACGCGGCGGGCGGTGGGGCGCCGGCAGCCGGCCGCCGCGCCCTCCTTGACGATCGCGGCGATGCGGCCGTCGGCGAGGGCGACGTCCGCGCGGTAGGAGGGCGCGCCGCTGCCGTCGACGACCTCGGCGTCACGGAAGACGAGATCCATCTCGGGCTCCTCTAGAAGAAGGTGCGGATGTAGTCGACGACCGTGCCGTCCGCCTCGACGAGCGGGATCAGCTGCCACTTGTCGAAGGAGGTGCACGGGTGGGACAGGCCCATGCCGAGCCAGTCGCCGACCTCCAGGTCGGCGTCCGGGCCGGTGCGGAGCCAGCCGTGCTGGTCGGACAGGCCGGTGACGGTGACGCCGTCGGCGGGGCGGATCTCGCCGGTGCGGGCGTCGCGCACCACCTGCGCCTCGGGGAGGTGCAGGTCGTAGGCGGCGTCGCGCTTGCCGGCGTTGGTGAAGGCCTGCTCGGGCGTGGGGCGGGAGACGACCTGCGCCCAGAGCCGGAACGCGGGCTCCAGCGCGCCCTCCTCGGGGACCCGGTTGAAGGGGGTGAGGGCGCGGTAGTGGCCGGAGTCGTGGCTCACGTACGCGCCGGAGCGCAGCAGCTTCAGGACCGGCAGGGAGAGTGCGGGGAGCTCCGCGAACACCTCGGCGACGGTGTCGAACCAGGCGCTGCCGCCCGCGCTGACGACGATCTCCCCGGCGGCCGGGTCGAAGCGGCCGGCCTTGTCGAGCTCGGCGGCCAGCGCGGTCAGCCGGCGCAGCCAGGCGCGGACCCTCTCCTCGTCGGCCTGCGGGACCTCGCCCTCGTAGCCGGCGACGCCGACGAGCCGGAGGGTGGCGGTGGCCGCCACGGCCTCGGCGACGGCGAGGCAGTCGGCCTCGGTGCGGGCGCCCGTGCGGGCGCCCTCGCCGGCGCCGAGCTCGACGACCACGTCGACGGGGCGGGCGGCCGGGGCGGCGCGCAGGGCCTCGTCCATCAGCTCGACGCCGCGGACCGAGTCGACGTAGCAGACGAAGCGGAACTCCGGGTCGGCGTCGAGCTCGGCGGCCAGCCAGCGCAGGGCGGCGGCGTCGACGAGCTCGTTGGCGAGGAAGATCCGGGCGATGCCGTGGGCGCGGTAGACGCGGGCCTGGTGGGGGACGGCCGCGGTGATGCCCCAGGCGCCGTGCGCGAGCTGGCGGTCGAAGAGCTGCGGGGCCATGGAGGTCTTGCCGTGCGGCGCGAAGGCGAGGCCGTGGCGCTCCGCGTACGCCTCCAGGAGGCGCAGGTTGTGCTCGACGGACTCGGCGGAGAGGGCGAGGACGGGGGTGGTGAAGCCGCCGGTGAACAGGTTGCGGCGCTGGGCGGCCAGCTCCCCGACGGTCAGGCCCTCGGCGTCCGGCGGCAGGGCCTTGAAGCGGTGGTCGACGACCTCGTTCGCCAGGTCCGGCATGGGTCCTCCTCCTTGAGGGTTCCTGCGCGGGTTGCAACATATGCAACGCCCGTTGCGCGTATCGCTTAAGGCTGTCTAACATCCGGGCCAACGCCGGGTCAATGGACCCGGCGCCGAGCCGCCCCGCCGCACCAGCGTGAAGGAGCCCGAAGGTGACCGGAACCCCGCCTCCCGCGGACGATGCCCCGGACGTCGTCTGCCTCGGCGAATCCATGGTCACCTTCCTGCCCGACCGGCCCGGGCGCCTCGCCGACGTGCCCTCCTTCGCCCGCGGGATCGGCGGCGCCGAGTCCAACGTCGCCTGCGCCCTCGCCGCCGCCGGACACCGCGCGAAGTGGGTCGGCCGGGTCGGACGGGACGGCTTCGGCGACCACCTCGTCGAGGCGATCGGCGCGTACGGGGTCGACGTCGGCGCCGTGCGGCGCGACCCCCGCCGGCCCACCGGCGTCTACTTCCGCACCGCCACCGACCGGGCCAGCGAGGCGCACGAGGTCGTCTACTACCGGGCCGGGTCCGCCGCCTCCGCGATGTCGCCGGAGACCGTCCCGTACGCCTCCGTCGGGGACGGCCGGATCCTCCACCTGTCGGGGATCACCGCCGCGCTGTCCGAGCCCTGCCTGGCCCTCGTGCGCGAGCTGACCGCGCCCCGGGCCGGGCGGCCGCTCGTCTCCTTCGACGTCAACTTCCGCCCCGGGCTGTGGGCGGACGCGGCCGAGGGCGGGCGGCTGCTGCTGGAGCTGGCGCGCGGGGCGGACCTCGTCTTCGTCGGGGCCGACGAGGCGGAGGCGGCGTGGGGGGTGGGCGAGCCGGAGGGGATCCGGGCGCTGCTGCCCGAGCCCGCGGTGCTCGTGGTGAAGCGGGGCGGCGAGGGGGCGGTCGTGTTCGAGCGCCCCCTCGCCGCCCCGCCCGTTCCCGACCCGGGGACTCCGCTCCCGGACCTGCGCGCCACGACCGCCGGTGGCGCTCCCGGAACCGCCGCCGCACCCCCCGACCTCGTCGTCTCCGTCCCCGCCCCCCGCGTCGACGTCGTCGCCCCCGTCGGCGCCGGGGACGCCTTCGCCGCCGGGTTCCTCTCCGGGACGCTGCGCGGGCTCGGGAGCGTCGCCCGGGTGCGGCACGGGCACCTGATGGCCGCCGCCGCGCTCACCGTCCCCGGGGACCTCGCCGTGCCGCCCCGGCGCGCCCGCGCCGACCGGCTCGCCGGACTCGACGACGCCGCCTGGGGGAGACTGCACCTCGGCCCCGGCTGGACGGGGGACGACCAGGAGGTACGTACGCCATGAGCCAGACCGTCGACCGCGCGCTCAGCATCCTGCCGTTGCTCGCGCAGGGGCCCGCCGACCTCGGCCAGGTCGCCGACCGGCTCGGCGTGCATAAGTCCACCGCGCTGCGCCTGCTGCGGACCCTCCACGAGCACGGGCTCGTCTACCGGCAGCAGGACCAGCGCTACCGCCTCGGCGCCCGGCTCTTCGCGCTCGCCCAGGAGGCCGTCGAGAACCTCGACATCCGGGAGATCGCGCATCCCCATCTCGCCGCCCTCAACGAGCAGATCGGCCACACGGTCCACCTCGCCGTCCACGAGGAGGGCGAGGTGCTCTACATCGACAAGGTCGAGAGCCGCTACCCGGTGCGCATGTACTCGCGGATCGGCAAGCCGGTCGCCATCACCGTCGCCGCCGTCGCCAAGCTGCTCCTCGCCGACCTGCCCGAGCACGAGCGCCGCGCCCTCGCGGCCAAGCTGGACTACCCCCTGTACACGCCCCGTTCGACGCCCAACGCCGCCGCCTTCCTCAAGGAGCTGGCGACCGTGCGCGAACAGGGCTGGGCCACCGACCTCGGTGGCCACGAGGAGTCGATCAACTGCGTCGGCGCGCCCATCCGCGGCGCCGACGGCCGGGTCGTCGCCGCCATGTCGGTCTCCGCGCCGAACGTCGTGGTGACCGCGGAGGAACTCCTCACCCTCCTCCCGCTGGTGCGCCGCACCGCCGAGGACATCAGCCGCGACTACTCCGGAAACGCCCCCAGGAAAGACAGTTAGGACACCGCACCATGACCGAGAAGACCGCCCTCGTCCCCGCCACCCACACCGCCCCGCCCGCCAAGTTCTCGCACGGCGTGAAGAAGGGCAACATCCTCCAGGTCGCCGGCCAGGTCGGCTTCCTGCCCGCCGTCGAGGGGCAGCCCCCGACGCCGGCCGGCCCGACCCTGCGCGAGCAGACCCTCCAGACCTTCGCCAACGTCAAGGCGATCCTGGAGGAGGGCGGCGCCTCCTGGGACGACGTGATGATGATGCGCGTCTACCTCACGGACGTCGACCACTTCGCCGAGATGAACGAGATCTACAACGCCTACTTCGAGGAGCAGGACCTCAAGGCCCCCGCCTCGGCGCGCACGACGGTCTACGTCGGCCTGCCCAAGGGCCTGCTCATCGAGATCGACGCACTGGCGGTCCTGAGCTGATCCCCCCCGCTCCACCAGCCGCACCACGGCACGGCGTTCACCCCCGGAACGCCGTGCCGCGCTCCACCCTGCCCAGAACGGAACACCTGAACGAGAACCGAGGTCCCCCCTCCATGCACCTCACCCCCCTCGCCGCCGACGCGCCCCCCGCCCCTCCCCACACCGGCGGCCTGCTGCTCCTGATACCCGGCACCGCGGGACTGCTCACCGTCGCAGCCCTCGGCATCGCCCTGCTGCTCCTCCTCATCATCAAGGTGCGGCTGCAGCCCTTCGTCGCCCTGCTCGCCGTCTCCCTCTCCGTCGGCCTCGCCGCCGGCCTGTCGGTCACCGAACTCTTCGGCACCGTCCAGAAGTCCGCCGCCACCTCCGTCATCGAGAACGGCATGGGCGGCATCCTCGGCCATGTCGCCATCATCATCGGCCTCGGCACCATGCTCGGCGCGATCCTGGAGGTCTCCGGCGGCGCCGAGGTGCTGAGCAGCCGGCTGCTCGGTCTCTTCGGCGAGAAGCGCGCCCCGCTCGCGATGGGCCTGACCGGCCTCGTCTTCGGCATCCCGGTCTTCTTCGACGTCGGCATCTTCGTCCTCGCGCCGATCGTCTACGCCGCCGCCAAGCGCTCCGGAAAATCGATTCTGCTCTACTGCATGCCGCTGCTCGCCGGCCTGTCGATGACCCACGCCTTCCTGCCGCCGCACCCCGGTCCGGTGGCCGCCGCGGGCCTGCTGCACGTCTCGCTCGGCTGGGTCATCCTCATGGGCGTCGTGGTCGGCGTCCCCGCCGTCCTCGCCGCCTGGGCGTACGCCGCCTGGATCGGCAAGCGGATCTTCGTCGAGGTCCCGCAGGACATGCTGGACGCCGCCGAGGAGGCCAAGCGGCAGGTGGACGCCGAGCGCGCGGGCGGCTCCGAGGCGCCCGTACCGCTGGCCACCGTCCTGTTCATCATCGGCACGCCGCTGGTGCTCATCCTCGCCTCGACCTTCTCGTCCATCGCGCTCGACGAGTCCACCCTCCGCTCGGTCGTCGAGTTCTTCGGCAACCCGTTCGTCGCCCTGACGATCGCGCTGCTCCTCGCGTACTACCTGCTCGGCATCCGCCGCGGCTGGAGCCGCGCGTCCCTGGAGCAGGTGTCCACGTCCTCCCTGAAGCCGGTCGGCAACATCCTGCTCGTGGTCGGCGCGGGCGGGGTCTTCGGCGCGGTCCTCAAGGCGAGCGGGGTGGCCCAGGCGCTCTCCGACACCTTCGACGGCATCGGCCTGCCCGTCATCGTCCTCGCCTACCTGATCTCCCTGGTCCTGCGCGTCGCCCAGGGCTCGGCCACCGTCGCCATCGTCACCACGGCCGGCATCGTGCTCCCGCTGGTCGAGGGCGGAGACCACTCGCAGGCCTTCCTCGCCCTGGTCATCATGGCCATCTCGGCGGGCTCGATCTTCGCCTCGCACGTCAACGACGGGGGCTTCTGGATGGTCTCCAAGTACTTCGGGATCTCGGAACGGGACACCCTGAAGTCCTGGACGGTGCTGGAGTCGGTGCTGTCGCTGGCCGGCTTCGCGGTGGCGGCGGCGCTGAGCCTGGTCGTGTAGCCGGCGCGCGGCCGGGAGCGCGGCCGGCGGGTTCGGCGAGGGGCGCTTGCCTTCCTCACAGCATCGTCGTCCATACTTCCGGCGTGGAGCAGAGCACAGGACCCAGCAGCATTCCGCCCCTCCAAGGCGCCGCGGCCGATCCGGCGTTCGTCCCCGGCATCACGGGGCCACGCCCGGAAGCGGCGGTGGAGCCGGCAGGACCGGCGGTGAGTGACGTGGCCGACGACGGGGCCGTCGACGTGGCCGAGGACGCGGCCGACGAGGTGGCCGTCGACGTGGCCGAGGCCGCCGAGGACGCGGCCGACGAGGTGGCCGTCGACGTGGCCGAGGTCGCCGAGGAGGAGGCCGTCGAGGACGCCGTCCCCGACGGGCCCGTCTTCGAGGCCGCCGACCGGCGGGCCCGGATCGTCGCCGACGGCGAGGGCGTACGGCTCAGCCTCGACGAGGAGAGCTGCGACTTCCGCTGGGACGAGATCGGCGCGGTGGAGACCGCGGCGGGGCGTTTCGGCAAGCGGTTCACCGTCACCGTGCACACCCCTGACCGGCGCTGGTACCCGATCGAGATCGACGCACCGGCCAGGGGACGCATCACGGAGTGGGAGTCACAGCTCGACGCGGTGCTGGACGCCTACTTCGACGAGAACGCGTAGCCGTACCGCTCACGAGCAGTACTGCGCGGCCTTGCCGATCGAGCGGTACATGCAGTCGCTGTTCTCCAGGAGCTGGAGCACGGCGTCGCGGTTGCGGCTGGTCTCCCGCTCGATCACCTCGTCGGGCGGGTAGAAGCCGCCGCTCCAGGAGTCGGTCGGGTACATCTCGAAGGTGTACGCGAAGATCTTCTGCGCGCCCCACAGGTAGTCGTCGATCGACCCGTCCGTGATGTACAGGTCGCTGGACTGCTCGGGGGTGTAGCCGTTGCTCGTCGCCATCTTCTTGCCGACGGTGGCGAAGGCGTCGCGGTCGTCCTGGGTCATGCCCGTGGCGGTGTCCGCGGTGGTCCAGCCGAAGGGCCACAGGACCAGTTCGCTGTAGGTGTGGAAGTCGATGCCGGTCTTGATCTGCTGCTTGCCCCCGACGACCCGGGAGCGGACGAAGTCGGCGACGACCTTCACCTCGGGCGCGGACTCGGGCGCCGTGCCGCGGTAGGTCTCGGAGCTCTTGGAGCCGGAGGAGCCGCCGCAGCAGCCCCACTTGTAGTCCCAGTTGCGGTTCATGTCCGTACCGACGTACGAGGAACCGGAGTTGGGCTGCCGGTTCTTGCGCCAGCTGCGGTAGGAGCCGCTGGCGATGTCGTACTCGCCGCCGTCCGGGTTCAGGTCCGGCACGATCCAGATCTCGCGGCTGTTCACCATGGTGGTGATCCGGGAGTCCGTGCCGTAGCCCGCGCCGAGCTCGCGCAGCAGGTAGAGCGCCATCTCGACGGTGAGGTGCTCACGGGCGTGCTGGTGGTGGGTGAAGAGGACCTCGGGCTCGGCCTCGTCGGTGGCGACGTTGTCGCTGACCTTGATCGCGATGATGTCCCGGCCCTGGTACGTCTTGCCGATCACCCGCTTGTTCATGATGGACGGGTAGGCGGCGAGCCGCTGGTCGATCTCGGCGTTCATCTCCGCGTAGTTGTGGTACTTCGCGTCGGCGGAGGGGAAGTCGAGCGGACCGAGGGCGCTGGTGGCGGCCTTGCCCCGGTCGGGCGGGGCGGGCAGGGCGACGGGCTTGTAGCCGAGGCTCTTGAGGTGGGCCGCCTGCTGGGCGTTGGCGCTGACCACGACGTGGCCGGCGTCGACCTCGTCGATGGAGACGCCGGTGGCGGTGAGGGCGGTGCGTTCGGCGGGGGTGGCGGGTCCGGCGATCTCGTACTGCCGGATCACCTCGTCCCCGCCGCGGGTGGCGGCGGCCGGCGCCGGGTCGGCCCCGGCGGGTGTCGCGAGTGCGGAGATCGGCGCCGCCAGGGCGAGCGCCAGGAGGCCGGCCAGCGCGGCCGACCTTCTTCCGCGGATACGAAGTCGCATGCTGTCTCCTGGGTGGGGAGTGTGGGGGAGTGCGACAGACGGTCGTGCGGTGGTGACATGGTGAGGCTGTGACATGGACCGGTCAAGCGGTCGGGTTCGGCCACATTCTTCCGGCCCCGGACCCCGGAAACGGCGCAGCGCCGCCGGGGGAGCGGCGGCGCTGCGGGGGGATTCCCCCGAAGGGGCGAGGGGGTGCGGGCGTTACGGGAGGCCGTGGACGTGCGGGCCGACCGCGTTCGACCAGGCGTTGCCGGCCGTCGCGTCCCAGTTGGTGGACCAGGTCATCGCGCCCCGGATGTTCGGGTAGGTCTGCGACGGCTTGAAGCTGCCGCAGCCGGTGCCCTTGGCGAGGCAGTCCAGGGCGTTCTTCACGATCTGCGGGTCGACGTAGCCGCTGCCGGCGCCCCGGGTCGAGGCGGGGACCCCGAGGCCGATCTGGGAGGCGTCGAGGCCGCCCTGGAGCTGGATGCAGGCGAGCGCGGTGAGGAAGTCCACCGAGCCCTGGCTGTAGACCTTGCCGTCGCAGCCGAGCATCGAGCCGCTGTTGTAGTACTGCATGTTGACCACCGTGAGGATGTCCTTCACGGCGAGCGCGGTCTTGAAGTACTCGGTGCCGGTCGACTGCATGTCGATGGTCTGCGGGGCCATCGTGAGCACGAGCGACGAGCCGGCCTTGGCGGAGAGCTGGCGCAGCGCCTTGGTCAGGTACGTCGAGTTGATGCCGTGCTCCAGGTCGATGTCGACCCCGTTGAAGCCGTACTCCTGCATCAGGGCGTACGCGCTGTCGGCGAAGGCGGTCGCGGAGGCGTCGCTGTTGATGGTGACGTTCCCCTTCTCGCCGCCGACCGAGAGGATGACGGACTTGCCGGCCGCCTTCTTCGCGGCGACGTCCGCCTTGAAGTCGGCGACGGAGGCGTAGCCGACCGCCGGGTCGAGGTTGAAGGTGAGCTGCCCGGCCGTGGTGGTGGCGTCGGCGAAGGAGACGGCGATGATGTCGTACTGCGCCTGGACGTCCCGCAGCTTCTGCTTGGCGGCGCCGTTGTCGAAGTTCTGCCAGTAGCCGGTCAGCGCGTGCTTGGGCACGGCCGGGCCGGGGCCCGGGTCGGTGACCTGGGCGGTCTTCGCGGAGACGACGGCCGACTTGGCGGACTCGCCGGCGGCGTTGGTCGCGGAGACCTGGAACTGGTAGGTGGTGTTGGCGGTCAGGCCGGTCACGGTGGCCGAGGCGCTGTTGACCGTGGTCGCGAGGGCGCCGTCCTTGTAGACCTTGTAGCCGGTCGCGTTGGAGACCGCGCCCCAGCTCAGCGGGACGGACGAGGAGGTGGGCGTGCCCGCGGCGAGGCCGGCCGGGACGGCCGGGATCGTCGGCTGCGGGTCGGTGCCGCCGCCCCCGTCGGGCCCGAAGACGCTCACGTCGTCGACGGAGTACGCGGCCGTGCCGTACCAGCCGTGCGTGTAGATCTGCACCGAGGTGGTGTTCGCGCCGGTGGTGAAGGTGGTCGTCAGCTGCTTCCAGCCGGCGCTGTCCGGGGTCCAGGTGGAGACGTCGGTGGTGCCGGTGCCGGTCGCGCCGAGGTACGCGTAACCGCCCTGCACCCACGCGCTCAGCGTGTAGGTGGAGCTCGGCTTCACCGTCACGGTCTGGGTGCACTTGGCGTTGTCGAGGCCGGCCGGGGTGGCCCGCAGGGCGCCGGCCCCGGTGCGTACCGGCGAGGAGACGACGGTGCCGCTGCCCGCGGAACAGGCCCAGTTGGCGAAGCCGTTCTCGAAGCCGGCGTTCTTGGCCACGTTGACGTCCGCGGCCTGGGCGGTGCCGGTGCCGACGGCGAAGACGAGTCCGGCGCCGACGGCGAGCGCCAGGGCGGCTCTGGTGGTGCGGTCCACTTGCTGCCTCCGGGGGAGTGGGGGAGGGCGGGGGGGAGGGGAGGCCGTACGCCTTCGTACGGAGGTGCGGAACGGTGGCCACCGTCGGGGGAACAAGCTGGTCCAGACCAATCGGGTTGTCAAGACCTCTGACGGGAACCGCAGTTCAGGGCCGCCCGCGGCGGAGCGTCCACCGGCCGAGAAAGTGACGGAGCTTGAAGGATTGTCTGTTCACCACCCCGGGGGACGTGGATAAAGTGCAGGGGCGTGACGCTGCGAACGCAGCATGTAGTGGTCAGTGAGGGATCGGGGGAGCCCGGCGTGCCGACAGCGATTGCGGTCACCAGCCCCGACCTGGTGCTGCCGCCCACCGACCCCCAGACGCCCCCCGCGGCCGTCCTGCCCGGGCCCGACACCCGTTCGCTCGACGCCGCCCTCGCCGACGTGCAGCTCCTGCTCGAACGCCACGGGCACGTGATCGTCGTCTGCCCCACCTCCGCGCCGGCCGCGACCGAGCAGCGCCTGCACACGGTCCGCTCGCTGCTCGAATCCGACCGGATCGCGATCGTCAGGACCGCCCTGCCGCCGCTCGGCGCCGCCGTCCTCGTCCGCCAGCTGCGCCAGCTCTCCGGCTGCGACTTCAGCCCCGGAGTCCTCGCCTCCGCCGCCCGGCTGCTCACCCACTACGTGTACGCCGGCGCCGTCCTCGGCTCCGTCGCCCGTCTCGACCGGGTCCCGGTCGGGCTCACCTCGCACGTCAAGGGCTGGCTCCCCGGCGCCCAGTTCGGCGTCCTGGCCGGACCCGTGGCCGAACTCGTACGGATCGGATCCGGCGGCCACGGCGCCTCCGACGCGCTCACAGGCCCCGAGTTCACCACCGACCTCGTGCTCGCCCGCGGCCAGCTCCAGACCGACTGGCCGACCGCCGCCCTCGCCCCGCGCTGGCAGGTCCGCGCGGTCCAGGAGACCGCGCTGCCCGAGTCCTCGCCCCGCTGGTGGGGCACCGGCAAGCTGGTCGAGTTCGCCGCCCACCTCGCCGACCTGCCCGTCCTGCACCAACTGGTCTCCTCCGTACGGCGGGAGACCTGCCACTGGTGCCGGATGGAGCTCATCGGCGACCGCTGCGGCTTCTGCGTGGCCCCGCTGCCCACGGCCGAACCGACCCCGGCGACCGCCCCGTCCCGCTAGCCACCGCCCGCCCCGTCAGCCCGTCCCGCCCCGTCAGCCCCGCCCGCCCCGTCCATCGAGTCCATCGCGTCCCACGTCCACGATCGAGGTAGTACGGCCATGAACTCCCGCCAGCGCCGTGGTGTCATCCTGCTGCTGCTCTCCGTCCTGTGCGCCCTCGGCGCCTTCGCCGGCGTGCTCTCGGTGATCGGCGACGTGAACTCGAAGGTCGGGCCCGAGGTCACCGCGTACCGGGTCAAGGACGACATCCAGCCGTACACCCCGCTCGGCCCCGGCCGCTTCGAGAAGATCACGATGCCCGAGCGCTGGCTGCCGGCCACCGCCGTCACCGACCTCGCCCAGACCGAGGGCAAGATCGCCGTCACCACCCTCAAGGCCGGCTCGCTCCTCCAGAGCGACATGATCGTCAAGCGCCCGGCGCTCGAACCCGGGCAGCAGGAGATCGCCATCATGATCGACGCCGCCACCGGAGTGGCCGGCAAGATCACCCCCGGCTCCACCGTCAACATCTACGCCACCTTCGCCGGCGAACGCGGCGGCCAGGCCGCCCAGTCCAAGATGATCGTCGCCGGCGCCCGGGTCATCGACGTCGGCGAACTCACCGCCCTCACCCCCTCGCGCGAGGACCGCAACCGGGCCACCGAGGCCGTCCCGATCACCTTCGCGCTCTCCACCGTCGACACCCAGCGCGTCGCCTACGCCGAGTCCTTCGCCCAGCACGTCCGCCTCGCCCTCGTCGCGCCCGGCGGCAGCACCCCGCCCGACGCCCGCGACCGCACCTACACGCTCGACAAGGACAAGTGAGGCCCCGCATGACCACCAGGATCCTGCCGGCGGTCGGCGACGCGGACGCGGCCCGCGCGGTCACCACCCTCATCGGCCAGCTCCCCGACGCCGAACCCGCCGCCCCCGTCGCCGACTCCACCCAGCTCGTCGACACCCTGGCCCGCCTCGCCGCCGAGTCCCTCGACGAACTCCCCGAGGTCGTCCTCGTCCACGAGCGGATCGGACCGGTGCCCGCGCTGGAGCTGATCCGCGAGGTCGCCCTCCGCTTCCCCGCCGTCGGCGTCGTCCTCATCACCGCCGACGCCAGTCCCGTGCTGTTCTCCGCCGCCATGGACTCCGGGGCCCGCGGCCTCGTCACCCTCCCGCTCGGCTACGAGGAGCTGGCCAGCCGCGTCCAGGCCGCCGCCCAGTGGTCCACCGGGGTCCGCCGCCACCTCGGCGCCGGGACCGAGGCCCTCACCGGACCCGGCGGCCGGGTCGTCACCGTCAGCGGCGCCAAGGGCGGCGTCGGCACCACCGTCACCGCCGTCCACCTCGCCCTCGCCGCCCGCGCCTCCGGCCACACCGTCGCTCTCGTCGACATGGACCTCCAGGGCGGCGACATCGCCTCCTACCTCGACGTGCAGTTCCGCCGCTCGCTCGCCGACCTCGCCGCCGTCGACGACATCTCGCCCCGGGTCCTCCAGGACGCGGTGTACGTCCACGAGACCGGCGTCAGCCTGCTCCTCGCCCCCGCCGAGGGCGAGCGCGCCGAGGAGGTCACCGACCGCTCCGCGCGCCAGATCGTCAGCGCCCTCCGCAGCCGCCACGAGGTCGTCGTCATCGACTGCGGCACCCACCTCGACGGGGCGAGCGCCGCCGCCGTCGAGATGGCCGACACGGCCCTGCTGGTGACCACCCCCGACGTGGTCGCGGTCCGGGCGGCCAAGCGGGCGGTACGGATGTGGGACCGCCTCCAGGTCCGCAAGCCGGAGGAGACCACCATGCTGGTCAACCGCCACCACCGGTCCACCGAGATCCAGCCGCCCCTGGTCCAGAAGATCACCGGCACCCGCATCGCGGGCGTCACGGTCCCCGCCCACTTCAAGGAGCTCGCCGCCGTCGTCGACGCGGGCCGCCTCCACGACCTCGACGCCCGCTCGACCGTCAAGCAGGCGCTGTGGGCGCTGGCGGGCGAGCTCGGGCTCGTGAAGACCGGCGGCGGATCCGCCCAGGGCAAGGAGCTCGTACGGGGCGGGGAGCGCGGCGCCCTGGGGCTGCGGCGGCGCGGGGCGGGACGCTGAGATGAGACGCGGGGAGCGGGACGACAGGGGGCAGGTGGCGATCGAGTTCGTCGGCATGCTGCCCCTGATCCTGCTCACGCTGGTGCTGCTGTGGCAGTGCGTGCTGATCGGCTACACGTTCACCCTCGCCGGCAACGCCGCCGACGAGGCGGCCCGCGCGGGCGCCGTGGGCGACGACTGCGGGGAGGCGGCCGAGCGGCACCTGGACGGCGCCTGGGCCGCGGGCGCCTCGGCGGGCTGCGAGCGGGACGGCGGGCTGGTGCGGGCCACGGTGAAGCTGCGCGTGCCGGTGCTCTTCCCGGGCGCGATCAGCTTCCCGTTCGACGTGACCGGCGAGGCGGGGGCCGTGTGGGAGGGGGAGGGCCGATGAGGGGACGTCGACGTCTTCAGGGGCTCGGACGGCTTCTGCGCGTTGGGCGCTCCGGGCGGCTTCTGCGCGGCGGGCGCTCCGGGCGGCTCGGACGGGTCGGGCGCTCCGGCAGGCTCGGGCCGCTCGGGTGCTCCGGCCGGTTCGGACGGGTCGTGCGCTCCGGCAGGCTCGGGCCGCTCGGGTGCTCCGGCCGGTTCGGACGGGTCGTGCGCTCCGGCAGGCTCGGGCCGCTCGGGTGCTCCGGCCGGTTCGGACGGGTCGGGCGCTCCGGCAGGCTCGGGCCGCTCGGGTGCTCCGGCAGGCTCGGACGGGTTGGGCGCTCTGGCCGCCTCGGGCGGTTCGGCAGGCTCGGGCGCGGCGGGCGCTCCGGCCGGCTCGGGCGTCCGGAGGGCCTCGGGCACCCCGTGCGCCCCTCGCGCCCCGCGCGGCTTCCGGTGCGCGACCGCGGGCAGGTCGCCGTCGAGTACCTGGGCTTCCTGCCGCTCCTCCTGCTCGTCGGCCTCGTCGGCGTGCAGTTCGGCATCGCCGCGTACGCCGCCCAGCAGGCGGGCACCGGCGCGCGGGCGGCGGCGCGGGCCGCGAGCGTGGACGACCTCGACTCCGTACCGGGTCCGGCGGCCGCCGGGAAGGCGGCGATGAGCGGCTGGATCGCCGGCCACAGCACCGTGACCGAGTCCGGCGGGGTCGCGACCGTCAGCGTCGACGTGCCGTCCCTCATCCCCTTCCTGGACATGCCGACGATCACGAGGACCGCCACCATGCCCCTGCCCGACGCGCCCCAGGAGGACCGGCCGTGAGTCTCAGGTCCCGTATCGGCCACCCCGAGGAGACCGGCGCCGGAGGCGGCGGCCGGGAGGACGGACACCTCGTCGCGTCCTTCCGGGCCAAGCTCCTGGAGGAGATCGACCTCACCGAGATGTCCGCGCTCGCCGCCGCCGAGCGCCGGGCGCGCCTGGAGCGGGTGCTCGGCCACATCATCAGCCGCGAGGGCCCCGTCCTGTCGACGGCCGAGCGGGCCCAGCTGATCCGCCGGGTGGTCGACGAGGCGCTCGGCCTCGGCGTGCTCGAACCGCTCCTGGAGGACGCGTCCATCACCGAGATCATGGTCAACGGACCCGACCAGATCTACATCGAGCGGGCCGGCCGGGTGGAACTCCTCCCGCTCCGCTTCGCCTCGCACGAGCAGCTGATGCAGACCATCGAGCGGATCGTGTCGACGGTCAACCGGCGGGTGGACGAGTCGAACCCGATGGTCGACGCCCGGCTGCCCTCCGGCGAGCGCGTCAACGTCATCATCCCGCCGCTCTCCCTCACCGGCGCCACCCTCACCATCCGCCGCTTCCCCCGCGCGTACACCCTGCACGAGATGATCGGCCTCGGCTCGCTCGACGAGCAGATGCTGCTGCTGCTCTCCGGTCTTGTCCAGGCGAAGTTCAACATCATCGTCTCCGGCGCCACCGGCACCGGGAAGACCACGCTGCTCAACGCCCTGTCCGGACTCATCCCCGACGCCGAGCGGGTCATCACGATCGAGGACTCCGCCGAACTCCAGCTCCAGCAGTCCCACGTCATCCGCCTGGAGGCCCGCCCGCCCAACATCGAGGGCCGGGGCGCCGTCACCATCCGCGACCTCGTCCGCAACTCGCTGCGCATGCGCCCCGACCGGATCGTGGTCGGCGAGGTCCGCGGCGGCGAGACCCTCGACATGCTCCAGGCCATGTCCACCGGCCACGACGGCTCGCTCGCCACCGTCCACGCCAACTCGGCCGAGGACGCCCTCATGCGACTCCAGACCCTGGCCTCCATGTCGGAGGTCAAGGTCCCCTTCGAGGCGCTGCGCGACCAGATCAACAGCGCCGTCGACGTCCTCGTCCAGCTCACCCGCCACCCCGACGGCACCCGCCGGATCACCGAGATCGCGATCCTCGCCTCCGACGGGCGCGAGCGCTACCTCCTCGCCACCGTCTGCCGCTTCCAGGCCCAGCCGCCGGCCGCCGACGGGCGGGTGTACGGGGAGTTCGCGTACCACCCGCTGCCGCGCCGGGTCGCCCAGCGGCTGTACATGGCGGGCCAGCCGATCCCGCAGGCCTTCGGCGTGGCCGCGCACGACGAACAACTGGCCGTTCGGGAAGCCAGGTAGGGAAGGAAGACCGACGTGAATCCGACTCTGCTGACCGTGGGCGCGACGCTGATCTGCTGCGTCCTGGCCGTGCTCGGCATCCGGACGTACGCGAGCGGGTCCGCCCAGCGGGCCGCGCTCATCGCCCGGCTGTCCGAGACCGGCGAGGGCGGCGAGGGCGGTACGGGCGGACGCCGCCGCCCGTTCCGCGGCATCGACCGCCGGGTGCGCCGCACCGCCTTCGGGCGCAAGCTGGAACTGCGCATCTCCGCCACCGGACTCGACATCACCCCCGGGGAGTTCGTCGTCTCCATGGCGGCGACGGTCGCCGTCCTGTGGATCACCGGCCAGGCGCTGCTGTCCCCCTTCTTCGGCCCGATCTGCGGATTCCTCGGCCTGTGGGTGGCGATGGGCTTCCTCAACTGGCAGCGGCAGAAGCGGATCGAGAAGTTCATCAACCAGCTCCCCGAGCTCTCCCGCATCCTGGCCAACGCCACCCAGGCCGGACTCGCCCTGCGGATGGCGCTCTCGCTCGCCGCCGACGAGCTGGAGGCCCCGGCCGGCGACGAACTGGAGAAGGTCGCCCAGCAGCTCGCCGTCGGCACCTCGGTCGACGAGGCCCTCGGCGAGCTGGCCGAACGCCTGCCCTCGCGTGAACTCGTCGTCCTGGTCACCACGCTGGTCCTCGCCAACCGGGCCGGCGGCACCGTCGTCTCCTCGCTGCGCAACCTCACCGAGACCCTGGAGGAGCGCAAGGAGACCCGCCGCGAGGTCCGCACCCAGCTGTCGCAGGTGAGCCTCACGGCGTACGCGGTGCCGGTCATCGGTGTCGGCTCGCTGCTGCTCATCGACAACATGCAACCGGGCGCGCTGGACCGGATGACCGGCTCGGGCATGGGGCAGCTGGCGGTGGTGATCGCCATCGCGCTCTACGGCGTGGGCTTCGTGGCCATCCGCCGCTTCTCGAAGATCGACGTGTAGGGGCGTGGAGAACGTGGAACTGCTGCTCGCCCTCCTCGCCGGGCTCTCCGTCGCCGGCGCCTGCTACGGCATCCGCCTCTACCGGGCGGACGCCAAGCTGCCCTCCGACCTCCAGCTCGCCCTGGAGGTCGGCGCCACCCGCACCGGCGCCGTCGACTCGCTCGTCGACCGGCTCGGGATGCGCTGGTCGCCCGCCGTGCTGCGGCTGATGGGCCCCAAGCGGGTCAGCTCGGTGCGCCGCCGGATCGACCTCGCGGGCAACCCCGGCGGCCTGACCATAGACCGGTACGGGGCCCGGCGCGCCGTCTACGGCTTCCTCGGCGTCTTCGGCGGCCTGCTGATGCTGGGGCGGGGCTCGTTCCTGGTCGCGGTCCTGCTCTTCGCCTTCGGCGCCTTCTGGACCGAGGTCGGCATCTGGTCCGCGGTCCGCATCCGCAAGGACCAGATCGAACGCACCCTGCCGGACTTCCTCGACGTCCTCGCCGTGGTCGTCTCCGCGGGGCTCGGCTTCCGCCAGGCGCTGGAGCGGGTGGCGGAGAAGTACGAGGGCCCGTGGGCCGACGAACTGCGCATCACCCTGCGCCAGATGGACATGGGCGTCAGCCGCCGCCAGGCCTTCGACGAACTGCGCCGGCGCAACGACTCCGAGCAGGTCGCGCAGTTCGTCACGGCGCTCCAGCAGGGCGAGGAGCTCGGCGCCCCGATCGTCGACACCCTCATCCAGATCGCCAACGACATGCGGCGCACCGACGCGCAGAACGCGCGGCGCAAGGCGGCGAAGGCGGTCCCCAAGGCGACGATGGTGATCACGACCCTGATGGTCCCGGCGACGATGATCCTGCTGGGGGCGGGCCTGTTCCTCGGCACGGGCACCGACTTCGGCTCGATCACGGGCGAATGAGGGCCGCGATGAGAGTCCTGGTGGCGAGCGCGAACCCGGTGGTACGGGCGGGGCTGACGGCGCTCCTCGGCGGCCGCGCGGACGTCCGCGTGGTGGCGGAGACCTCCGCCCCCGACGAGACCCTCGCCCGGGCCCGCCGCACCGCCCCGGACCTGATCCTCCTGGACGCCTCGACCCCGCTGCCCCCGCCGAGTTCGGTGGCCCCGGTCCTGCTCCTGGTCCACCCGGGGCAGGAGGCGCCGGAGGGGGTGTCCTGCCTGGTCCACGGGGCGTTCGTCCTGGACGACCTCTTACGGGCGATGCGTGCTACTGCACACACTGGCGCGGGCTCAACTGTCTCGAATATATTGCGTTTCAGAAATCCAGCTTCGCAAGTGCAACCAGATGTGGGACGGTTTGGCCTGAGTGCGAGGGAGGCGGAGGTGATGGACCTGATCGCGTCGGGCATGACCAACCAGCAGATCGCCGCCACCTGCTTCATCACCGAGAAGACCGTCAAGAACCACATCAACCGCATCTTCGCCAAACTCGACAGCACCACCCGCGGCGAAGCCATCGCCTCCTGGCTCGGCACGAGGACGGCGTCATGACTACCCACCGTGATTGGGCCTACGGACCCTGTGAACACCCCGCCCTCCAGGCGTACCCTGCCCGCGTCGCCGGACACGGAGGGGAACACCATGAACGACGCGCTGCTCAAGCTCCTGACCAAGGCCCGCGTACAGGCGGGGACTTGGTCCGACCGCAGGTCCGCCCGGAGGGGGGACCGGGGGCAGACGGCGGTGGAGTACCTGGGGATCATCGTGGTGGTGGTGGCGATCGTGGTCGCGATCACGGGGACGGACATCGGCCAGTCGATCAAGGGCGCCATCACCAAGAAGATCTCCGAGCTGACCGGCGGAGGTGGCGGCCAGGGCGGCGCGCACTAGCCGGCCTCCGGCGGGGTGACGAGGGGCAGGCCTTTCCCGTCTACATCGCGGTGATCGGGGGGCTGCTCTTCCTCGCGTTCGTCTACTTCGCCGTGGGGCAGGCGGCGGCCACCCGCAACGGTGGACAGACGGCGGCCGACGCCGCTGCGCTCGCCGCTGCACAGGACGCCCGCGAGCAACTGCGGGACGGCTGGCTCGACGTGATCCTGGATCCGGGTGCGTGGGACCGCTACCTGCAGGGCGAGGAGTACGACTCTGAACGCGCCTGCCAAAGGGCGGAGCTGTTCGCGTCGAAGAACGACGCTGAGCTCTGGGACACCGGTTGCACCGCCCTCGGGTCCGGTGAGGAAGGGTTCCGGGTCCAGATCCGCACCCTCGACGTGGTGGGCCTTCCCGGGGCGGCGAAACAACACGCGGTGGCGACAGCGACGGCCGTGCTCGAACCTCGCTGCTACTTCGACGCTCCAGAGCCGTCGCCCACGACTCCGGAGCCCAGCGGATCGGCGACACCGGAGCCGACCCCCACGCCCAGCCCTGAACCGGAGCCGATCACCGGCCTGTTCTGCGACGGCGTCGAGTGGACGATCGACCCCGACCACCCGAGCCTGCCCGACGCGGCCGAGCTCTTTTCCGTCCGACTGGCCGACTGACGAGCGAAGGACCCTGTTCCCATGAGTGTGCGGCACGTAACGAAGGCCGGTAGAGGGATGGCCGTGGTGGCCATCGCAGCCGGACTGGTTTTCGGCCTCTCCGCTTGCGGCGGCGAAGAGAAGCCGCAGCAGGACAAGCCGGCGTCGACCAAGTCGTCCTCCACAGCCGGTGGCAGCGGCGGGAACACCCAGCCGCAGTCCCAGGAGCCCGCGACGGTCCTCGCGGTGCTCAAAGGACAGGAGGGCCTTGAGCTCTCCGTCGAGTCGGCCAAGCGGGACGGTGGCGGATTCATCACCGTCTCCGGAAAGCTGAGGAACGTCGCCGACGCGACGGCGGTCATCCCACCCCAGGTGAACGGCAACGAGACCGAGGTCATCAAGCACGGAAGTTCGCTGGGGGGTGCCACCCTCGTCGACTCGGTCGGCAAGAAGCGCTACTACGTCCTCCGCGACACGGACGGCCGCCCCCTCACCACCACCGGCCTCGACAGCCTCGCCGCCGGCGCCTGGACCTCCGTCTTCATGCAGTTCCCCGCCCCACCCCCCACCACCACCGAGGTCTCCCTCCAGCTCCCCACCTTCGACCCCGCCACCATCAAGCTCTCCTGAGGGCGCAGCCATGACGACGACACCCCGCCGCCTCGCCGCTCTCACCGCCGGCATGGTCCTGCTGTCCGGCCTCGCGGGTCCCGCCGCGACGGCGCGGGCCGATGATCCGCCCGGATCGACGTCCAGCGCGTCCCCGCCGCCGCCCATCGACTCCAACGCGCCCGCGCTCATGCTCCCCGACGGCGCCACCCTCGCGCCCGCGAAGATCCTCGACATCAAGCAGATCGTCGAGGAGGAGGGCGGCGAGCAGCGGCGTGAGGACACCAACGTGGACGTGACGTTCGCGCTGCAGGCCGAAGTGCTGTTCGCGAAGGACAGCGCCAAGCTGAGCCCCGCCGCCACCGCCCGGATCGCCGCCATCGCCGTGGAGATCAACAAGCAGGGGTCCGGCCGGGTCCGCGTCTTCGGGTTCACCGACGACCTCGGGTCGTACGAGCACGGCCTCAAGCTCTCCAAGGCGCGCGCCGACGCCGTGCAGCTGGAGCTGGCGAGGAACCTCGACGCGGGGACGACCTTCGACATCCGCGGCTACAGCGAGGACTACCCGATCGCCGACAACTCCACCGAGGAGGGGCGGAAGAAGAACCGCCGCGTCGAGGTGTCCTTCCCACGGACCTCGGGATCCTCGGGCGGCGGCGGGTAGCGGCCGATGCGCAGGGTCCTGGCCGCCGCGCTCGCCGTCGGGGTGCTGGGCGGAGCCGCCCCCCGCCCCGGCGCCCCGGCGGCGTACCGCACCGCCCCCGACGCCCGCCCCGTCCGCTCCGGGGCGGAGCTGCCGGGGCCCGGCACGTACCTCGACGAGATAGCGCGCGGGGAGACGCACACGTACCGCCTCCGGCTCGACGGCGGCTCGGACGTCTTCCTCTCCGCCGTCCTCGCCCCCGAGCCCGGCAGCGAGGTCGACGTCGTGGACGGCCTCTCGCTCTCGCTGCGCACCGCCTCCGGCGCGCCCTGCGGTCCGCCCAACGACATCCGCTTCTACGGGGACACCGCCCGGCCCGTCGCCGACTACGTCAGCCGGCGCGTCGAGCCGGGGCGGCCCTGCCAGGAGCCGGGGGAGTACGTGCTGGTGGTCGAGGGCGTCGGCCGCGCCCTGGGCGCGGTGCGGCGGCGGACCGTCGAGATCGGGTACGTCGCCGAGTCCGGAGGCGGCGGCACGGGCGGCACCGGTGCCGCGCCCACCGGCTGGCGCACCGAGCCGCCCGCCGGCCTCGGCGACGGCCCCTCCGCCGGCACCGCCCGGGGCGGCACCGGCTTCAACGACGCCGCCCCGGTCGGCGACGGCACCTGGCGCGACGAGCTGCTGCCGGGGGAGAGCCGCTTCTACCGGGTGCCGGTGGCCTGGGGGCAGCAGCTCTTCGTCCAGGCCCGGTTCGCGAACGGGACGCCCCCGCCCGGCCGTTCCGCCCTCCCGGACGGGCTGCGGCTCGCGCTCTACAACCCCGCGCGCGGCGCCGTCGACGAACGCAAGGCGCTGTACACGGGTGCCCCGGCCACGCTCTTCCTCGCCACCGCCCCGGCCGCCTACGCCAACCGCACCCAGGGCGCCACGGAGGCCGCGAGCGCCATGCGCTTCGAGGGGGCGTACTACGTCCAGCTGGCGCTCGACCGCCGCGCCCCCGGCCCCGTCGCCCTGGCGCTCGACCTCGGCCACCTCCCCTCGGAGGAGGGTGGGGGAGAGCGAGAGGGCGGGGCCGGCGGGCGGGAGCCGGATCCCGTCCTCCGGGCCGTCGGCATCGCCGGCATCACCACCGGCACCGTCCTGGTCGCCGGCCTCGGCGCCTGGCCCGTCGTCACCCGCCGGCGCCGACGCCCCCGGGGCCGGCACGCGGCGGCGCCCCGAGAGACCCGAGCGCCTCTCTGATCGTGGCCGTCATCCGGTCCGGGCGGTCGAACACCTCCCGTGCCGTGAAGCGCAGCACCCGGCGCACCCCCGGGCAGCTCTGCAGCTCGTTGAAGCGCCGGACGTCCCGCTCGTGGGCCTCCCGGGTGCCGTGGAAGGCGAAGCCCTCGATCTCGACGACCAGTCCCGCCGCGCGGAAGTAGAAGTCCGGGTGCAGGGCGCGGCCCGCGCCCGAGCGGAGGGCGGGCTGCACCTCGGGGAACAGGCCCGCGTCCCCCATCCGCAGCCGGGCGACCGTCTCCGCGGGCGAGCCCGACCCCGGACGGGCCAGCGGCAGCCAGCGCCGGGCCCGCGGCGCACCCGGGCGGCGGGGCACCGCGAGCGCCGCCGCCAGCTCCTCCCGGCCGACCAACGGCTCCCGCCGGCGGCCCGCCACGCAGCGGCGGGAGAGCGCCGAGTCCGCGACCACCACCGCCTCCTCGCGGATGGCGGCGGCCCGTATCAGGTCGGCGACCGTCCGGGCCGGGCCCGTCACCCGCAGCCCTCGCCGCACGACGCAGTCACGGTCCGTCAGCCCGGCCGTCCCGTGCACATGGATCCGGCCACCGGAAGCGCCGCCTCCGGGCGCGGTGAACTCCAGTGGCTCCGGCCCGTCCGCCCCTCTCGCTCCGTCCGCGAGCAGCTCGATGCGGTGCAGGGCCGCCGCCGTGCGGTGGCTGCACACGAGCTCGGGGCGGAGCAGCTGGACCGCGCCGGCCCGCACCCTCCAGTCCACCTCCTTCCCCGGGACCGCCCACGCGCCCCGGCAGATCCGCTGCCACCCGTCCCCGCGCAGCCGCACGGCCAGCCGGCCCCGCGGCCAGCCCGCCGCGAGTGCCCACACCGTGAGCAGCACCCCGCCCCGGGCGAGTGTCACCAACTCGTACATACGAGCAACGATCCACGGATGGGGGACCTTTCGCACCCCCTGTGGAAAAGCAGGCATAAGACGTCGTCAGGAAAGCGCAAAAGTGACGGGACGGGGTACTTCAGGAGGAGCATGCTGGTCGGAAGAGCAACAGCTACAGAGCGCTTTCGAAGTCCGAAATGGGCAGCCGATGACGACCACGACCCCGAGTGTCCAACTGGTCAGCGACCTCGTCGCCCGGATCCCCGAGTTCCGTGACGCGTACGAGTCGCACGTCTTCACCCAGGGCGGCGTCCTGCCGCACGTCTTCTTCTGGGACGTGGTCCAGGGAACCGTCAGCTCCTTCCTGGAGGACCAGGACCGCTGGCGGCGCACCCTGGACTTCCTCGAGGAACAGTGCTGCCGGGGCGTCCTCGGCATCGACGAGGTGATCGTCACCTCCTTCCTCGGCGACCTGCCCTCCCCGCCGGAGCCGGGGCACGAGATCGCGGGGCAGCTCGGCCCGGTCCTCTCGGCGAAGTTCCTGAGGATCCGGCCCCTGGGCTGAGCGGACCGGGTGCCCGCCGGGGCGCCCGGCCGGTCCGGACATAATCGATCGCATGTCCCGCACCACCCCCGCCCCGCCCTGGGCCGCCCTCGGCGGCTATGCCGCCACCCGTCTGGTGGGCCTCGCCGTGCTCGCCGCCTTCGCGGCGGCCACCGGCAAGGACGGGCTGCACCGGCTCATGGGGCGCTGGGACGCGGTCTGGTACACCCGGATCGCCGAGCACGGCTACGGCCACCAGGTCACCCTGCCCGACGGCGGCGTCCACGCCGACCTCGCCTTCTTCCCGCTCTTCCCCGCCCTCGAACGGGCCGTCTCCGCCGTCCTGCCCGTCGACGCGGCCACCGCCGGACTGCTCGTCTCCTGGGCCGCCTCGCTCGCCGCCGCCTGGGGCATCCACGAGGTCGGCGCCCATGTGGCCGGGAAGCGCGCCGGGGTGGTGCTGGCCGTCCTGTGGGGGGTGTACCCGACGGCGTTCGTGCAGTCGATGGCGTACACGGAGACGCTCTTCACCGCGCTCGCCGCCTGGTCGGTGCTCGCCGTGCTGCGCGGGCGCTGGATCGTGGCCGGCGCGCTGTGCGTGCTCGCCGGGCTCACCCGGCCGACCGCCGCCGCGCTGATCGCCGCGATCGGGATCACCGCCCTGGTCACGGTGGTGCGGGAGCGCCGGCTGCGGGCCTCCGTCGCCGTGGGCGCCCTGCTCGCGCCGCTCGGCTGGCTCGCGTACATCGTCTACGTCGGTCTCCGGCAGGGCAGCGCGACGGCCTACTTCGACGTGCAGGCCGCCTGGGGCAACTCCATCGACGGGGGCGTCGCCCTCGCCCGCTTCATCGCCGGGCTGCCCTGGCCCGCCGGGCTCGGCCTGTGCGCGGCGCTCGGACTGCTCGGCTGGCTGGTCGCCCTGTGCGTGCGGCAGCGGCAGCCGCTCCCGCTGCTCGTCTACACGGTCGCCGTGGTCGTGATCTCGCTGGTCGGCGCCGCCTACTTCGGCTCCCGGCCGCGCCTGATGATGCCGGCGTTCGGTCTGCTGCTGCCGCCCGCGGTGGCCCTGGCCCGGCTCCGGACCCGTACCGCGGTGCCGGTCCTCGCCGCGCTGGCCCTGGCCTCGGCGGTCTACGGGGCGTTCACGCTGCTGGGCTCCGGCCCGCCGTAACGGTCCACCGTGACCCGTACGCCCCGGCGCAGCCCCCACTCCGCCATCGCGCCGCCCGCCGCCTCCAGGACGTGCCGGCCGCGCGGGCGGATCATGCCGAGCCGGCCGGGCCGCATGGTGACCACGTCGAGGACGGTCAGCGAGCGGTCCAGGTAGGCGACGTCGAGGGGGAAGCGCATGCCGAAGGTGTGCACGCTGTTGGTCGGCGTGATGAGCAGCGCGCCGTCGATCCCGTCCCGCCCGAGCAGCCCCCGCCGCCGGGCCCGATAGGAAGCGGCGATCTCCAAAGGCACCGCCCCGCCCGGCGTTTCCAGCACCCCCGGCCCGTCCCGCCAGGTCCGCCGCGCCGCCCATCCGGACGCCCACCCCGGCGCCCAGCCCGACGCCCGTCCCGAAGTCCGTCCCGAAGTCCGCCCCATGGGCCAGACCCTAGCCCTAGGGTCGCTCCGTGGACGCCGTCTCGCTCGCACTCGTCACCGCCGCCGCCCTGTGGGGCGCGGCGGCCGGCCGGCTCGTCCCCCGGGCCGCGTACCGGCTCTCCGTCGCCCCGGACGAGCCGTGGCGCGACCGCTGCCCGGCCGGGCACCCCTTCGCCGGTCCGGCCCGCGGCTGGCTGGGCGGCCCGGGGCGGGCCCGGTGCGCGACCACGCCCGCGCCGCTGACCGCTCCGCTGCTCACGGCGCTGGTCTGCGCCGCGCTCGCCGCGGCCGCCGACGGGCCCCGGCCCGAGCTCCTGGTCTGGCTGTTCGCCGCCCCGTTCGGCACCCTGCTCGCCTGGGTGGACCTGCGCGTCCACCGGCTGCCCGACCGGCTGACCCTGCCGCTCGCCGGGGCGCTGCCCCTGCTGCTCGCGGTCGCCGCCCTCCTGCCGTACGCGGCGGGGTCCTGGCTCCACGCCCTGCTGGGCGCGCTCGCCCTCGGCGGCGGCTATCTGCTGCTCTTCCTGATCCACCCCGACGGCATGGGCTTCGGCGACGTGAAACTGGCCGTCCCGCTCGGCGCCGCCCTCGGCTGGTACGGCTGGGGGGTGCTGTTCGCGGGGGCCTTCGCGGGCTTCCTGCTCGGCTCGCTGTACGGCCTCGGACTCGTCCTCACCCGGCGGGCGGGCCGGGGTTCCGCGATCCCCTTCGGCCCCTTCATGCTCGGCGGCGCCCTCCTCGGCCTGCTCCTCGGCGCGTTCACCGCCACCCCCTGAAAGGCCCGCCCCGGGGCCGCTCCGGCCCTAGCATCACCCCATATGCGGACAATCGTTGAGAAACCGGCATCGACTCGGCACGGGTCGGACCTCCCCGCCCCCACCCCCTGGTACCGCCGCCCCGGCGTCCTGCCCTGGGTCTGGGCGCTCGGCCTCTGCCTGCTCTACGCGACCGTCGCCGTACGCCGCCACCAGCTCCTGCGCACCACCGGCTACGACCTCGGCATCTTCGAACAGGCCGTCCGCGCCTACGCCGAACTCCGGGCTCCCGTCGCCCCCTTGCGCGGCGAGGGCTTCAACCTCCTCGGCGACCACTTCCACCCCCTGCTCGCCGCCCTCGCCCCGCTCTACCGCCTCTGGCCCTCACCCCTCACCCTGCTCGTCGTCCAGTCCGCGCTCCTCGCGCTCGCCGTCGTCCCGCTCGCCCGCTGGGCCGCCCGCGCGCTCGGCCGCCGCGCCGCCCACGCCGTCGCCGCCGGGTACGGACTGAGCTGGGGCGTCGCCTCCGCCGCCGCCTTCGACTTCCACGAGGTCGCCCTCGCCGTACCGCTCCTCGCCTTCTCCCTGGAAGCCCTCGGCCACCGGCGCTGGCGGGCCGCCGTCGGCTGGGCCGCGCCCCTGCTCCTGGTCAAGGAGGACCTCGGGCTCACCCTCGCCGCCGTCGGCGGCTACATCGCCCTGAAGGGCCGCACCGACCGGCGCGCGCTCCGCCTCGGCCTCGCCACCGTCGCCGCGGGCCTGCTCGGCTCGTTCCTGGAGATCAAGGTCCTGCTGCCCGCCCTCGACCCCACCGGCGGCTACGCCCACGGCGGCAACCTCGCCGCCGCCCACGGCTCGCTCCTCGGTGCGCTGGCCCACGCCCCGCTCGACCTGCTGCGCCCCGAGACGAAGGCCACCACCCTCGTGCTCGTCTTCGCCCCGTCCGCGCTGCTCGCCCTGCGCTCCCCGCTCGCGCTGATCGCCCTGCCCACCCTCGCCTGGCGGATGGCCTCGGAGAACGGCTTCCACTGGAGCACCGCCTTCCACTACAGCGCGATCCTCATGCCCGTCGTCTTCGCCGGCCTCGTGGACGTCCTCGGCCGGGAGACCGACCCCCGCCGGCTCCGCGCCCCGCTCGCCACCGTGCTCGCCGTGACGGCGGTGCTGCTGCCCTCGTTCCCGCTGGCCCAGCTCGCCCAGCGGGCCACCTGGCACACCCCCGGGCACGTACGGGCCGCCCGCGCCCTGCTCGACGAGATCCCCGACGGCGCCACCGTCGCCGCGTCCAACCGGCTCGCCCCGCAGCTCACCTCGCGCTGCACCGTCGTCCTCTTCCCGACCTTCCCGGTCGGCGGGCGGCTCTACGCCTACCCCCGCGGGGACCTGCCTGCGCCGACCGCCGAGTGGATCGTCCACGACAGCGAGACCCCCGAGGCCTGGCCGTACAAGCCGGGGCACTGGCCCTACCCGCTGCCCCAGCAGCTCGCCGAGCTCCGGGCCGCGCAGCGCGAGCACGGTTACGAGCTGGTCGCCCGCCGTGACGGCATCACGCTGCTGCACCGCACGGGGACCCCGCGCACCCCGTCCTGACCTGCGGCGCCCCGTCAACCGGGCGACCCTGCGCGGGGGTCCCCCGTGGGAGGTACCGATTCCGCCGCCACGCCCGGGCGCAAACCCGCCACCGGGCCCTACAGCCCTTGTGCCGCTTGGCCTCCACCGAATCCGCGACCCGCCGGTCGGCGCACGTGGCACGCAGCACGACTAATGAAGGGTTATGGTGGAAACCCCCCCTCGGGCCGGTCCGTATCCCCCCCACGGACCGGCCCGTTTTTCTTGCCTCCCGGCTCCCCGGGGACGTCCCCCGGGTCGCCCTGCGGGCGTCAGCCCCGGCCGGCCCAGATGTTGGTGCCCTCGGTGTCGACGGCGAAGGAGTCGATCTCCTTCAGCTCCTCCTCCGACAGCGGGGCCGCGGCGAGGGCCGCGACGTTCTCCTCCAGCTGGGCCACGCTCGACGCACCGATCAGCGCCGAGGTCATCCGCTCGTCCCGCAGCACCCACGACAGCGCGAGCTGCGCCAGCGACTGCCCGCGGCTCTCGGCGATGTCCGCCAGGCCGCGCAGCCGGCGCAGCACCTCGTCCGACAGCAGGTTCGGGTCGAGGGACTTGCCCTGGGTGGCCCGGGAGCCCTCGGGGATGCCCTTCAGGTACTTGTTGGTGAGCAGGCCCTGGGCCAGCGGCACGAAGGAGATGCAGCCCATGCCGGCCGCCTCCAGGGTGTCGAGCAGGCCGTCGTCCTCGGTCCAGCGGTTGATCATGGAGTACGAGGGCTGGTGGATCAGGGCCGGGACGCCCATCTCCCTGAGGATCCGCGCGGCCTCGGCGGTCTGCTCGCTCGTGTAGGAGGAGACGCCCACGTACAGCGCCTTGCCCTGCTGGACGGCGGAGGCGAGCGCCCCCATCGTCTCCTCCAGCGGGGTGTGCGGGTCGAAGCGGTGCGAGTAGAAGATGTCGACGTAGTCGAGGCCCATCCGCTTCAGGGAGGCGTCGAGCGAGGACATCAGGTACTTGCGGGAGCCCCACTCGCCGTACGGGCCGGGGTGCATCTCGTACCCCGCCTTGGTCGAGACGATCAGCTCGTCGCGGTAGGGCGCGAAGTCCTGGGCGAAGAGCTTGCCGAAGTTCAGCTCGGCGGAGCCGGGCGGCGGCCCGTAGTTGTTCGCCAGGTCGAAGTGGGTCACGCCCAGGTCGAAGGCGCGGCGCAGGATCGCCCGCTGGGAGGCGAGTGAACGGTCGTCGCCGAAGTTGTGCCAGAGGCCGAGGGAGATGGCGGGGAGCTTGAGGCCACTGCGGCCGGTGCGCCGGTACTCCATGGAGTCGTAGCGGTTCGAGGCTGCCTGGTACAGGGGGGAATCAGTCACGTATCTCTCCCTATCACGGACTTGTGACAGTCCCGGGCTGGGAGCCCGTGACCCGTGCGCAGTAATGTGGCGGCTTCGGGGGGCCGACACTCATGGAGGGGTAAAGAACGGTGAACCTGCGTGACCTGGTGTACGGGCTGTACGCACGCCGGGTGGAAGGCCGACTCGACCACGCCCAGGTGCCCAAGCACATCGGTGTCATCCTCGACGGCAACCGCCGCTGGGCCAAGGCCGCCGGCGGCACCCCCGAGCAGGGTCACAAGGCCGGCGCGGACAAGATCCAGGAACTGCTCGGCTGGTGCTCCGAGACGGACGTCGAGGTCGTCACGCTCTGGATGCTCTCCACCGACAACCTGAACCGTCCCGAGGAGCAGCTGGTCCCGCTGCTCGCGATCATCGAGGGAGCGGTCCGCGCGCTCGCCGCCGACGGCCGCTGGCGGGTGCACCACGTGGGCACCATGGACCTCCTGCCGGCCCGCACCCAGTCCGTGCTGAAGGAGGCCGAGCAGGCCACCCACGACAACACGGGGATACTCGTGAACGTCGCGGTGGGCTACGGCGGCCGCCAGGAGATCGCCGACGCGGTCCGCTCGCTGCTCCTGGAGCACGCGGAGAAGGGGACGAGCTTCGAGGAGCTCGCCGAGATCGTCGACGTCGAGCACATCTCCGAGCACCTCTACACCCGCGGTCAGCCCGACCCGGACCTGGTGATCCGCACCAGCGGCGAGCAGCGGCTGTCCGGATTCATGCTGTGGCAGAGCGCGCACTCCGAGTACTACTTCTGTGAAGTGCACTGGCCGGCCTTCCGCAAGGTCGACTTCCTGCGCGCGCTGCGCGACTACGCGGCCCGGCACCGCCGCTTCGGTTCCTGAGCCGCGGACGGCCCCACCCGGACCACGCGGACCCCCAGGACCCCCGGGACCAGCCGCACCTCCTGTCACCCCTTGTTCACGAACACGCCGTCATATGCCTCGGCATGACGGCGTGTGTTCGAGGGCATATCCCTGGTGAAGTGAGCGGCACGGAGACCGCCACCCGGGAGGCCCTTTGCACCAGGACGACCGTGCAGGACATGTACGGACGAAGCGGAGGGCCGGAGCTCGGCCCGCGCATCGCGGCCTGAGCCCGGTCCCATTCCGCAGCGACGGCGGCTCCACCGTGGGCGGAGCCGTCGCACCCCGACCTCACAGGGGTGCTCGAAGGGGGTCTGTCCTTCCGTGGTGACCAGCACTAAGCGCCGCTTGTCCGACAGGCGCACCTATGTTCTCGACACCAGCGTCCTGCTGGCCGACCCGAGCGCGATGTCCCGCTTCGAGGAGCACGAGGTCGTGCTCCCGATCGTCGTGGTCACCGAGCTGGAGGCCAAGAGGCACCACCCCGAGCTCGGCTACTTCGCGCGGCAGGCCCTGCGCCTCCTCGACGACTTCCGGGTCCGGTACGGGCGCCTCGACTCCCCCCTCCCCATCGGGGAGCTGGGCGGCACGCTCCGCGTCGAACTCAACCACTCGGACCCCGGCGTCCTCCCGGCGGGCTACCGGCTGGGGGACAACGACTCACGGATCCTCGCGGTCGCGCGCAACCTGCAGGCGGAGGGGTACGACGTCACGGTCGTCTCCAAGGACCTGCCGCTGCGCATCAAGGCGTCCTCGGTCGGGCTCCTCGCCGAGGAGTACCGGGCGGAACTCGCCATCACGGACTCCGGCTGGACGGGCATGTCCGAGCTGGCCCTCTCGGCGGACCAGATCGACATCCTCTACGACCAGGAGACGCTGTACGTGCCGGAGGCGGCCGAGCTGCCCGTGCACACCGGTCTGGTGCTCCAGTCCGAGCGCGGCAAGGCGCTCGGCCGGGTCGCGGCCGACGGCGGCGTCCGGCTGGTGCGCGGCGACCGGGAGGCCTTCGGGATCCGCGGCCGCAGCGCCGAGCAGCGGATCGCGCTCGACCTGCTGCTCGACCCGGACGTCGGCATCGTCTCGATGGGCGGCCGGGCCGGCACCGGCAAGTCGGCGCTCGCGCTCTGCGCGGGCCTGGAGGCGGTCCTGGAGCGCCGTCAGCACCAGAAGGTGATGGTCTTCCGTCCGCTGTACGCGGTCGGCGGCCAGGAGCTCGGCTACCTGCCCGGCACCGAGGCCGAGAAGATGAGCCCCTGGGCCCAGGCGGTCTTCGACACCCTCTCGTCCGTGGCGGGCCGCGAGGTGATCGAGGAGGTGCTCGGCCGCGGGATGCTGGAGGTGCTCCCGCTCACCCACATCCGCGGCCGCTCGCTGCACGATGCGTTCGTCATCGTGGACGAGGCCCAGTCCCTGGAGCGGAACGTCCTGTTGACCGTTCTGTCCCGGATCGGGGCGAATTCCCGGGTGGTCCTGACCCATGACGTCGCCCAGCGCGACAACCTGCGGGTCGGGCGGTACGACGGAGTCGTCGCCGTGGTCGAGAAGTTGAAGGGGCATCCGCTCTTCGCGCACGTCACGCTCACCCGCTCCGAGCGCTCGCAGATCGCCGCGCTCGTGACCGAAATGCTGGAGGACGGGCAGATCTGACCCGAATCGCACCGCAGTTGGCGCCGCCCGGCAAAGCGCAGGAGCTTAGCCGGGCGGCGTCGTGTTGTCCGCCGTATCGGCCAAAACCCGTGCACCTGTTCAGGTGTGAGCTTTCACACGCAGTACGGAATTGCCTTGCGGTACGGGCGTCCGGCAGAGTCTTGCTTCCGTCAGGCCCCGCATACGGCACACGTGCACCCTCAGGGGTGCGGCACCACACAACTGAACAGCCGTCAGCCGTATGCCGCCCACAGCACCACGGGCCCGTGTCTTCTGTGACCCAGCAGTTCGGAGACCAGCGCCAGGGGCACGATTTCGCCCGCGTGGTCACCTCTACGGGCGATGCTGGAAGGAAACCGTGTGAGCCGGATCTCGGTCCGGGGATTCGCGGTGGCTTCGGCCACTGCGGTCACCACCGTCGGCGCCGTCGTCGGCGTCGCCTCGGGCAACGCCGCGCAGCCCGCGGACGACAACTTCGAGGCCACCGCGGCCGACACCACGCTGCTCGCGGAGATTCCCGCGGGCGACCAGGCGCAGGTACAGGTCTCCTCCCTCTCGGAGCAGGCCGACGTGCAGGCCGCTGCCGCCGACTCCCTCGTGCGCAAGTCCGCAGAGGAAGCCGCCCGCATGCAGGCCGCCAAGGACGCCGAGGCCAAGAAGAAGGCTGCCGACAAGGCCGAGCAGGAGCGCAAGGACGAGGCCGAGCGCGCCAGCCGTTCCGCGCTGCGCGACGCCAGCAGCTTCTCCGCCCAGGGCTCGTACAGCGTCTCCGAGGTCAAGGCGATGGCTCGCCAGATGATCCCGGCCGACCAGTTCCAGTGCTTCAGCAACATCGTGGACCACGAGTCCAGCTGGAACTACCGCGCCACCAACGCCTCCTCGGGTGCCTACGGCCTGGTCCAGGCGCTCCCCGGCTCGAAGATGTCCTCGGCCGGCGCCGACTGGCAGACCAACCCGGCCACCCAGATCAAGTGGGGCCTGAGCTACATGGACGGCCGCTACGGCAGCCCGTGCGGCGCCTGGTCCTTCTGGCAGGCCAACCGCTGGTACTAGTACCGGCCGCTCAACTTCGCGCAGCCCCTCGCCGTCCTACGGTGGGGGGCTGCGTGCGTGTAGGTTCGGGGATTCGGAGGGGGAGAGGGAAAAGAGCATGTCGAGACTGCCAGGATGGCTGAACCGGCTGGGCGAGAGCTTCAGCCGCATGGGCGAGCGCCTTGACGAGCGCCGCGCGCAGGCCGAACGCGAGGACCCGCTGGGCCCGCCGTACGTCCTCCCGGACGTCCCGGCGTACGCCCCCTCGTCCGGCTCCGCGTCCCCGGCCGCGTCCGGGTCCGCGCCCCCGGCCTCCGCCGTGGCCGTCGCGGACCCCGAGGCGGCCCCGCGGGCCCGCCCCGACAAGGACCACCACCCGGACCCGGGCCAGGGCCCCGGACCGGCCGCGGAGCCCGGCGAGGCCGCGCCCGCCACGGCCTCCGTCCCGGCGCCGCCCGCCTACGCGCCCGCCGTCGCCGCCCGCCCCGACCCGGTCGCCGCGATCCCGTGGGGCATGCGGGTCGCCGCCGAGGCCGGCTGGCGGCTGCTCGTCCTGGCCGGCACGGTCTGGGTGCTGATGAAGGTGATCAGCTCCGTCCAGCTGGTCGTGCTCGCCTTCGTCGCCGCCCTCCTCATCACCGCGCTGCTCCAGCCCACCGTCGCCCTGCTGCGCCGCAAGGGCCTGCCCCGCGGCCTCGCCACCGCCGTCACCGCCGTCTCCGGCTTCGTCGTGATGGGCCTGGTCGGCTGGTTCGTGGTCTGGCAGGTGATGGACAACATCGACAACCTGTCCGACCAGGTCCGGGACGGCATCGAGGAACTCAAGCGCTGGCTCCTCGACAGCCCGTTCCACGTGACCGAGTCGCAGATCAACGACATCGCCAAGAACCTCAGCGACACCATCGGCGCCAACGCCGAGCAGATCACCTCCGCCGGACTCCAGGGCGTGACCGTGGTCGTCGAGGCGATGACCGGCATCCTGCTCGCCATGTTCTCCACCCTCTTCCTGCTCTACGACGGGAAGAAGGTCTGGGAGTGGACGCTGAAGCTGGTGCCCGCGCAGGCCCGGCCCGGGGTCGCCGGAGCCGGCCCGCGCGCCTGGCGCACCCTCACCGCGTACGTCCGCGGCACGGTGCTCGTCGCCCTGATCGACGCCGTCTTCATCGGCCTCGGGCTCTACTTCCTCGACGTGCCGATGGCCGTGCCGCTGGCCGTCTTCATCTTCCTCTTCGCCTTCATCCCGATGGTCGGCGCAGTGCTCTCCGGGGCCCTCGCCGTCGTCGTCGCGCTCGTCACCAACGGGGTGTTCACCGCCCTGATGGTGCTCGTCGTGGTGCTCGCGGTGCAGCAGATCGAGGGCCACGTCCTCCAGCCGTTCATCCTCGGCCGGGCCGTCCGGGTGCACCCCCTCGCGGTGGTGCTCGCGGTCGCGGCCGGCGGACTGACCGCCGGCATCGGCGGCGCCGTCGTCGCCGTCCCGCTGGTCGCCGTCGCCAACACGGTGGTCGGCTACCTCCGCGCGTACAGCCACGAACAGGCCCTGCGGGCCGCACCTGAGCCGCGCGGCGCCACCGCGTACGGGGTCGCGCCGACCCCGGCGCCGGGCACGGTCGAGCGGGTGGACGGATGATCTCGGAACCGGAGCTGGTCGGCGGCGCGGAGTTCCCGGCCGCCCTGGAGCCGCTGCCGGTCGAGCCGAAGCGGCCCGGGCCCCGCCGCCCCTGGCTGTGGGCGCTCGGCGGCGCCGTCGCCGCCTCGGCGGTCTGGGCCGGCGGACTCGTCGCGTACGACCGGGGCGAGAGCGGCGCCGGACCGGATCTGAGGGGCTACCGGGCGGAGGAGGACCCCTGCCGGAAGGCCCGGCTCCCCGGGCTCTCCTCGGCCTTCGGCGGCAAGGGCGAGACGACCAACCCGCTCGTCCTCGACCACCCCGCCCTGTTCCGGGCGGAGTGCGTGGTCACCCTGGACGCCAAGCCCGTCCCGTACCAGCTCAACGTCAGCTACACGCTGCACCGGGCCACCGACCCGCGCCCGGAGTTCGAGGCCCGGATGAACGACCCCTTCCAGGGCATCGGCGACCGCGTCTCGGGGGTCGGCGAGATCGGGTACCTCAAGGACAACAACGACGGCGGCGAGATGGAGCTGCACGTCCTGGACGGGCAGGCCGTCGTCCAGCTCGGGCTCTCCCCGGTCCTGACCTACGACGGCGAGGGCCCGCAGCCCGAGCCGCCCCGGCTGGACCCGGCCGCCACCCGCACCTACCTCGTCGAGGACATGAACGAGCTGCTGGCGGCGCTCCGGACATGACCGAAGGGCCCCGGGGCGTGCTGCGCCCCGGGGCCCTCCTGGTTCCTGCGTCGCGGACCGGCCCTACTCGGCCAGGACCGCCTCGGCGTCCAGCGTGACGCCGACCGCCTGGATGACCGCGGCGATCTTCACGGCCTCCTGGATCGTCTCGCGGTCGACACCGGCCTTGCGCAGGACCTGCTCGTGCGAGTCCAGGCACTGGCCGCAGCCGTTGATCGCGGAGACGGCCAGCGACCACAGCTCGAAGTCGACCTTGTCGACGCCCGGGTTGCCGATGACGTTCATCCGCAGACCGGCGCGCATCGTCCCGTACTCCGGGTCCGACAGCAGGTGCCGGGTCCGGTAGAAGACGTTGTTCATCGCCATGATCGCGGCGGCGGCCTTGGCGGCCTGGTACGCCTCGGGCTTCAGGTTGGCCTGGGCCTCGGGCTCCAGCTCCTTGAGGACCTTCGGCGAGCGGGAGGCGATCGCGCAGGCGAGCACCGTGCCCCACAGCTGCTGCTGCGGGAGCTCGCTGTTGCCGATGACCGAGCCGAGGTTCAGCTTCAGGTCCTTGGCGAAGTCCGGGACGGCGGCCTTCAGCTCATCGAGCGCCATGCTCACTCACCGGCCAGGAGCGCGCCGGCGTCGAGGGTGTCCTCACCCTTGTTCCAGTTGCACGGGCACAGCTCGTCGGTCTGCAGGGCGTCCAGCACCCGCAGGACCTCCTTGGGGTTACGGCCGACGGAGCCGGCGGTCACCATGGTGAACTGGATCTCGTTGTTCGGGTCCACGATGAAGACCGCGCGCTGGGCGAAGCCGTCCTCGCCGCGGACGCCGCAGTCGCTCATGAGCTCGTGCTTGGAGTCGGCCAGCATCGGGAAGGGCAGGTCACGCAGGTCGGCGTGGTCCTTGCGCCAGGCGTGGTGCACGAACTCGGAGTCACCGGAGACGCCGAGGATCTGGGCGTCACGGTCGGCGAACTCGTCGTTCAGCTTGCCGAAGGCGGCGATCTCGGTGGGGCAGACGAAGGTGAAGTCCTTCGGCCAGAAGAACACCACGCGCCACTTGCCCTCGTAGGACTTGTGGTCGATCTGCTCGAACTCCTTGCCGCTCTCCAGCGACACGCAGGCGGTCAGGTCGTAGGTGGGGAACTGGTCACCGACAGTGAGCACGCGCTCTCCTTGCAGTTCGGAAGGGTCCCTTTTGAGGTCTTCCGTGAGGGGTTGGACGGATCCCCAGCATGGCACGGAGTGCATTGATCAGTGAAATAGCTAGACTGGCTCAGGTTGATCGAAGGTGGTTATCAGTGATTCCGGCCCGGCGTGTGAAGCAACCCAGCCTGTCCCAGCTCAGAGCCTTCGCGGCGGTCGCGGAGCATCTCCACTTCCGGGACGCGGCGGCGGCCATCGGCATGAGCCAGCCGGCGCTCTCGGGCGCGGTGTCGGCCCTCGAAGAGGCACTCGGTGTCCAGCTCCTCGAGCGTACGACGCGCAAGGTACTGCTCTCGCCCGCGGGGGAGCGGCTCGCGGTGCGGGCCGGCGCGGTGCTCGACGCGGTGGGCGAGCTGATGGAGGAGGCCGAGGCGGCCCAGGCGCCGTTCACCGGCGTGCTGCGGCTCGGGGTCATCCCGACGGTCGCGCCCTACCTCCTGCCGACCGTGCTGCGCCTCGTCCACACCCGCTACCCCGAGCTCGACCTCCAGGTCCACGAGGAGCAGACCTCCTCGCTGCTCGACGGGCTGGCCGCCGGGCGGCTCGACCTGCTGCTGCTCGCGGTGCCGCTGGGCGCGCCCGGGGTCACCGAACTCCCGCTCTTCGACGAGGACTTCGTCCTGGTCGCGCCCGAGGGGCATCCGCTCGCCGGACGCGTCGACATCCCGCGCGAGGCGCTCAAGGAGCTCAAGCTGCTGCTCCTGGACGAGGGGCACTGCCTGCGCGACCAGGCCCTCGACATCTGCCGGGAGGCCGGGCGCACGGAGGGGGCGCCGGTCACCACGACCGCCGCCGGCCTGTCGACGCTCGTCCAGCTGGTCGCGGGCGGCCTCGGGGTGACGCTGCTGCCGCGGACCGCGGTGAAGGTCGAGACGGCCCGCAACCCGGCCCTGCACACCGGCTGCTTCGCCGCCCCGGCCCCGTCCCGCCGGATCGCCCTCGCGATGCGCACGGGGGCGGCCCGCCAGTCCGAGTTCGAGCAGCTGGCGGCCGCGCTGCGGGACGCGATGAAGCGGCTGCCGGTACGGGTGGTGGGCGCGGGGACCTGAAAACCCCGCGCCCACCCGTACGCGCCCGGGGCGCGCCGCCCGCCGGGAATCCCCCCGGATCCCCGGCGCGCTCCGGCACCCCGCCTACTCCGTCCTGAGCCCGTCCGCCCGCATCAGGCGCCACAGCAGCGGCAGGCTCAGCAGCGTCACCGCGGCGATCAGGGCCGCGCCGACGCCCGCCACCGGCAGGAAGACCCACCAGTCCTCGACCGACTTGCCGATCATCCGCAGCAGCGCCGTGCCGAGGGCGAGCCCGCCGGCCACCGCGAGGGCGAGCCCGAGCACGATCGGCACCGTCGTCTGCCACAGCACCGACCACGCCAGCGTGGAGCGCCGGGTGCCGAAGGCGACCAGCGAGGACAGCAGCCGGCGCCGCTCGCGCAGCTGCTCCAGGGTGGTGACCAGCAGCGAGGCCGCCACGAGCAGCATGGTGAGCGTGGCGCCCACCAGGATCCCGGTGCGGACGCTGGAGTACTGGGCGTCGCGCTCCATGTTCCGCAGGGTGTCGACCCGGGTCAGCGGATCGAGGGCGGCGACCGTGTTGCGTACGTGCTCGGGCGCGTCCGGCACCGCGGAGTCGATGCGGATCATGACGTTGGCGACGGGGGCGTCCAGCCGGGCCGCGTCGAGCGCCTTGGGGGTCGCGAGGACACCGAACTGCATCATTCCCATCGGGTCCGGGCGCGAGTCCACCACGCGGGCGGAGGCCGGGATGCGCCAGGTGGGCGGTTCGGCCTTGCCGCGGACCCGCTCGCGCAGCGCCACCTGGGCCCCCGGTCGCGCGGTCGCGGTCACCCAGGCGTCGTCGGGGCCGGCCTTGCCGTGCGTGAGGGCGATGAACACGTCGCCGTCCGTGCAGGAGGGCAGGGCGGCGAGTTCCCGCAGCGAGGCGCAGTCGCCGACGAAGGCCGCGGTGATCCCGCCGACGTCCTCGCCCCGGGGCGCCGGACCGGACCGCCACACGCTGGACTCGATGACACCGGCGACCCCGGTGACGCCCTTGGTCGTGGCCAGCCTGTCGACCGCCCGGCGGGCCGTGTCCCCGTCCCGGGCGTGCACCCGGGTCTGCATCTGGGCGCGGGCGGTGTCCTGGTTGGTGGGCCGCATGAAGTCCTGCTGCATCGCCTGGAACAGCATCAGCAGGGCGATCGCCCCGGTCGCCGCGACGACGATGCCGCTGACCGTGCGGGCGGCGGCGCCGCTGCTCAACTGGAGCCTGCGGACGGCGAGCTGCCAGGCCACCGGGCCGCCCTGCAGCGGCTTCACCAGGGCCTCCACCAGCCAGGGAAGCAGCGTGGTGAGGCCGATCAGGGACAGGGTGGCGCCGGCGGCGATCCAGACCGTGTCGATCTGCGTCTCGTCGAACTCCACGCCCGAGACGGACGGGACGAGGAGCGCGGCGCCCGCCAGCACGAGCACCAGCCGCCAGGCCAGCCGGCGCGGGCGCGGGACGGTGGTCCTGACGACGCCGAGCGGCTCGATGGCGACCTCGCGCAGCGCGAAGAGGGTGACCGCGACGGCGGCCACCGGCACCGCGCCGATGATCAGCGCGGCGAGCCAGGGCAGCGGGGACACGTCGGACGGGAAGGCGTTGACGTCCCAGAACTTCACGGAGCCCGAGAACTGCCGGGCGACGGCGAAGAGCAGGCCGCCCGCGGCGAGTCCGAGCACGGCCCCCGCGAGGGACTCGCCGGCCGCGATCCGCCGGGTCATCGCGGTGTCCGCGCCGACCAGCCGGAGCGCCGCGAGCCGCCGGTCGCGCTGTTCGCCGCCGAAGCGCACGGCGGTGGCGATGAAGACCAGCACCGGCAGCAGCAGCACCACGCAGCCGATGACGACCAGCAGGAGCAGGAAGGCGTTCGCCGGCTCCTCGGGCACCGACCAGCCGTACGTCCGGCCGCGGCCGTCGTAGTTGTCCGTGGTCAAGGTGGAGCTGCCGGCCACGTAGCGCAGTTCGCCCGGGCCGATCAGCCCGTCCTCGCCGAGGGTGCCGACGGTCTTGTACGGGAGCCGCTCGCGCAGCAGCGCCCCCTCGGAGGAGCCGAGCAGTTCGCCGAGGGCGGGGGAGACCAGCATCTCGCCCGGGCCCGGTATCGCGGCGGCACCCGGCGGCACCGCGGCGCGCTCGCCCTCGGGGCGCAGCAGCAGGCCGGTGACGGCCGCGCCCCGGTACTCGGTGTGGTGGCCCACGTGCAGAAAGGTGTCGGCGGCCGGCTCGGCCACCTCGTAGCTGGCATCGGGCACCCGGGCGGACTCCCGCACCTCCCGCTGGAACAGCATGTTCGGCAGCGACGCGGCCACCAGCAGCAGGGCCACGCCGAAGCCGATGCCGGTCGCCGTCAGGGCCGTACGGATCCAGCCGCCGCGGCCGCCGGTGACGGCGAATCGCGCGCCGAGGGCCAGGTCGCGCGCCCAGGTCCGCAGGTTCATACCGCCCACTCCGTGTCCCGTACGGAGCCGTCGCGGACCACGACCTCACGGTCGGAGTAGGCGGCGACCCGGGCCTCGTGGGTGACCAGGACGACGGCGGCGCCGGTGTCCCGGGAGGCGTCGGTGAGCAGCGCCATCACGCGCTCGCCGTTGAGCGAGTCGAGCGCGCCGGTCGGCTCGTCGGCGAAGATCACCCGCGGGGCGGTGACGAGCGCGCGGGCCACGGCGACCCGCTGGCCCTGGCCGCCGGAGATCTCGCCGGGGCGCTTGCCGGCCACGTCCTCGACCTCCAGGCGCGTCAGCCAGGTGCGCGCCTTCTCCTCGGCGCTCCTGCGCCGCTCGCCGTTCAGGCGCAGCGGGAGGGCGACGTTCTCGACGCAGGTGAGCTCGGGGACCAGCTGGCCGAACTGGAAGACGAAGCCGAAGTCGGCGCGGCGCAGGGCGCTGCGCTGCCCGTCGGTGAGGGCGGTCAGCTCGCGCCCGTCGTAGTGGATGGTCCCGGCGTCGGGCCGGACGATGCCGGCCAGGCAGTGGAGCAGGGTGGACTTGCCGGAGCCGGAGGGGCCCATCACGGCGACGACCTCCCCGGCCCGCAGGCTGAAGTCGGCCCCGGCGAGCGCCGGGGTCGGGCCGTAGGCCTTGTCGATCCCACTCGCCCTGAGCAGCGGTTCGGCGGTCATCGGCGGACCTCCTCGGCCAGCCGGTCGAGGCGGGCGGCGGTGAGCTCCAGCCAGCGCAGGTCGGCCTCCAGGTGGAAGAGGGCGTGGTCGCAGATCAGCTGGTCGGCGAGGTCGCCGTCCTTCTTGCGCCGGGTGAGCTCGCGCATCAGGCGCAGGTGCTCGGTGCGCTGGACGTCGAGGAGTTCGGCGGCCCCGCGCCCGGTGAGCAGGGCGAGGACGACCTTGGTGTAGAGCGTCGACTGGAGGTAGGGCTCGGGCTTCTCGGGGGTGGCCAGCCACGCGGCGACATCGGTGATGCCGGCTTCGGTGATGGCGTACCGCTTGCGCTCGGGGCCGCCGCCGGCCTCGATGCCGTCGACCTCGACGAGGCCGTTCTTCAGGAGCCGGGACATGGTCGAGTAGACCTGCCCGTAGTGCAGCGGCCGGTCGTGGCCGAACCGCTCGTCGAAGGCGCGCTTGAGGTCGTAGCCGTGGCGCGGACCGGACTCCAGGAGCCCGAGAAGGGTGTGACCGATGGACATGTGCGCCACTGTACATGGGGTGTATACGCACGATGTATAGCGCTGGTCGCACCCCCGTGCGTGCGGATTGTGACCGGCGGCACACAACCATCCGGCGCTCCCGAGCGTCGGTTCCCTCGGGAGCAGGTGCTGATTCTCACGTCCGGAAAATACGGATCGATCGCCCTTTGTCTCCATGGGCGGTGTTAGCTTTCCAAGCTGATTCCACGACGAGCGGAGCGACGGAAGACATGGGCCGAACGGGCAAGAGCCAGGCGAAGCAGGGCGGGCGCATACGCCGCCTCTTCACCTGGAAGAAACTCCTGGGCACGTTCTTCGTGGGCTGCCTGCTCGTCATGGGCGCCCTCTACACGGTCTACGTGATGGTCCCGGTGCCCACCGCCAACGCCGACGCGACGCTGCAGAGCAACGTCTACAAGTACTCCAACGGCAAGGTCATGGCCCGCACGGGCCGGATCAACCGCGAGATCGTCGGCCTGGACCAGGTCCCCCAGGACGTCCAGAAGGCCTTCGTCGCCGCCGAGAACAAGACGTTCTACAAGGACAACGGCGTCGACATCAAGGGCACCGTCCGCGCCGCGTGGAACACCCTCACGGGCAAGGCCAAGCAGGGCGGCTCGACGATCACCCAGCAGTACGTCAAGAACTACTACCTGAGCCAGGACCAGACCGCGACGCGCAAGCTCAAGGAAATGGTCATCGCGATCAAGGTCGACGAGAACATGTCGAAGCCCGAGATCCTGGCCGGGTACATGAACACCAGCTACTACGGCCGCAACGCCTACGGCATCCAGGCCGCCGCCCAGGCCTACTACGGCGTCGACGCGAGCAGGCTGAACGTCGCCCAGGGCGCGTACCTCGCCTCCCTGCTCCAGGCCCCCAGCCAGTACGACTGGACCTCCGCCAGCCCGGAGGGCCGCAAGCTCGTCGAGCAGCGCTGGAACTACGTCCTCGACAACATGGTCGGCGAGAACTGGCTCGACGCCGGCAAGCGCGCCGGCATGAAGTTCCCCGTCCCGCAGAAGCCCAAGGCACCCAAGGGCATGAGCGGCCAGAGCGGCTACATCGTCGAGGCCGCCAACCAGGAGCTGATGCGCCAGGGCGTCAGCGAGGAGGACCTGAAGGCCGGCGGCTGGACCATCACCCTCAACATCGACGAGAAGAAGCAGAAGGCCCTCGTCAAGGCCGTCGACGACGAGCTCGAGGACAAGCTGGACCGCAAGGGCAGCAAGAAGCAGGCCGGCGTCCAGGCCGGCGCCACCTCCGTCGACCCGAAGACCGGCGCGGTCGTCGCCCTGTACGGCGGCATCGGCGCCACCGAGCACTGGACCAACAACGCCACCCGGCGCGACTACCAGCCCGCCTCGACCTTCAAGCCGCTCGTCCTGGCCTCCGCGATCGACAACGACGCCGAGACCCAGGACGGGCGCAAGATCGGCCTCGGCACGATCTACGACGGCACCAGCAAGCGCCCGGTCGTCGGCAGCTCCGTCCCGTTCGCCCCGGAGAACGAGGACAACCAGAGCTACGGCCCGGTCAGCGTCCAGAAGGCCACCAACAGCTCGATCAACTCGGTCTACGCCCAGATGATCGTCGACGTCAGCCCCACCAAGGTCAAGCAGACCGCGATCGGCCTCGGCATGAAGGACGGCGTCGACTTCGGCGCGACCCCGTCGATGTCCCTCGGCGTCATGGGCGCCTCCACCATGGACATGGCGGGCGCCTACGCCACCCTCGACAACCACGGCGTCAAGGTCACCCCGACCCTGGTGAAGTCCGCCGAGCACAAGGACCGCAAGGCCGAGCCGGTGAAGTCGATCGGCGACCGGGTGATCAGCCGCGAGGCCGCCGACACCACCACCAAGGCCATGCAGGGGGTCGTCCAGTCCGGCTCCGGCTTCCGGGCCGCGGGTGACTACGCGGCGGCCGGCAAGACCGGTACCTCCGAGAACAACCGCTCCGCCTGGTTCGTCGGCTACACCCCCGAGCTGGTCACCGCCGTCGGCCTCTTCGGCGAGGACGCCAAGGGCAACCAGGTCACCCTGACCGACACCATCAACCCGGGCCGTGCCAACGGTGGCCGCACCCCCGCGCAGATCTGGGGCGCCTACACCACCGCCGCGCTCGGCGGCGGCTCGGACGCCGGCTTCGACCTGCAGACCGACGGCACCTCCGGCGGCGACGGCACGGCCCCGACGCCGACCCAGACCACCGGGTCGCCCACGCCGACCACGACGCCGAGCGACGAGGCCACCACGCCGACCCAGCCGCCCACCTCGACGGCCACGACGCCGACCCAGCCGCCCACCTCGACGGCCACGACTCCGACGGAGCCGCCGCCGACGAAGACGGACGAGCCGACGACGGAGCCGCCGCCGGACGGCAACGGCGCCCTCGACGGCCAGTGAGACGAGGCGACGCCCGGGCCCCCCGCACAGGGGCCCGGCCGTCGCCTTTCTCGTACGTCTCCGACGGTCCTGTCCGGTCCGTCGGTCCCACCCGGTCCTGCCGGGCCTCCGGTACGGCCTCAGCGCGTGGCCAGCTCGAACCAGACCACCTTGCCGCCCGAGAGCCGGGTCGCGCCCCACCGCCGGGCCAGCCGGTTCACCAGGAACAGGCCGCGCCCGCCCTCGTCGGTGTCCCGCGCCCGCCGCTGCCGGGGCAGCTGCGGGGAGTCGTCGCCGACCTCGCAGCGCAGCACGTCGGTACGGAGCAGACGCAGCGTCACCGGACGCTCCGCGTACCGCACCGCGTTGGTCACCACCTCGCTGATCAGCAGCTCCACCGAGTCCGAGAGCTCCTCCAGGCCCCAGCGCTCCAGCGCCCGCCGCGCGAGCCGCCGGGCCCGGCCCGGCGCCGCGTCCTCCGGTTCCAGGAACCAGTACGCCACGTCGCTCGGCGCGATCCCGTCGAAGCGGGCCGCGAGCAGCGCGATGTCGTCGTCCCGGTCGCCCGGACCCAGCATGTCGAGCACGTCGTCGCAGAGCGCCTCCAGCGGAGGCGAGTGGTCGGGTCCGGTGAGCTGGGCGGTCGCCGCCAGCCGCTCGCGCAGCTGCTCGATCCCGGTCCACACGTCCCGCAGCCGGGACTCCACCAGACCGTCCGTGTACAGCAGCAGCGTGGCCCCGGCCGGCGCGTCCAGCTCCACCGCCTCGAAGTCCACCCCGCCGACGCCGATCGGCGCGCCCGGCGGCACCCGCAGGACCTCGGCCCGGCCGCCCAGGTGCAGCAGTATCGGCGGCGGGTGGCCCGCGTTGGCGATGGTGATCCGGTGCGAGACCGGGTCGTACACCGCGTACATGCAGGTGGCCATCCGGTTCTCGCCGAGCCGCTGGGCCTGCTCGTCCAGGTGGTGCAGCACCTCCTGCGGCGGCAGGTCGAGCCCGGCCAGGGTCTGCGCCGTCGTGCGCAGCTGGCCCATGATGGCCGCCGAGGTCATGGAGTGGCCCATGACGTCGCCGACGACCAGCGCCCCCCGGCTGCCGGGCAGCGGGATCGCGTCGTACCAGTCGCCGCCCACCCGGGCCGTCTCGGCCGCCGGCAGGTAGCGCGAGGCGAGCCGGACACCGGTCGGCTGCGGCAGCGAGTCCGGCAGCATGGTGCGCTGGAGCTCGTCCGCGATGTACGCCTCGCGCCCGTACAGCACCGCCTTGTCGATGCCCAGGGCCGTGTGGGTCGCCAACTGGGCCGCCACGAGCAGGTCGTTCGGCTCGAAGCCGGCCCGCTCCGGGCGGCGCAGGAACACGGCCGCGCCGATCACCCGGCGCCGGCCGCGCAGCGGCGCCAGTATGGCCCGCTGCCCGCCGGGCACCGGGTGCTCGGGGCCGAGCAGCTCGGGGAGCGCCGCCCGGGCGGCCGCGGAGTCGCCGGGCACCGGCCGGACCCCGCGCAGCACCTCGGCCAGCGCGCTGCCCGAGCGGACCTCGCACAGCTCCGCCGCGGGGGTCGGGTCGGGGTCGGGGACGAGGACCAGCTCCTCGCCCTCCAGGTCCGTTAAGCGCAGCCGGTCGGTGCGGCGCAGCCGCAGCACGAAGGGCTCCGCCGGGCGCTCGTCGCCCACCGGCAGCGGGTCGCGCAGATAGACGAGGATCGCGTCCGAGAAGGTCGGCACGGTCGCCCGGCACAGGCCGAGGACGATCTCGTCCAGGTCGAGGCCGCGCGCGATCCGCCGCGTCGCGGCGCCCACGAACCGCAGCCGGTCGCCCTCGCGCCGGGCCGCGGCTCCGTCTGTCCCGTTCCCGCCGCCGGGGGCGGGTGCGGGCACCGCGACGGCGGCCGCGGCCGCCGTCGCCGCCGTCTCCTGACGGGGGCGAGCGCTTTCCTGCGGCCGGGCGGCCATCGCCTTGCGGCCTTCGTGGGAGGTGGGATGCTCCGTCACGCCTGGGATTCCGTCCGTCCGGGCCGGTGGTGCGCTGCACTCGCTCTTCTCGCCGATGCCGCGCCTTCGGCAGGGCTAAACCCCCGGCGCGCCGTGGATGTGGACGCCGTGCGGGCAGGGGCGGCGAAGGGGGTGCGGACACCCGGGCGCACGTCGGGCACTGCTCTCCCCCTCATGAGGACTCATGGATGACTTGCGGTCAGTTCCTGCGCCGTGTTCGGTGGTTGACGTGCCGTTCGGTGGGGCTCCGGGTGGGGCGTCGATGATCGACTGCTTGCGGAGGACGATCCTACGGTTGCACCCGGGGGGCGCATCAAGGGTCTCATGGCACGGTCTGCGCCGGGGTGAGATCCCAGTCGGCGGGGAGCCGGGGCACCGGCCAGGCCGGGTCGGGCCGCCAGTTCTCCCAGCCGTCGGAGAACGGCGCCCCCCAGGCGTGGATCAGTTCGACGGCGGCCCGGCCCGCCGCCTTGACGCGGGCGGCCTGCGCCGGGTCCATCAGGCCGGCCCGCTGGGCCTGGGCGAACTCGTCCTCGTCCCGCCACAGCCAGCTGTGGTCCGGATAGACGGAGATGTCGAGGAAGTGGTCCTCGGAGTCGATGCCGCCGGACCAGCGGGTCCGGGGCTCCTCCAGGTTCACGTACCAGCTGCGGAAGCGCCAGCCCCGCTCCCAGAACAGCCAGACGGACCACGGGTCGCCGGGCGCGGCCAGCTTGAGGACGCCGGTGCCGAACCAGTGTGCGCGGGTGGTGGTGCGCGGCGCGGTGTACCGGGTGGCCAGCGGCTCCTCGTGGACGGGGGTGCCGTCGGTCAGGACCGGCTTGACGCATTCGGTGCCGGGCGCCATCCAGACCGCGAGCAGCTCCGGGGTGTCCTGCACGACGGTGACCGGCCGGCAGATGTGCACGTCGCCGGTGGCGTTGTCGCGGTAGCGCCAGAGGATGTGATCCCCCGGCGCCCAGTGCTGGGGGCGGCCGGATCCTGTCATGCGCAGATCTTAGGGGCGCGCCCCCGGCACCGCTGCGGCGAAGGTCACGGATGAGTCAGCGGTAGGCGAGAACGGGTCAGGGCCGGGTCATCCGGAGGACGTCGAGCGCCTCGTCGAGCTGTTCCAGGGTGAGGTCGCCCCGCTCCACGTACCCGGACTCCAGGACCACCTCGCGGATCGTCCTGCGCTCGGCCAGCGACTTCTTGGCGACCTTGGCGGCCTCCTCGTAGCCGATGTACCTGTTCAGCGGGGTGACCACCGAGGGCGAGGACTCGGCGTACTCGCGGGCCCGCTCCACGTTGGCGGTGATCCCGTCGACCGTGCGGTCGGCGAGCAGGCGGGAGGCGTTGGCGAGCAGCCGGACCGACTCCAGGAGGTTCTTGGCGATCACCGGGAGCATGACGTTGAGCTCGAAGTTCCCGGCCGCGCCCGCGACCGCCACCGTGGTGTCGTTTCCGGTCACCTGGGCGGCGACCATGAGGACCGCCTCGGGGATGACCGGATTCACCTTCCCCGGCATGATCGACGAGCCCGGCTGGAGGTCCGGCAGGTTGATCTCGGCGAGGCCGGTGCGCGGTCCCGAGGACATCCAGCGCAGATCGTTGGCGATCTTCGTGAGGGAGATCGCGATGGTCCTGAGCTGCCCGGACGTCTCCACCAGTCCGTCCCGGGCGCCCTGGGCCTCGAAGTGGTCGCGGGCCTCGGTCAGCGGCAGTCCGGTGGTCCGGGCGACCTCGGCGATGACGGCGGCGGAGAAGCCCGGCGGGGTGTTGATGCCGGTGCCCACCGCGGTGCCGCCGAGGGGGAGTTCGGCGAGCCGGGGCAGCGAGGCGCGCAGCCGCTCCGCGCCGTACCTCACCTGGGCCGCGTAGCCGCCGAACTCCTGGCCGAGGGTCACCGGAGTGGCGTCCATGAGGTGGGTCCGGCCGGACTTCACCACCTCGGCGAATTCGGCCGATTTCCGCTCCAGGGAGTCCGCCAGATGGCCGAGCGCGGGGATCAGGTCGTGGGTGACGGCGGCGGTGGCGGCGATGTGGATCGAGGACGGGAAGACGTCGTTGGAGGACTGCGAGGCGTTGACGTGGTCGTTGGGGTGCACGTCGCGGCCCTCGGGGAGGCGCTCCGTCGCCAGGGTGGCGATGACCTCGTTGGTGTTCATGTTGGACGAGGTGCCGGAGCCGGTCTGGAAGACGTCGACCGGGAACTGCTCGTCCCAGCGCCCCTCGGCGACCTCCTCGGCGGCCGCCCGGATCGCCCCCGCGACCTCCTCGTCGAGCACCCCGAGTTCGGCGTTGACCTTCGCGGCGGCGGCCTTGATCCGGGCCAGCGCGGCGATGTGGGCGCGCTCCAGGCGCTGGCCGCTGACCGGGAAGTTCTCCACCGCGCGCTGGGTCTGGGCGCGCCACTTGGCGTGGGCGGGGACGCGGACCTCGCCCATGGAGTCGTGCTCGATCCGGTAGCCGGCTTCGTCGTTCATCTTCGTCATCCTCCTGGCTGTGCTGGTCGGGGGCGACCTCCCGAACCCCCTGAAAAACATGAGCACTTGTCTTGTTCGACGTATTCCCAAGTCGCTTACCGGCCAGTAAAAACCGTGGGTAACCCCACTTCCAGGAGGCGCAATGAGGCGCACCAGGTACAGACTCCGCTGGCCGATGGCGGCCGTCGCCGCTGCGGCGGCGGCCCTCGGCAGCATGACGGCCGCCACCCCCGCCGGCGCGGCCGACACGAGCGGCACGGCCCAGATCACCTCCGTACCGCTCCCGCCGCAGCTGGAGGCGATCCGGGCCGCCGAGGCCACGAAGATCTACGGCAGCCCCGAGGAGCGCCCGCTCGCACAGCGCAAGACGGGCCTGATCTCCCTCGGCGACAGCGAGATCTCCGGCGAGGGCGTCGGCAGCTACGAGTCGCCGACCAACGGCCCCAGCAACTGGTGCCACCGCTCGCCCGACGCCGCCATCCACCGCACCGGGATCCCCGCGGACCTCACGTTCAACGTGGCCTGCTCCGGCGCGTACACCGGCAACATCCGGATCGGCGGCTCGAAGCAGTACGCCGACGAGCTCGTCCAGAGCGACAACCTGGCCGTCAAGGCGCGCAACACCCACATCAAGATGGTGCTGCTCGTCGCCGGAGCCAACGACGACCTCCAGTTCGGCCCCGTCATGACCGACTGCGTCCAGCGCTACCTGCTCCTCCAGGGCGCCTGCGAGCCCGTGTACGCGCCCGGCTGGCAGGCCCGCGTCGACGGCCTCGTCCCCAAGGTCGAGCAGACCGTCCGCGACCTGCGGAGCGTGATGCGCGACGCCGGGTACGCCGACGGGGACTACAAGCTGGTCCTCATGGGCTACCCGAGCCCCATCGGACCGGACTTCAACGACAACCCGAACTTCCCCGGCAAGCTCGCCTGCGGCGGCCTGGGCTACGACTCCGACACCAAGTGGGGCCGCAACACCGCCGTCCCCGCCTTCGAGCGCGGCATGCGCAAGGCGGCGGCCGACACCGGGGCGGTCTACCTGGACAACTCGCGGCTCTTCCACGGCCACGAGGTCTGCATGGAGGACACCTGGGCCCGGGGCCTCTACATCGACCTCTCCAAGCCCGGCACCCCGGACGAGAACTCCGTGCGCCAGTCCTTCCACCCCAACTACCGGGGCCACGGCGCCTTCGCGTCCTGTCTGACCCAGATCTACGGGTCCGGCCTGCGCGAGGCGAGCTGCGCCGACGTCGACTCCAGCGGCACCCCGACGCTCTTCCCGCTCGCCTGGGACGACGCGTACAAGCCGCTGAAGAACGCCGCCACCGGCAACTGCCTGGACGTCAACGCCTCCGAGTCGGCCAACGGCACCGCCGTCCTCGGCTGGGACTGCCACGGCGGCCGCAACCAGAACTGGTGGTACGACTCCGCCCGCCGGACCCTGCACACCGGGCTCACCCAGGACCGCTGTCTGGACGTCCCCGGCGCGAACTACGCGGCCGGCGCCGCGCTCATCGTGTGGAACTGCCACGGCGGCGCCAACCAGCGCTTCGTCCGCGACGGCGACACCCTGCGCCCGGCCGCGGCGACCGGACTGTGCCTGACCCAGGGCGCGGCGAAGGAGGCGATCCGGCTGCAGCCCTGCACCGGCTCGGCCCACCAGCGCTTCGTCTGACCTGCGCGAACGTACGAAGGGGCCCGGCCACCGAGGGGGGTGGCCGGGCCCCCGCGTGCGCCCGGCCGGGCCCCGTGCGTGCGCCCGAACGGGCGAGGCCGAGGCACCCGTCGGAGAATGTGAAGCGTGCTCGGGGAGATCGGCCACCTCGCGGGAGGCAGCACATGACCGGCAGCTTCAGGAGGATGGGCGCGCTCGGCGCCTGCACGGCCGCCGTCCTCGCCCTCGGCACCGCCGCCCCGGCGTCTGCCGACAACGGCGACGGCTTCGAGTTCACCCTGTACGCCAAGGAGGTCCCCGGCCCCACGGCGAGCGAGAGCGCCCCCGCGCCGAAGCTCGGGGAGTCCTTCGCCTTCGCCGACGACCTCTACAAGACCAAGGACGCCGGCGGCGACAAGGTCGGCCGGGACGGCGGGATCTGCGCCGTGGTGCGCACCGGAGACCCGATGGACCTCCAGTGCGTGGGCACCGTCGTACTGAACGGCGGCCCCGGCGGGCAGCTGGCGCTCCAGACCCTCGCGGCCGTGGACCCCGATGACGAGGCGCCGCCGGCGCTCGACATCGCGATCACCGGCGGCACCGGCGACTTCGAGAACGCGCGCGGCTGGGTGCGTTCGACCCCGGACGGCGACTGGTCACGGATGGACTTCCACATCGCCACCCGCTAGCGGGTCAGGACAGCTTGCCGCCGTAGTCCGGCAGCTTGAAGGTGCGCTCGGCGTGGCCGCCGACGAGGTCGGTGGTGTTGTTGCCGATGTTCGCGATGATCGTGTAGCCCTTGGCCTCGATCTCCGCGCGCTTGGCCGTCTTGTACGCGCCGACCTCGGCGAACAGGTCGGGCAGGGACCGCACGTACAGCCCGTCGACCGGGTAGCCGGCCCGCTTCAGGTTCCAGTCGGTCAGCGACTGGATGATGCCGGGGCGGGCCGTCACGAAGAAGACGGCCACCCCGCGGTCGTGCGCGTCCCGGACCAGCGCGCGGACGTCGGCGATCGCGGGGGTCGGCAGTTCCCAGAACGGGTGGAAGTCCGTCTCCAGGGAGGAGTTGTCGATGTCGAGGACGATCGCCTGCTTCTCGCGGCCGGCGTCCTCGGCGCGCGCCTCGACGTAGGGGCGCGCCTCGGCCACCACGGCGGCCACGTCACGGCGCCAGGTCGTGTAGTCGACGTGCTGGATCGCGGCCGTCGACGTCACGTGGGTGTCCGGATCGGCCGCGGAGGCGGCGGACGCGGGGCCGACGACGAGGAGGGCGGTGGTCAGGGCGACGGCGGCGGTTGCCGTGGCCTTGGCTCTGGCGGAGGACATGGGGGCTCCCGAGGGGTCGACCGGCTCAATGGTTGACATGCTCGCGGCCAATACTGGCCAGTAAGTGACGCGGGGGATACCGGTCGGTAGCCACTTTCTGAGCGGAGATCGACACCGGAGCGCGCGGGAGTGCGCGGGAGTGCGCGGGAGCGCACGCGAACGCCCCCCGGTCCCGAAGGACCGAGGGGCGCCGGAGGAGCGGGAGCCGTACGGGTCAGCCGAGACCCGGGCCGCGCACCGGGATGTGCGTGAAGGTCGGCTCCGGAGCCGGGTTCTGGAAGAAGTCGTTGCCCTTGTCGTCCACCACGATGAACGCCGGGAAGTCCTCGACCTCGATCTTCCAGACCGCCTCCATGCCGAGCTCCTCGTACTCGACGACCTCGACCTTCTTGATGCAGTCCTGCGCGAGCCGCGCCGCCGGGCCGCCGATCGAGCCGAGGTAGAAGCCGCCGTGCGAGCCGCACGCGTCCGTGACCTGCTTGCTCCGGTTGCCCTTGGCCAGCATGACCTTCGAGCCGCCCGCCGCCTGGAACTGCTCCACGTACGAGTCCATCCGGCCGGCCGTCGTCGGGCCGAAGGAGCCGGAGGCGTAGCCCTCGGGGGTCTTCGCCGGGCCCGCGTAGTAGACCGGGTGGTCCTTCAGGTACTGCGGCATCTCCTCGCCCGCGTCCAGCCGCTCCTTGATCTTGGCGTGCGCGATGTCGCGCGCCACGACCAGCGGGCCGTTCAGCGAGAGGCGGGTCTTCACCGGGTACTTGGTCAGCTCGGCGAGGATCTCGTCCATCGGCTGGTTGAGGTCGATCGTCACGACCTCGCCCGACTCGGCCAGGTGCGCCTCCTCGGTCTCCGGCAGGAAGCGCGCCGGGTCGGTCTCCAGCTGCTCCAGGAAGACGCCCTCGGCGGTGATCTTCGCGACGGCCTGGCGGTCGGCCGAGCAGGAGACGGCGATCGCGACGGGCAGCGAGGCGCCGTGGCGGGGGAGCCGGACCACGCGCACGTCGTGGCAGAAGTACTTGCCGCCGAACTGCGCGCCGATGCCGATCTTCTGCGTCAGCTCGAAGACCTTCTCCTCCAGCTCCTTGTCCCGGAAGCCGTGACCGGTCTCGGCCGAGCCCTCGGTCGGCAGCTCGTCCAGGTAGTGCGCGGAGGCGTACTTGGCGGTCTTCAGCGCGAACTCGGCGCTCGTGCCGCCGACGACGATCGCCAGGTGGTACGGCGGGCAGGCCGCCGTGCCGAGCGAACGGATCTTCTCCTCCAGGAACTTCATCATGGAGGCCTCGTTCAGGACCGCCTTGGTCTCCTGGTAGAGGAAGGACTTGTTGGCCGAGCCGCCGCCCTTGGCCATGAAGAGGAACTTGTACGCGCCGCCGTCGGTCGCGTACAGCTCGATCTGCGCGGGCAGGTTCGAGCCGGTGTTCTTCTCCTCCCACATGGTCACCGGGGCCATCTGCGAGTAGCGCAGGTTGAGCTTGGTGTACGCGTCGTAGACGCCCTTGGACAGGGCCTCCTCGTCGCGGCCCGAGGTGAGGACGTTCTGGCCCCGCTTGCCCATGACGATCGCGGTGCCGGTGTCCTGGCACATGGGCAGGACGCCCGCCGCGGCGATGTTCGCGTTCTTCAGGAGGTCGAGGGCGACGAACTTGTCGTTGCTCGACGCCTCCGGGTCGTCGATGATCTTCCGCAGCTGGGCCAGGTGCGCCGGGCGCAGGAAGTGCTGGATGTCGTGGACGGCCTCCGCGGCCAGCTTGCGCAGCGCCTCCGGCTCGACCTTGAGGAACGTACGGCCGTCGGCCTCGAAGGTGGAGACGCCCTCGGCGGTCACCAGGCGGTAGGGCGTGGTGTCCTCTCCCAGGGGGAGCAGATCGGAGTACGCAAACTCAGGCATGACGGCGGCCATTCCTCACTCGGCAGACAGCTGCGCCGCCTCCGTTGGCGGCGCGCCCTCCAGCGTAAGACGCGGGCCCGGCCGGAATCCTGTGAGGTAAGGCTCACTAGCGCCCGCGACCACTCCGCGATGGCGCATTCCGCACCCCGTCCCCCGTCCACGGCGACCTCCCCTGGTCGCGATCTATCGCGTTTCGCTAGGCTGAGGTCGTGGACCTCGAAAAGCAGCCCCAGCAGCCGGTCGCTCCCGCCGAGCCCGCCCCCGCGCCCCGGCCCGCCTACGCGGATCCGGAAGGGTCGCTGCGGGCCTCGGACGCCGACCGGGACCGGATCGCGGACATCCTCAGGGACGCCCTGGCCGAGGGCCGGATCGACGCCGAGGAGCACTCGGACCGGATCGACTCCGTCTACCGCGCCAAGACCGTGGGCGAGCTGGAGCCGCTGGTGCGCGACCTGCCGGCCGCCCGGTCCGCCGCCGCGCCCGGACCCGCTCCGCTGTACGGGCCGGAGGACACCGAGGGCGCCGCGGACAACCTGGTCGCGGTCTTCTCCAGCACCACCCGCAAGGGCCGCTGGCGGGTCGGCCGCAAGACCAACGCCTTCTCGCTCTTCGGCAACATCGAGATCGACCTGACCGAGGCGATCTTCGCCCAGCGGCTCACCACCATCAACGCCACCTCGATCTTCGGCAACGTGGAGGTCCGCGTCCCGGAGAACATCAGCCTGCGCGGCAGCGGCACCGGCATCTTCGGCAACTTCGAGGTGGTGACCCTGGAGGGCGCCGACCCGCAGGCCCCCCTCGTGGTGGTCAACGGCTACGCGGTCTTCGGCAACGTCGAGGCCAAGCCCAAGCGCGGCAAGTGGATCACCGACCTCCAGGGCCGCGTCCAGGACAAGCTGCGCAAGCACCTCGGCGACTGACACCCGGGGCCGCCGTCACGACGGCCGGCGCCCTCGCGGCCTCCTTCCGGCGCTCCGCCGCTCCGGCCCGGCGGTGCTCCGGCCCACCGGCGCTCCCGTGCTCCCGGGGGTGACCGGAATTCGCCGTCCGGTGTCCGCGCTGCGGAACTCCGGGGCACGCAGTGCATAGGCGCGCGCACAGCGGGTAGGGCTCGTGCATCGTCGCTCGCTCGCGAAGCCGTCGTCAGGAGTAGACCGTGCTGCCCATGCCGCATCAGCCCCTCTCGGTCGCCGCCGTGCCGTCCCAGCGCGTCCCCGCTCGGGAGGACGAGGCCGGCCCCTGGCACACGGAGGCGGTGTGCCGCCGGGACGAGGCCGGGCTCTTCTTCGCCCCGTCGAAGGAGCCCACCGCCGCCCGGCTCTCCCGGGAGGAGGCCGCCAAGCGGGTCTGTGCCCGCTGTCCCGTGATGGTCGCCTGCCGCGAGCACGCGCTGCTCCAGCCCGAGCCGTACGGGGTGTGGGGCGGGCTCACCGCCGCCGAGCGCCGTGTCGTGCTCGCCCGGCGCCGCCGCCGCGAGGTCGAGCTCAGGAAGGCGGCGTCGGAAGGCATCGCCAAGGCCGGCTGACGGGTCCGTCGCCCGTACGGGAAGGGGCGCCCCCACCGCACATGGGGGCGCCCCTCTTCGTACCGTCGTCGCGTCGGCCGCCGCTCGGGGCGGGCCGTCCGGCCGCGTGCTACTTCGCGCGGTCGAAGTCGATCTTGCTGTACGCGCGCAGCTTCGAGAGCCGGTGCGTGGAGTCGATCTGGCGGATCGTGCCGGACTTCGAGCGCATGACGAGCGACTGCGTGGTCGCCGTCTCGGCGCGGTAGCGGACGCCGCGCAGGATCTCGCCGTCGGTGATGCCGGTGGCGACGAAGAAGACGTTCTCGCCCGAGACCAGGTCGTCGGTGGAGAGCACCCGGTCCAGGTCGTGGCCGGCGTCGAGGGCCTTCTGGCGCTCGGCCTCGTCCTTGGGCCACAGCTTGCCCTGGATGACGCCGCCGAGGCACTTTATGGCGCAGGCGGAGATGATGCCCTCGGGGGTGCCGCCGATGCCCATGAGCATGTCGACGCCGGTGCCCTCGCGGACGGCCATGATCGAACCGGCGACGTCGCCGTCCGAGATGAACTTGATCCGGGCGCCGGTCTCGCGGATCTCCTTGACGATGCCCTCGTGGCGCGGGCGGTCCAGGATGACGACCGTGATGTCCTCGGGGGAGGAGTTCTTGGCCTTGGCGACCCGGCGGATGTTGACCGAGACGGGGGCGTTGATGTCGACGAAGTCGGCGGCCTCGGGGCCGGTGACCAGCTTGTCCATGTAGAAGACCGCGGACGGGTCGAACATGGTGCCGCGGTCGGCGGCGGCCAGCACGGCGATCGCGTTCGGCATGCCCTTGGCGTTCAGGGTGGTGCCGTCGATCGGGTCGACCGCGATGTCGACCTCGGCGCCGGTGCCGTCGCCGACCCGCTCGCCGTTGAACAGCATCGGGGCTTCGTCCTTCTCGCCCTCGCCGATGACGACGACGCCGTTCATCGAGACGGTGGAGATCAGGGTCCGCATGGCGTTCACCGCGGCGCCGTCCGCGCCGATCTTGTCACCGCGGCCGACCCAGCGGCCGGCGGCCATGGCGGCCGCCTCGGTGACGCGGACCAGTTCGAGGGCCAGGTTGCGGTCGGGGGCCTCGGGAGAGACCTCCAGTTCGGGCGGGAGGTGGTGCTCGGTCATCGGAGCGCACCTTTCTGTACGGCGACGGCCGGATAAAAGAGGGTGCTGCGACTCTATCGTCAGGTCGACAAATTGAGCAGAGGGGCCCACGTATGAGCACAACACCATGATGCGACCATGGGGGGCGTGGCAGGTATGCGAGGCAGGCAGACGGTACGGGGGATGTTCCAGTCCCTCGGGGTGATCATGGTCGCCGCGGGCGTGATGTATCTCTTCATCCCGCACGACGACAAGGCGGAGCCGGTCCGGACGAAGGACTACCGGGTCGAGCTCCTGACGGCCCAGCGGGCGGCGCCGTACCCGGTGCTGGCCCCCGAGGGCCTCGGCGACGACTGGCGCGCGACGGTGGTCTCGTACAAGCGGGAGAACCACGACGCGTGGCAGCTCGGCTTCCTGGACCCGGACACCCAGTACGTGGCGGTCCACCAGTCGACCGAGGAGGCGCGCAAGTACGTGCCCGACGTCACCCAGCAGGCGAAGGACTCCGGCAGGACCCAGACGGTCGCCGGGAAGGTCTGGCAGCGCTGGGAGGGCCCGAAGTACGACGCCCTGGTGCGCACCGAGGGCGGCGCGACGACCGTGGTGACGGGCACCGCGTCGTTCGAGCGCCTCGCGCAGATGGCGGGCGCGCTGCAGTCGAAGAAGGCGTAGCGGCGGGACGCACGGCATGCGAAGAACCCCCGGGCACTGGGTGCCCGGGGGTTCTTCGCGTCGTCCGAAGGGATCGGACGGGCTGATCAAGCGCACTGATCAAGAAGCGGACTGATCAAGCCGTCTGGTCGGACCCGTGGGTCAGACGGTGGTGATGACGTCCTCGTAGGCGAGGCGCGGCTGGCGCGGGAACGGGGAGGCGTCCTCGCCCGGCTTGCCGATGTTGATGACCATCAGCGGGCTGTGGTCGGCGTCGAGGAACTCCTTCTGGACGCCCTCGAAGTCCAGACCGGTCATCGGGCCCGCGGCCAGGCCGGCGGCACGGATGCCGACGATGAAGTAGGCGGCCTGCAGGGCGCCGTTCAGCAGCGCGGACTGCTCGCGGACCGGACGCTCGGAGAAGAAGAGGTCCTTGGCCTGCGGGAAGTGCGGCATCAGGGCCGGGAGCTCCTCGTGGAACTCGTTGTCGGCGGAGAGGATCGCGACCAGCGGGGCGGCGGCGGTCTTCGGCTGGTTGCCCTCGGCCATGTGCTTCACCAGGCGCTCGCGGGCCTCGGGGGAGCGGACCAGGGTGATGCGCAGCGGCGTCTGGTTGAAGGCGGTCGGGCCGTACTTGACCAGGTCGTAGATCGCCTGGACCTGCTCCTCGGTCACCGGCTCGTCGGTGAACGTGTTGGCGGTGCGGGCCTCACGGAAGAGGAGGTCCTGGGCGGTGGGGTCAAGGGCGAGAGACATGCTGCGTACCTTCCGGGGTGTACGGGGCTATGGCTCGACAGTACGCCCAAGGTAGGTGAAACTTCAACAATCCTATCCGGATAGTGATCCGCTTCACAGCCGAGTGTACGCGACGTCCCTTCGGTGTCCGGACGTCTACTCGGCCCCGGAGTCGGCGCCCTCCGCCGGGGAGTCCTCCGACCGCTCGGCCGCGAGCGAGGCGTCCAGACGGGCGCGAGCCCCCTCCAGCCAATGCCGGCACACCTTCGCCAGCTCCTCGCCGCGCTCCCAGAGCGCCAGGGACTCCTCGAGCGTCGTGCCGCCCGCCTCCAGCCGCCGGACGACCTCGATGAGCTCGTCGCGCGCCTGTTCGTAGCCGAGTGCAGTCTCTTCCGCGCCGGTCCGTGCCGCCATGCCATCCACCCTTGTCTGTCAGTTCCTTGACGTTCTTCTGTACTTCCCGACGTTCCCGTGACGTCCCGCGGCCGGTCGAGGGTTCCGCGAGGAGCCAGGGGCCCCGCGGAGTTCGCCGGCAACCACCCGGCCGCGGGACGTCACGGCAACCGCCCGGCGCCCCCGGGCGCCCTCGCTCAGGAGCCGGTCCTGCGCACCGTGAACTCGCCCGCGGCCACCCGGGCCCGCAGCTCCTCATCCACCGCGACCTCGGCGGGATCCCGGACCACCGCGCCGTCCGCCCGCTGGAGCACCGCGTACCCCCGCTCCATCGTCGCCGCCGGCGACAGCGCCCGGACCCGCGCGCGGGTGTGCGACAGCTCCGACTCGGCCCGGTCCAGGAGGTGCCCGAACGTCCGCCGGCCCCGCGCGAGCAGCGCCCCGACCTCGTCCTCCCGGACCTCCACCATCCGCTGCGGGTGCTCCATCACCGGCCGGGCCAGCGCGTGCGCGAGCCCCCGCTCCTCCCGGTCGAGCAGCCCCCGCACCGTCCGCAGCGCCCGGTCCCGCAGGCCCTGCACCCGGTCCAGCTCCTCGCCCACGTCCGGCACCACCTTCTTCGCGGCGTCCGTCGGCGTCGACGCCCGCAGATCCGCGACCAGGTCGAGCAGCGGCGAGTCCGGCTCGTGCCCGATCGCCGACACCACCGGCGTACGGCACTCCGCCACCGCCCTGACCAGCTGCTCGTCCGAGAACGGCAGCAGGTCCTCGACGCTGCCGCCGCCCCGCGCCACGATGATCACGTCCACGCCCTCGTGCGCGTCCAGCTCCCGCACGGCCTGCACCACCTGGGGGACGGCCTTCACCCCCTGCACCGCCACGTTCCGCACCTCGAACCGGACCGCGGGCCAGCGGCGCCGCGCGTTCTCCAGCACGTCCCGCTCCGCCGCCGAGGCCCGCCCGCAGACCAGACCGACCAGCTGCGGCAGGAACGGCAGCGGCTTCTTGCGGTCCAGCGCGAACAGCCCCTCCGCGCCCAGGCTCCGCTTCAGCTGCTCCAGCCGGGCCAGCAGCTCGCCGATCCCGACCGGCTTGATCTCCGCCGCCCGCAGCGACAGCTGCCCTCGCGGCGCGTACCACTCCGGCTTCGCGTGCACCACGACCCGGGCGCCCTCGGAGACGACGTCGGCGACGGCGTCGAAGACCTGGCGATAACAGGTCACGTTGATCGAGATGTCGTACGAGGGATCCCGCAGCGTCAGGAACACGACCCCGGCCCCCGGCCGCCGCGACAACTGCGTGATCTGCCCCTCGACCCAGATCGCCCCCAGCCGGTCGATCCACCCCCCGATGAGCCGGGAGACCTCCCCGACGGGCAGCGGCGCTTCGGCGGACGTGTTCAGACCCATGCGCCGAGCGTAACGGGAGGGTCGGACAGGGGGAGGCCCAAGCGGGGCCGCGGCGCGGACGCCGGAGCTCCGCGCCGGGTCGCGCCGGCGCGCGGTGCCGCTGGATGCCCACACCGTCGTCGTCCACCCCGGCGTCGGATGTCCGCGCCGCCATCGGCCGTCCGCGCCGCCCGTCGGTCCCCGCCGTACCCCTCGTCCGCGCCGTCCGTGGCTCCCGCCGGGAGCTCGGGCGGCGCGTACGTCGTCAGGACCGGGGTGCCCGCGCCGACGCCCATCCCGCGCCGACGCTTCCCGCGCCGGTGCGTACCGCGCGGCCGCCCGTACGCCCGTACGCCCCTACGCCCCTACGCCCCTACACCCCGCCCCCTCAGGCGCTCCGCCGCGTCCCCTGCACCGCCAGCACCACCAGGCCGACGCCCAGCCAGATGACGCCCACCACCTGCGCCGCCGGCGAGGCCTCCACGATGACCGCGATCAGGATCGCGGCGCCGAGCGCCGGGGCCACCACGTGCAGGAACCAGTGCGGCGGCCCCTCCATCCGCCGCACCGCGAACCAGCCGACCACGCTCGCGTGCAGCAGCACGAAGGCCGTCAGGGCGCCGACGTCCACGACCGACACCAGGTGGTCGAGCCCGTCGTCCCGCCGGGCCGCCCACACCGCGGCGATCATCGTCACCGTCGCCGACACCAGCAGTGCCACCCGCGGCACCCCCGAGTCGGTCCGGGCGAGCACGTGCGGCAGCCGCCGGTCGCGGCCCATCGCGAACAGCAGCCGCCCGCCCGCCGCCTGCCCCGCCAGCGCCGCGAAGGCCGCGCCGATCGCCTTCGACACCGCGACCAGATCGTGCAGCCAGCCGCCGACCGAGGCCTCCACCGCGTCGTAGAACGCCGAGCCCTGCGCCCCCGGATCCGCCGCGAGCTCCGCGGAGGAGAGCGGTTCGAGCAGCGCGATCAGCCAGGTCTGCGCCACGAACAGCAACCCCGCGAGCGCCAGACAGAACAGCACCGCCCGCGCCACCTTCGCCGACCCCCCGGTCACCTCCTCCGCGAAGGACGCGATCGCGTCGAAGCCGAGGTACGACAGGACGGCCACCGACACCGCCCCCACCACCGCCGCCGCCGAGAACCCGGCGTCACCGGTGAGCGGCGACCACCAGTCGCGCTGCGCCCCGTCCCGTACGAGCACGACCACCGCCGACACGACGAAGACCAGCAGCACCACGATCTCCATGGCGAGGACCGCGAAGCCCACCCGGGCCGCCGCCCGCACCCCCCAGAGGTTCAGCAGCGTCGTGACGACCACCGCGATCATCGTCCACACCCAGCGGTCCACCTCCGGGACCAGCGCCTCCATCGCGATCCCCGCGAAGAGGTACGCCACGGCCGGGATCAGCAGGTAGTCCAGCATCGCCATCCACCCGGCGATGAAGCCCGGCCCCTCCCCGAGCCCCTTGCGGGCGTACGTGAAGACGGACCCCGCCTGCGGCGCGACCCGCACCATCTGGGCGTAGCTCAGCGCCGTGAAGGCCATGGCCACCGTCGCCACCAGGTACACCAGTGCGACCGCGCCGTGCGACTTCGCGTCGAGCGTGCCGAAGACGCCGACCGGGGCCATCGGGGCGATGAACAGCAGCCCGTACACCACAAGATCGCGAAACCCGAGGTTGCGACGGAGCCCCGTGTGCTCCGCGACCTGCGCCTCCACCTCCGCCTGCCCCCGCGCGTCCTCAGCCATGGCGCCAGTCTCGGCCACGGCACCGCTCCAAACGCTGACCGACGCGGCCTTACGATGGGACGCATGACTGCAACGCCCGCGTCGACGCCCGCGACGAACCGCCCGAAGCGTGTCCTGCTCGCCGCTCCCCGCGGCTACTGCGCGGGTGTGGACCGTGCCGTGATCGCCGTGGAGAAGGCCCTGGAGCAGTACGGGGCCCCGATCTACGTCCGCCACGAGATCGTCCACAACAAGTACGTCGTGCAGACCCTGGAGCGGAAGGGCGCGATCTTCGTCGACCAGGCGACCGAGGTGCCGCCGGGCAACATCGTGATGTTCTCCGCGCACGGCGTCGCCCCGACCGTCCACGAGGAGGCCCGCCAGGGCCGGCTCGCCACCATCGACGCCACCTGCCCGCTGGTGACGAAGGTGCACAAGGAGGCCGTCCGCTTCGCCAAGGAGGACTTCGACATCCTCCTCATCGGCCACGAGGGCCACGAGGAGGTCATCGGCACCTCCGGCGAGGCCCCCGACCACATCCAGCTCGTCGACGGCCCCGCCGACGTCGCCAAGGTCGAGGTCCGCGACCCGTCCCGGGTCGTCTGGCTCTCCCAGACCACGCTCTCGGTCGACGAGACCATGGAGACCGTGGACGCGCTGAAGGAGAAGTTCCCGCAGCTGATCTCCCCGCCCTCCGACGACATCTGCTACGCCACGCAGAACCGTCAGATCGCGATCAAGGAGCTCGCCGGGCAGGCCGAGCTGGTCATCGTCGTCGGCTCGAAGAACTCCTCGAACTCGATCCGCATGGTCGAGGTCGCCAAGCAGGCCGGCGTCCCCGCCGCGTACCTCGTCGACTTCGCCAGCGAGATCGACGAGGCCTGGCTGGAGGGCGTCACGAGCGTCGGCCTCTCCTCCGGCGCCTCCGTCCCGGACGTGCTGGTCCAGGAGGTCCTGGAGTGGCTGTCCGAGCGCGGCTACGCCGACGTGGAGATCGTCAAGACCGCCGACGAGTCGCTGACCTTCTCCCTCCCCAAGGAACTGCGCAACAAGGACCTGCGCGCCGAGGCGGCGGCCCTGCTCGAAAACGAGTGACGCAGGGCTCCGGCCCGTAACGTTGGGTCCATGAACGTCTTCGGAGTGGACATCGGCGGCTCGGGCATCAAGGGAGCCCCCGTCGACCTGGACCGCGGCGACCTCGCCGAGCCGCGCCACAAGGTACTGACCCCGCAGCCCGCCACACCCGACGGTGTGGCGGGCTGCGTCGCGGAGGTCGTGGCGAACTTCGGCTGGCAGGGACCGGTCGGCGTCACCTTCCCCGGCGTGGTGACCGGCTCCACGATCCGCACGGCGGCGAACGTCGACAAGTCGTGGATCGGCGTCGACGCGGGCAGGCTCCTCGGGGACCGCCTCGGCGGCCTGCCGGTCACCGTCCTGAACGACGCGGACGCGGCCGGCCTCGCGGAGATGTCCTTCGGCGCCGGCCGGGGCCGCAAGGGCACCGTCATCCTGCTCACCCTCGGCACCGGCATCGGCTCCGCCGTCTTCGTCGACGGCCGCCTCGTCCCCAACACGGAGCTGGGCCACCTGGAGCTCAAGGGCCACGACGCCGAGAAGCGCGCCTCGTCCAAGGCCCGCGAGGACGAGGACCTCAGCTGGGAGCACTGGGCCACGCGCCGGGTGCAGAAGTACCTGGCGCACGTGGAGATGCTCTTCTCGCCCGAGCTCTTCATCATCGGCGGCGGTGTCAGCCGCAAGGCCGACAAGTTCCTGCCCCTGATCGAGGGCATCAAGGCGGAGATCGTCCCGGCGGAGCTGCAGAACAACGCGGGGATCGTGGGGGCGGGGATGGCGGCGGCCTCGCCGGCCTGACGGCCTGGGACCGTCCGGCCCGACGGCCCGCGACCGGTTCTGTCCGGTGGGGCGGCGGGGGCCGGGGTGTCCGGACTGCGACCTTCACTTCACTTCGCTTCGCTCGTCACGGGCGCCGCCACGTCCGGACACCGGCCCCCGCTCCGCCCCCGGCCCCCCTCGCGCCGTCGTCCGGCTAACCGCGCTCGGGGGCGGGGCGCCGGACCGGGCGTACGGAGGGGGCGGCGGCCCGCTGCCGGCGGCCCATGTCCCGCACCTTGCGCACGCTGGCGATCAGGCCGGCGACCAGCGTGCCGCCGTACAGCCACCCGGCGTGCACGGCGAGCGCCGTGACCAGGGCCATCGCCTGCCCTCCGACCCCACCGGTGCCGCCCGAGATGGGGACGACGCCGACGGCGAAGGCGATCGGAACGCTGATCGGGGCGGTGACGAGGTCGGCGGTACGGACCCAGAGCGCGGTCAGGGCGCTGACCGGCAGGAACAGCAGCCCGAAGACGACCGGGGAGCTGTCGAACAGCAGCCAGTCGAGGAAGCCGAGCACCAGCATCGCGGCGGAGGCGAAGAGGCCCGCGCCCAGCCCGGTGAGCCGCGGGTTCGGCAGCCTGCGCAACGCCACCACGACCGGGGGCGCCGGCCGCTCCACCCGGGGCTTGCCCGGGCGCGGGCGGGCGGCGACGCGATAGACCGCGGCGCCCTCGACCATCGCACCGGGCGGCGTCAGAGGGGTCTGCGGCCGGCGCCCGGAGGGGCGCCGCGACTGCGGCTTGCGTGTCCTGTGCTGCTCCACCCCACCAACGTAGGTCGGAAGGGGCCGGGAACCACGTGCGGGACACGCCCTTTGGGTGACCTTGGCGCGAAGAGTGCCGTCCCGGCCCGGTTCGGTGCCCCCGTAAACTGGGGGATCGCCCCACCTCCACTCCTCTAGGGAAGTCGCCACCGTGTCGCTCACGATCGGAATCGTCGGCCTGCCGAACGTCGGCAAGTCGACCCTGTTCAACGCCCTGACCAAGAACGACGTGCTGGCGGCCAACTACCCGTTCGCCACGATCGAGCCCAACGTGGGCGTCGTCGGCGTCCCGGACGCCCGCCTGACCAAGCTGGCCGAGATCTTCGGCTCGCAGCGCATCCTCCCGGCCACCGTCGACTTCGTCGACATCGCCGGCATCGTGCGCGGCGCGAGCGAGGGCGAGGGCCTGGGCAACAAGTTCCTGGCGAACATCCGGGAGTCGGACGCGATCTGCCAGGTCATCCGCGCCTTCAAGGACGAGAACGTCGTCCACGTCGACGGCAAGGTCTCGCCGAAGGACGACATCGAGACGATCAACACCGAGCTGATCCTCGCCGACCTCCAGACCATCGAGAAGGTCCTGCCGCGCCTCCAGAAGGAGATGCGGATCAAGAAGGACACGGCGCCCAAGGTCGCCGCGGTCGAGGCCGCCCAGGCGATCCTGGAGAAGGGCGACACCCTGTTCTCCCAGGGCATCGTCCAGGGCTCGGAGAAGGCGGAGCTCCTCCACGACCTCCACCTCCTGACGACCAAGCCCTTCCTCTACGTCTTCAACGTCGACGAGGACGAGCTGACCGACGACGCCTTCAAGGCGGAGCAGAGCGCCCTGGTCGCCCCGGCCGAGGCGATCTTCCTCAACGCCAAGCTGGAGCAGGACCTCTCCGAGCTCGACGAGGAGGACGCCATGGAGCTCCTTCAGTCCGTCGGCGCCGAGGAGCCCGGTCTGGCCACCCTCGCCCGCGTCGGCTTCGACACCCTCGGCCTGCAGACCTACCTGACGGCGGGCCCGAAGGAGTCCCGCGCCTGGACCATCAAGAAGGGCGCGACGGCCCCCGAGGCGGCCGGTGTGATCCACACCGACTTCCAGAAGGGCTTCATCAAGGCCGAGGTCATCTCCTTCCAGGACCTGGTCGACACGGGCTCGGTCGCCGAGGCCCGCTCGGCCGGCAAGGCCCGCATGGAGGGCAAGGAGTACGTCATGCAGGACGGCGACGTGGTGGAGTTCCGCTTCAACGTGTGACCCGCACGGCCGCTCCGCGGTACTGCGACAGGGGTCGGCTCCCAGGGAGCCGACCCCTTCGTCGTCACCCTGCGTACCCGGGGGCGGCGGCCCCGAGGCCTCAAGTTGACACGGGTTTCCCCGATGCGTAATGTCCTCCGAGCTGTCCGACGTGAGCACCGATTCCGATCGGCCCCGGGCGGCCATCCCGCAAGATCCACAGAAGCTGACGGTTCTTTGTCGTACCGTTCGGTCTTCTCGTGCGTTTTTGCGGAATGAGGAATCCGCGTCCGAAGGATTCGAGTGCGAGTCGCTCGATTGGCTTCGGGGGCAGGGAATCCGCTAAAGTCTCACTCGTCGGAACGGCCCAACAGCCGCGAAGGCAACTCCCACTGACTGGGAATCAGGACCGAAAGGAACTGATAGAGTCGGAAGCGCCGGAAGGCCCCGAGAAACAAGTTCGGGACCGGAAAGCACCGAGGAAATCGGATCGGAAAGATCTGATAGAGTCGGAAACGCAAGAACGAAGGAAGCGCCCGGAGGAAAGCCCGAGAGGGTAAGTACAAAGGAAGCGTCCGCACCTTGAGAACTCAACAGCGTGCCAAAAATCAACGCCAGATTAGTTGATACCCCGTCCATCTTCGGATGGTCGAGGTTCCTTTGAAAAAGTCCACCCTCCGGGGTGGCACACAGCGAGGACGCTGTGGACAGCAGGCCATATTCCGGCTTGTCTGTCCCGCTCAACGCGAGTGTAGAGCCGGATTACCGGCAAACATTCACGGAGAGTTTGATCCTGGCTCAGGACGAACGCTGGCGGCGTGCTTAACACATGCAAGTCGAACGATGAAGCCCTTCGGGGTGGATTAGTGGCGAACGGGTGAGTAACACGTGGGCAATCTGCCCTTCACTCTGGGACAAGCCCTGGAAACGGGGTCTAATACCGGATACGACCTGCCGAGGCATCTCGGCGGGTGGAAAGCTCCGGCGGTGAAGGATGAGCCCGCGGCCTATCAGCTTGTTGGTGAGGTAACGGCTCACCAAGGCGACGACGGGTAGCCGGCCTGAGAGGGCGACCGGCCACACTGGGACTGAGACACGGCCCAGACTCCTACGGGAGGCAGCAGTGGGGAATATTGCACAATGGGCGAAAGCCTGATGCAGCGACGCCGCGTGAGGGATGACGGCCTTCGGGTTGTAAACCTCTTTCAGCAGGGAAGAAGCGAAAGTGACGGTACCTGCAGAAGAAGCGCCGGCTAACTACGTGCCAGCAGCCGCGGTAATACGTAGGGCGCAAGCGTTGTCCGGAATTATTGGGCGTAAAGAGCTCGTAGGCGGCTTGTCACGTCGGGTGTGAAAGCCCGGGGCTTAACCCCGGGTCTGCATCCGATACGGGCAGGCTAGAGTGTGGTAGGGGAGATCGGAATTCCTGGTGTAGCGGTGAAATGCGCAGATATCAGGAGGAACACCGGTGGCGAAGGCGGATCTCTGGGCCATTACTGACGCTGAGGAGCGAAAGCGTGGGGAGCGAACAGGATTAGATACCCTGGTAGTCCACGCCGTAAACGTTGGGAACTAGGTGTTGGCGACATTCCACGTCGTCGGTGCCGCAGCTAACGCATTAAGTTCCCCGCCTGGGGAGTACGGCCGCAAGGCTAAAACTCAAAGGAATTGACGGGGGCCCGCACAAGCAGCGGAGCATGTGGCTTAATTCGACGCAACGCGAAGAACCTTACCAAGGCTTGACATATACCGGAAAGCATTAGAGATAGTGCCCCCCTTGTGGTCGGTATACAGGTGGTGCATGGCTGTCGTCAGCTCGTGTCGTGAGATGTTGGGTTAAGTCCCGCAACGAGCGCAACCCTTGTCCTGTGTTGCCAGCATGCCCTTCGGGGTGATGGGGACTCACAGGAGACCGCCGGGGTCAACTCGGAGGAAGGTGGGGACGACGTCAAGTCATCATGCCCCTTATGTCTTGGGCTGCACACGTGCTACAATGGCCGGTACAAAGAGCTGCGATGCCGCGAGGCGGAGCGAATCTCAAAAAGCCGGTCTCAGTTCGGATTGGGGTCTGCAACTCGACCCCATGAAGTCGGAGTTGCTAGTAATCGCAGATCAGCATTGCTGCGGTGAATACGTTCCCGGGCCTTGTACACACCGCCCGTCACGTCACGAAAGTCGGTAACACCCGAAGCCGGTGGCCCAACCCCTTGTGGGAGGGAGCTGTCGAAGGTGGGACTGGCGATTGGGACGAAGTCGTAACAAGGTAGCCGTACCGGAAGGTGCGGCTGGATCACCTCCTTTCTAAGGAGCACAGTACCGATTGCAGGCAAACGTTCTGCACGGTCAGCTCATGGGTGGAACGTTGATTAGTTGGCGTGAGTGACCTGAAGGTCTCCTAGTACTGCTTCGGCGTGGAACGGGGAACACGGATGGTGCTCACGCTTGGCACGTTGTTGGGTATCTGAGGGTACGGCCGAAAGGTCTGCCTTCGCGATGCCGGCCCCAGTGAACTTGATCCGTATGGGTCAGGGTGATGGGTGGCTGGTCGTTGCTTGAGAACTACACAGTGGACGCGAGCATCTGTGGCCAAGTTTTTAAGGGCGCACGGTGGATGCCTTGGCACCAGGAACCGATGAAGGACGTGGGAGGCCACGATAGTCCCCGGGGAGCCGTCAACCAGGCTTTGATCCGGGGGTTTCCGAATGGGGAAACCCGGCAGTCGTCATGGGCTGTCACCCATGCCTGAACACATAGGGCATGTGGAGGGAACGAGGGGAAGTGAAACATCTCAGTACCCTCAGGAAGAGAAAACAACCGTGATTCCGGGAGTAGTGGCGAGCGAAACCGGATGAGGCCAAACCGTATGCGTGTGAGACCCGGCAGGGGTTGCGCATGCGGGGTTGTGGGATCTCTTTTTCACAGTCTGCCGGCTGTGAGACGAGTCAGAAACCGTATGGATAGGCGAAGGACATGCGAAAGGTCCGGCGTAGAGGGTAAGACCCCCGTAGCTGAAATTCATGCGGCTCGTTTAAGAGACACCCAAGTAGCACGGGGCCCGAGAAATCCCGTGTGAATCTGGCGGGACCACCCGCTAAGCCTAAATATTCCCTGGTGACCGATAGCGGATAGTACCGTGAGGGAATGGTGAAAAGTACCGCGGGAGCGGAGTGAAATAGTACCTGAAACCGTGTGCCTACAAGCCGTGGGAGCGTCGGACATAGCTTGCTATGTCTCGTGACTGCGTGCCTTTTGAAGAATGAGCCTGCGAGTTTGCGGTGTGTTGCGAGGTTAACCCGTGTGGGGAAGCCGTAGCGAAAGCGAGTCCGAATAGGGCGATTCAGTAGCACGCTCAAGACCCGAAGCGGAGTGATCTAGCCATGGGCAGGTTGAAGCGGAGGTAAGACTTCGTGGAGGACCGAACCCACCAGGGTTGAAAACCTGGGGGATGACCTGTGGTTAGGGGTGAAAGGCCAATCAAACTCCGTGATAGCTGGTTCTCCCCGAAATGCATTTAGGTGCAGCGTCGTGTGTTTCTTGCCGGAGGTAGAGCACTGGATAGGCGATGGGCCCTACCGGGTTACTGACCTTAGCCAAACTCCGAATGCCGGTAAGTGAGAGCACGGCAGTGAGACTGTGGGGGATAAGCTCCATGGTCGAGAGGGAAACAGCCCAGAGCATCGACTAAGGCCCCTAAGCGTACGCTAAGTGGGAAAGGATGTGGAGTCGCAGAGACAACCAGGAGGTTGGCTTAGAAGCAGCCACCCTTGAAAGAGTGCGTAATAGCTCACTGGTCAAGTGATTCCGCGCCGACAATGTAGCGGGGCTCAAGCGTACCGCCGAAGTCGTGTCATTGCAGCAATAGGGCCAACGCCCGCTGTGATGGGTAGGGGAGCGTCGTGTGCCGGGTGAAGCAGCCGCGGAAGCGAGTTGTGGACGGTTCACGAGTGAGAATGCAGGCATGAGTAGCGATACACACGTGAGAAACGTGTGCGCCGATTGACTAAGGGTTCCTGGGTCAAGCTGATCTGCCCAGGGTAAGTCGGGACCTAAGGCGAGGCCGACAGGCGTAGTCGATGGACAACCGGTTGATATTCCGGTACCCGCTTTGAAACGCCCAATATCGAGCCCATTAATGCTAAGGCCGTGAAGCCGCCCCGGAGCCTTCGGGCAAAGGGGAGTGGTGGAGCCGCTGACCCAAGGTGGTAGTAGGTAAGCGATGGGGTGACGCAGGAAGGTAGTCCAGCCCGGGCGGTGGTTGTCCCGGGGTAAGGGTGTAGGCCGTGTGATAGGCAAATCCGTCACACATTAAGGCTGAGACCTGATGCCGAGCCGATTGTGGTGAAGTGGATGATCCTATGCTGTCGAGAAAAGCCTCTAGCGAGTTTCATGGCGGCCCGTACCCTAAACCGACTCAGGTGGTCAGGTAGAGAATACCGAGGCGTTCGGGTGAACTATGGTTAAGGAACTCGGCAAAATGCCCCCGTAACTTCGGGAGAAGGGGGGCCATCACTGGTGATCGGATTTACTCCGTGAGCTGGGGGTGGCCGCAGAGACCAGCGAGAAGCGACTGTTTACTAAAAACACAGGTCCGTGCGAAGCCGTAAGGCGATGTATACGGACTGACGCCTGCCCGGTGCTGGAACGTTAAGGGGACCGGTTAGCTCTGTTTCGACAGGGCGAAGCTGAGAACTTAAGCGCCAGTAAACGGCGGTGGTAACTATAACCATCCTAAGGTAGCGAAATTCCTTGTCGGGTAAGTTCCGACCTGCACGAATGGCGTAACGACTTCTCGACTGTCTCAACCATAGGCCCGGTGAAATTGCACTACGAGTAAAGATGCTCGTTTCGCGCAGCAGGACGGAAAGACCCCGGGACCTTTACTACAGTTTGATATTGGTGTTCGGTTCGGCTTGTGTAGGATAGGTGGGAGACTTTGAAGCCGTGACGCCAGTCATGGTGGAGTCGCCGTTGAAATACCACTCTGGTCGTGCTGGATGTCTAACCTCGGTCCGTGATCCGGATCAGGGACAGTGTCTGATGGGTAGTTTAACTGGGGCGGTTGCCTCCCAAAGGGTAACGGAGGCGCCCAAAGGTTCCCTCAGCCTGGTTGGCAATCAGGTGTTGAGTGTAAGTGCACAAGGGAGCTTGACTGTGAGACCGACGGGTCGAGCAGGGACGAAAGTCGGGACTAGTGATCCGGCGGTGGCTTGTGGAAGCGCCGTCGCTCAACGGATAAAAGGTACCCCGGGGATAACAGGCTGATCTTCCCCAAGAGTCCATATCGACGGGATGGTTTGGCACCTCGATGTCGGCTCGTCGCATCCTGGGGCTGGAGTCGGTCCCAAGGGTTGGGCTGTTCGCCCATTAAAGCGGTACGCGAGCTGGGTTTAGAACGTCGTGAGACAGTTCGGTCCCTATCCGCTGTGCGCGTAGGAATATTGAGAAGGGCTGTCCCTAGTACGAGAGGACCGGGACGGACGAACCTCTGGTGTGCCAGTTGTCCTGCCAAGGGCATGGCTGGTTGGCTACGTTCGGGAGGGATAACCGCTGAAAGCATCTAAGCGGGAAGCCTGCTTCGAGATGAGTATTCCCACCTCCTTGAGAGGGTAAGGCTCCCAGTAGACGACTGGGTTGATAGGCCGGATGTGGAAGCCCAGTAATGGGTGGAGCTGACCGGTACTAATAGGCCGAGGGCTTGTCCTCAGTTGCTCGCGTCCACTGTGTTAGTTCTGAAGTAACGAACTCGCCCCTCCTGTGGGGGGTGCGGCTTGAGTTCAACTTCATAGTGTTTCGGTGGTCATAGCGTTAGGGAAACGCCCGGTTACATTCCGAACCCGGAAGCTAAGCCTTTCAGCGCCGATGGTACTGCAGGGGGGACCCTGTGGGAGAGTAGGACGCCGCCGAACAATCATTGTGGGAAAGCCCCGCACCTTATGGTGCGGGGCTTTTCTGCGTTCACGGGCCCGAACACCGGGAGAAAGGGGCCGGCACAGTCGGATGGCCGGCCCCTTCGGTGTGCCTAGGCGGTGGCTGAGGCGGGGGAGGTGGTCAGTTCGCGCAGCTTCTCGCGGGTCTCGGTGTCGGTCGCGTACAGCACCGTGCCGATCATTCCGCGGGTCAGCAGGACCTTGTACGTGTTGCGGATGAGACGGTCCACGTCCGCGTCAGCGATCGCCTTCCTGAAGACGGGGTCCTTGGACGCCGTGCGGTCGGTGACCCAGTGGTCGCCCCGCCATACCAGGTCGGGGCCGATGATGACTCCGCTCCAGTCGTATTCGAAGCCTTGCGCTGTGTAGACGCAGCCGACCTGTCCGAAGCCGGCCGGGTCGATCGCCCACAGGGCGGCCGGCGGCGCGCCTTCGACGGCGCGGTCGCCGAAGATGCTCCACGGGCGGGCCCAGTCCCCGATCCGTACGTCTTCCGGCAGGGGGCTTCCCGGCTTGGCGACCGACCACGGCCAGCACATTCCGGCGGTCATGCGAGCGGTGAAGCCGTGCGAGTGCCGCTCGGCGAGGAAGCCTTCCAGGTCCCGGGGCGAGTCGGCGACCCGGACCTCCGTGCGTCCGTCAGGGGTCCAGAGCGCCGGGCCGTCCTGCGGAGGGTGGAGCAGCTGCTGCACCCAATGCAGATAGGCGCCGCTGCCACCGCTCCGGAAATGCCCCTGGAGATCGACGATCCGGCAGTCGAGGCGCTTGGCCTCGGCAGTGGACCTGATCATGTCGACCGTTCCCAATTCGCCGGGACGCACCGTCTGGAACTCGTCGAGCAGGAAGACGGAGACGCGGGCGGCGTCGATCAGCTCCTCCACCTGGGACTTGCCCGTGCGTTGCGAGGACGGGGTGTAGCGCGTTGCGGAGGTCTCCCGGATGCGGTGGGCTTCGTCGCAGATGAGGACATCGGTGCTGTCGCGCTCGGCGCGGCTGAAGCTGTTGAAGTGGGTGAAGAGCTTCTGCGTCTCGCGGCTGCCCGCGCCGGCCAGCTTCCGAATGCTCTTCGTGAACGCGGCGGAGCCCGTGGCGTGCAGGGCGGTGAGGCCCCGGCGGTGGAGCTCTCCGAGCAGGGCCAGCGCGACGGCGCTCTTTCCGGTGCCGGGGCCGCCGGTGACGATGACCACGGTCTTCTCGCCGGAGCGCTGGGCCCGGTCGGCCGCGGACAGCACCTCGTCATAGGCGACGCGCTGTTCGTCCAGGAGAACGAGCTGTTCCCGTTCGCGGACCTCGTCGGCGGCGATCGCCATCAGGTGCTTGGCAGGGCGGATGCGTCCTTTGAGTAGTTCCTCGGCCGCCGCCGCTCCAGGAAGAGGAGCGAAGCGCTCCTTCAGGAAGGAGACGAAGTCCCTTGCGCGTTCCGCGGTGAACAGGGGGCCATGGGGGTCGGGAAGGTCGAGTGAGGTCGCGTTGTACAGGTAGGCGGCCCCGGTGATCCGTTCCGGACGACCGGTGAGCGCCTCGTTGAAGGACGCCAGGTAGGCGCTGTAGCGGAGGGCCTGCTCCACGGGGTTCAGCACGGGCCGGGGGTGCGGATCGACATGCCACAGCGTCGGCTCCCCCTCTACCGGCTCCGCGCTGCTCCATCGCTTCAGTTCGATGACGGTGTACGAGGGCTCGCCGCTCTCCGGATGGACTCCGGCGAGGATCACATCCGCCTGCTTGGACGTGAACGGCAGCGTGTAGTCGATGATCATCTCGACCTGTTCGAGCCCGGCGTCCAGCAGCACTGCGGACAGGGCGTCGAGGCCCTCGCGCGCCTGCGCGGCGACTTCGTGTGCCGGTGCGTGGAACAGCAAGGAGCGCCCCCGTAAGTGGCGTGCAGGGTCTTGGGCGATCGTGCGGGTCCGTCCGGACCAGCCGTCTCGGCTGAGCGTTGCTTCGGCGAGACCGACCGCCTATCCGGGCAACTGTACCTCCGCAGGTGGCACCCCCTGCCCTGTGCGTTCTTCGGGGCAGGGGGCCGGAGCGGCCGCTATTTCCGGCGCCACCAGGAGGTCAGGAGGTGGCGGAAGATCCTGGCGAGCTCCCGGATGATCTCGGGGCGGTCGACCGAGCGGCTGTCCCGGAGGGCGGCGTTGACGATCCTGCACGCAGTGACGCAGATGGCCACGCAGCAGGTGACGAGGGTGAAGCCGGTGACGGCGGCGGCGATGAAGAGGGGGTCGGAGAGCAAGGCAGTCCTTTCGGCGCTGCGCCGAACCCTGGTGGGATGTCCGGTCCAGGCTCGACGCAGCCCATCGTGGGCGGTCTGAGCGTTAGACCGTGTGGTCGGAACTGGCCGACGATGCCTTGGAGACTGCCGTGTCCCGCCGCGGTGCGTGGCAGGGGGACGTCCATCGCTGCTGAGCGACAGCTGAAGCGTGGAAGGGCATGAGAAAGCTCCGTTGGCTGTTGAGGACGTGTCTGCCGAGGCAGAAGTCCGGTGTTTGCCAGATGGGGCGGAACTCTACACGGGAAACCGTGGTGTGGGGACCCGTACGTCCTCCCGGCCGGACGGGAGCCGGCTCGGCGCGGTCCTGAAGTCGTGTGTCAGGCCGGGGAGTTCGGGGGTGTCGTCGCGGTGGCTGCCGAGGTGGTGGCGTCGAGGAGGGCGGTCTTGGCCCGGGCCGGGTTCACTTCGGTGCGGGCGATGACCGTGGGGACCGCGATGCCGGGCATCAGGAGGCGCCACATGCGGGTGACGCGGTCGACCAGGTCGGCGCGGTCCTCGCTGGCGACGGCCGAGTAGGTCTGCATGCCCGTACAGGACTCGACGACGAATTCGGCCAATTCCGTGGGCTCGATGCCCGACAGCAGTTCGCCCTTCTCGACCGCGACGCGGAGGCAGTCCGCCATGATGCGGCTCCAGTCCTGGTACGGGGCGATGTCGCGGAAGCCGAAGGAGCCCTGCTCGCTGGTGAGGCGGACTCCGGCCCTGAGGAGGACGTCGGTCTGGAGCTGGTGGGCCCAGACCAGGGTGATGTCGACGAGGCGCTGGAGGCCTTCGGAGGAGAGCCAGGGAACGATCGAGTCCGGCTGCGCGTTCATCACGGCGCGGGCCAGGTCTTCCTTGGACTTGAAGTGGAAGTACAGCGCGCCGGCCGTGAGGTCGGCTTCCGCCAGGATGCGGTTGATGCTCGCGCCGGCGAAGCCCGACTTGTCGAAGACGACAGCCGCGGCCCGCAGGATCTCCTTGCGGGTCTGGATGGCCCTCTCCTGCTTCGGCTGCTGCGCCACGGTACCTCCTAGAACAAACAGAACATTTCTTATGTTACGCACGGATCGTTGGTGCTGCCAACCTCCTGGCGGGGGGCGGGGGTCCGTAGGGGGGTATTGCTGGGCATGTCCAGAAATAGCGCGTCTGGCTGAAATCACTTGGGTAAGCAATGAGCCTTCCTTTACTATTTCTTTGCTCAAAACAAAACGAGCATTCTTTATTTTCATCACTGGAACAGCGTCTGTCACTCGCACCAGCTCTATTCCATGCTTCTCAGGGGGAAACCGGATGTCCGTCACCATCGCCAGCGAGAGCCCAAACGACCTGCACGACCTGCTCGCCACCTCCATACCGAGAGAGTTCGTCCACAAGACCGTGCAGTCGGAGGTGCTGCTGACCGGGTGGTTCGCCGTCGCGCCCGACCGGTTCAGGGTCACCGCCCGCTGGCCCGTCGACCACGCCTTCTACGGGCCGGTCAACGGCCACCACGATCCGCTGCTCATCGCCGAATCCGTGCGCCAGACCGTGCCGTTGCTCAGCCACGTCGCCTACGACGTGCCCTTCGGGCACCGCCAGACCTGGAGCACCTTCCGGTACGAGATCGACCCCGCCGCCCTGGTCGCCACCGGCGGTCCGGCCGAGGTCGAGATGGACATCCGCTGCTCCGACGTCGTCCGCCGGGGAGGACGGTTCGTCTCCGTGCGGATGCACGTCGAGATGAGCGTCGACGGAGCGCGGCTGGGGTGGGTCGAGACCGCCTTCTCCGACATGTCGCCCACCATCTACCCGCGGCTGCGCGGCGCCTACGCCGACATCGACGAGGCCGTCCGGCGGTCCGTCCCGCTGGCCCCGCCGATGCCGCCCGGCCAGGTCGCCCGCTCCCGCTTCGCCGACGTGGTGCTCTCGCCCACCAACTCCCCGCTCCGCACCGAGCTCCGGGTCGACCACTCGCACCCCTTCCTCTTCGACCACCCGGTCGACCACGCCCCCGGCATGCTGCTGCTCGAGGCCGCCCGGCAGGCCACGCACGCCGCCGCCGGCGACCGGCCCGTGATCGCCAGCGCCATGGACGTCGTCTTCAGCCAGTACGTCGAGTTCGACGCCCAGTGCTGGATCCAGGCGGATGCGGAGGATGCCGAGGGGCGGGTGCGCGTCGACGCCCAGCAGAACGGGGTGTCCGCCTTCAGCGCCCTCGTCACCGCCACCCCGCTCCGGCCGTCCCGCCGGACCGGCAAGATCCCCGGGCAGCGCAGCTGCCGGGGGCGCTGAACGGAATCGGCCGTGCAGGCGTAGTCAGTCGTAGGTGTAGTCGTAGGTGCCGGGATTTCCGGTCGTGGGCGGGGCCTCGCCTCGTCCGCTCGTTCAGTGATCAGTTCGTCGGGGGGACAACACCCAATGGTTCAGCCGCTCGCCCATCTGCGCCTCTGCGCCGTCAACATCGACGGGGTCATGCTGGAGGACACCTTCAGTCCGGTCATCCACCACTTCCTCGTCAGTCGCGGCTGCGCGTACACGGCCGACATCGAGCGCAGCATCTTCTCCCAGCCCCGCGCCCTCGCGGGCCGGCTGCTCGCCGAGGCCGTCGGGGGGTCGATGACCGGGGAACAGGCGCTGGAGGAGTATTTCGAGGAGCGGGCGCGGTTCGTCGCCGAGCATCCGGTGCGGGTGAGCGACGGGGCCGTCGAGCTGCTGGAGCGGCTGCGGGCCGCCGGGCTCGCGACCGTCTGCTACGGGGGGCTCGGCAAGGAGCACTTCGACGCCTTCCTCGGCGAGTTCGCCGGGCTCTTCGACGAGCCCGGGTACGTGTGCACCAACGACTTCCGGCCGGGACTGCGCGAGATCGCCGCGGACCACTTCGGGCTCGCCTTCGACCAGGTGCTCGTCATCGACGACGTGGCCCGGGTGGGCGAGGAGGCCGGGCGGCTCGGGATGCCGTTCGTCGGGCACCCCAGCTCCTTCGAGCACAGCTTCCAGCGGCAGCTGATGGGCGAGGCCGGGGTGCGGCACGTGGTGGACTCGCTGCACGCGGTCGACGAGGGGCTGCTGAGGACCCTCGACGCGGAGGCGGCGGCCTCCGCGTCGCGACACTGATTCCGACGGTACGGGCGAGGGGCAGGGCGAGCGGATGAGCGGCATGAAGTTGCTGGACGGCAAGGTGGCCATGGTCACGGGGGCATCGAGCGGCATCGGGGCGGCGGCCGCGCGGCTGTTCGCCGCCGAAGGCGCGGCGGTGCTGCTGGTGGCCCGGCGGAAGGAGCGGCTGGACGCGCTGGTCGACGAGATCCGCGCGGCCGGAGGGCGGGCCGCCGCGGCCGTCGCCGACGTGGCGTCCTCCGCGGAGGTCGAACGGGCGGTCGCCATCGCCGTGGAGACCTTCGGGGGGCTGCACGCGGCCTTCAACAACGCCGGGTACGCCACCGCGGGGGTGCCGCTGCACGAGATCGACGACGAGACCTACGAACGGACCGTCGACGTCAATCTGCGCGGGGTGTGGAACTGCATGCGCCACCAGGTGCCGGTGATGCTCGCCGGCTCCGGCGGCTCGATCGTCAACACGTCGAGCGTCGCCGGGCTGAAGGCCACCGGGGCCTCCGCCGCGTACGTCGCCGCGAAGCACGCGGTGATCGGGGTGACCAAGGCGGCGGCCCTGGACTACGCCCGGCAGGGGATCCGGGTCAACGCGCTCGTCGTCGGGGCCACCAGGACGGAGATGATGGACGGCGTCCTGGACGCGCATCCCGCGCTGGAGGAGGTCTTCCTGGCGGACTCCATGCAGCACCGCATGTCCGCGCCCGACGAGGTGGCCCAGGCCGCGGCCTGGCTGTGCAGTGACCGGTCCTCGTTCGTCACCGGGACCGCCATGGCCGTCGACGGCGGGTCCACCGCCTTGTAGGCGGGCCGGCGCGCAGGAGCGGAGCGAGCCCTCAGGGGGCGGTCGGGATCTTCCCGGCCGCCCCCTTCGTGCGTCCCGCCGCCGGTTCTTTTTTCGTCAATGGCCGCCGAGAGGCACAAAAATACAGAACGCTTGCTATTTTTTGAACCAGCAGAAGACGCGGGGGCATCGGAGGCATGGAAGGGAAGCACGTGGATGGCTATCCAGGGGAGGGCCGTGCGGACGCGCGGCGCGCTTGTCCGGGCGGCGGCGGCGGAGTTCGACGAGGCCGGGTACGAAGGCGCCAGGCTGTCGCACATCAGTGAGCTCGCGGCCGTCTCGATGGGGGCCCTGACCTTTCATTTCCCTGCCAAGGCGGCCCTCGCCGACGCTGTGGAGGAAGAGGGCCTGGCCATCACGAAAGCCCTGGTGGAGCGGCTGTGTGAGGGGCGTGCGCCCGGCCTGGAGGCCGTCATCGGGCTGACCGTGGGGCTCGTGGGGCTCCTTGAGGAGGACCTCGTCGTGCGGTCCTGCGTCCGGCTCGCGCGGGAGCGCCCCGGGGGAGTGGGGCGGTGGGTGGAGGTCTGGCTGCCGGCCGTGCGCGACCAGCTCGGCCAGGCGTACGCGGACGGGCGCTCGCCCCGCGTGGAAGAGGTCCGGCAGACCGTGGCGGACATGGTCGTCTATCTGCTCGCCGGTGCGGAGTCCCAGGTCAGAGCGGGTGCGGAGGGCCCCACCAGCGTGACGCGCAGCGTCGCGGAGCGGCTGGAGCGGATCTGGCGGCTGGCCCTCGCCGGGGTCCTGTTCGACGAGTCCTGAGGGGGCTCCGGGGGCCGTTCGGGGTCGATGTTCTTCAGGCCGGGCGGGAAACCCCTAGAAAAACAAAGCGAGCGTTCTGTATGGTTCATGGCGTCGGGGGTGATCCGGCCTCCGGGGCGCGTGCCCATCGGGCGTTCGCTTGGCGCATCGCAGAGAAACGGGGAAGTCCGTGAAAGTAGCGGTGGTTGGAGCCGGCGGCATCGGCGGCTACTTCGGTGGCCGTCTCGCCGCGGCCGGACACGACGTCCGGTTCGTCGCTCGGGGACGCCACCTGGAGGCCCTGCGACGCGACGGACTCACCGTGGACGGTCCCGCAGGCCCCGGGGGCGACGCGCCCGGCGGCTTCTCCGTCCCGGCCTCGGCGCTCCGCGCGACCGACGACCCGGCCGCGATCGGGCCGGTGGACTTCGTCCTCCTCGGCGTGAAGACCTGGCAACTGCCCGCCGCCCTGCCCCTGCTGAAGCCGCTGGTCGAGGACGGTACGGGGGTCCTCACCACGCAGAACGGGGTCGAGGCGCCGGCCGAGGTCGCCGAGGCCGTCGGCCGGGACGCGGTCCTGCCGGGCAGCGCGAAGATCATCACGTACCTCTCGGGTCCCGGCCGGATCCACCACGTCGGCGGCCTCGGCTCGCTGACCTTCGGCGAGTGGGACGACCGCCCCTCGGCGCGGGTCGAAGCCCTCCGCGGGGCGCTCGACGAGGCCGGTGTCACGGCCGTGGTGCCGAAGGACATCTGGGCCGAACTCTGGTCCAAGTTCGTCTTCGTGGCCGCGGCCGGCGGCCTGGGCGCGGTGACCGACGCGCCGTTCGGCGCGGTCCGCTCCCGGCCCGGCACCCGGCGCCTGCTCGCCGACGCCATGACCGAGATCCAGCGGGTCGCGCGGGCCGCCGGCACCGTCCTGCCGGACGACATCGTCACCACCACCCTCGACTTCGTCGACCGCCAGCCGGCCGAGGGCACCACGTCGCTCCAGCGCGACCTCGCCGCGGGCCTGCCCTCCGAACTGGAGGCGTGGACGGGCGCGGTGGTCCGCCTCGGCGGAAGCCACGGCGTCCCCACCCCGGTCAACGGCTTCCTCTACCAGGTCCTCGGCCTCCGCGAGGCGCGCGCCGCCGAACAGCGGGCCGCCGAACAGCGCGCGGCCGAGCGCCGTACCGAAGGGAACGCGGCATGACCCCCCGTACCGGAGCCACCGAGACCACCGTGGACCTCGCGATCGTCGGGGCCGGACCCGCCGGGCTCTACGGCGCCTACTACGCCGGGTTCCGCGGTCTGTCGGTCGCCGTGATCGACGCGCTGGACGAGCCGGGCGGCCAGGTCTCGGCGATGTACCCCGAGAAGCTGCTCTACGACGTCGCCGGGCACCCCGGCATCAAGGGCCGGCACCTGATCGACAACCTGCTGGCGCAGGCCGCGCCCTTCGGCACCACCCACCTGCTCGGCCGCACGGCCGTCAGCCTCACCCCGCGGGGCGAGGGCTGGACCCTCGGCGCCGACGACGGCACCCGGGTGCACGCGGGCGCCGTCGTGATCGCCGCCGGGCTCGGCCGCTTCGTGCCGCGCAAGCTCCCCTGCTCCGTCCCGTACGAGGGCCGCGGCGTCGCCTACCACGTGCCGCGGCTCGCGGACCACGCCGGGCGGGACGTGGTGGTCGTCGGCGGCGGCGACAGCGCCGTGGACTGGGCGCTGGCCCTGGAGCCGATCGCCCGGAGCGTGACCCTGGTGCACCGCCGGGCCGACTTCCGCGCCCACGACTACAGCGTCCGCCAGCTGCACGCCTCCTCGGTGCGCGTCGTCACCGACGCCCAGGTCGTGGCCTGCCACGGCGCGGACCGGCTCGAACGGGTCGAGGTCCGCGGCGCGGACCGGGTCCTGGAGCTGCCGGCCGACGCGCTGGTGGCGGCGCTCGGCTTCTCGTCCGGGCTCGGCCCGGTCGCCGACTGGGGCCTGGAGCTGGAGCACCGGCGGATCCGGGTCGACCAGTCCATGCGGACCAACCTGCCGCAGGTGTACGCCGTCGGCGACGGCTGCACCTACCCGGGCCGGGTCCCGCTGATCTCCGTCGGCTTCGGCGAGGCCGGCACCGCCGTCAACCACGCCGCGGTGGCCCTGCGGCCGGGGCAGCGGCTGGCGCCCGAGCACTCCTCCGACACCACGCCCGGGAGCGTGCCGGCCGCGCCGCCCACGAGCGCCGTGCCCGGCGGGCGGGCCGAGGCCGCCGTGCCCGCCACCGAGGCCGCCTCCGTCACGGACGCGACTCCGGTCCCCGTGCCCGCCTGACCCGCCCCGAGGCGCGCCCCCACCACTCCGACCCGCCCAGAGGGGACTTGGAAGCGATGAAGCTCCACACACTGACACTCCTGCCGGACGGCGTGGAGATAGCCCTGCCGGAGGGCTCGCCGCTGACGGACATCGAATACGAGACGTCCGAGCCGCTGATCCCCTTCGGCTGCCGCTCCGGCGCCTGCGGCGCCTGTGTCGTCGAGGTCGTCGACGGCGCCGAAGCCCTCGGGGAGAGCGACCCCGAGGAGACCGACTTCCTGGAGGACCTGGGCTGGGCGGACGGCAACCACCGTCTCGCCTGCCAGTGCCGCCTCCTGGATTCCGCGACCGTCCGCGTCGTGGAGAACTAGCCCATCCGTAAGCGCATGTGATCGAGGAGAGTCATGAAGAACCGCGTGTCCAATGTCGGCTACGGCGACCGCAAGCCCTTCCTCAGCGCCGCCGCCGCGGTGGAGCTGCGGGCCGAGATGGACCGGCAGATCGACGCCCAGGTCGTGGAGTGGTACGCCAACGTGCCCGCCGCCGCGCACCTGGAGAGCAAGGACGTCGACTCCGAGTACTACAAGCGCAACCTCATAGAGACCGCCTGGCGCATCCGCCTGCTGCGCGTCGCCGAGGCGAAGGCGCTCGTCGAGATCGCCAAGCAGAGCCCCGAAGCCGCCCAGGTCTGGGCCAACTACGAGATGGAGGAGATGCTCCACGACGAGCTCTTCATCCAGGACCTCGCCAAGGTCGGCGTCTCGCGCGAGGAGTTCCTCGCCACCGAGCCGTACCTCTCCACCAAGCTGCTCGCCGGCTACTTCTCGTACCTCCTGGACCACGAGGGTCCGCTCGGCGTGGTCGCGTACTCCTACCTCGTCGAGTACGTGAACGTGAAGCTGGAGCCGCGCAAGCTCGTCGCGCTCAAGGAGTCCATCGGCGAGAAGAACATCGGCGGCCAGATCAGCCACTCGCACACGGACATCAACGACGACCACCCGGGCGAGGTCTGGGCGGCCGTGCGCCACCTGATCCGCGGCGAGCAGGACGTCGAGGCCTTCAAGAAGTACCTGGCGGAGCACCAGACGGTGCTGGCCCTCTACTTCAAGGAGCTCGCCGACGACACCATCGCCGCCGACGAGAAGACGGCCGTCTGATCCTTCCCGGTCCGGCACCGCGCGTGACGCCGTCGCCCCACCGGCGGCGTCCGCGCCCGGCCCCTCCGCAAAGGAGCAAGGAGCATCGTGCACAAGCAGCACACGGGCGGGGGGATCCTCCTTCTCAGCCACGTCGGGTTCTCCTTCGTGGAGGACCTCGCCGAGGCCCTCGGCGCAAGGGGCCTGAAGACCTTCGTCCTCAGTTCACGGCCCGAGCCGGCCCACCCCGGGCGGCTGGACGACCTGCGGCGGCTCGCCGACCGCGTCACCGCCGCCGACGAGCACGTCCTGACCCACCAGGACGTGGAGACCTGCCTCGCAGACCTCCGCCGGCAGGGCGAGACCGTCCTCGCCTGCGTCACGGTCTGGGAGGGCTACCGCCATCTGATGTCCCTCGCCAACGAGACGCTCGGGGTGGGCGACCTCGGCGAGAAGCAGGTCCTGGGCCTGCGCGACAAACTCGGTCTGCGCAACCGGCTGTTCGACGCGGGACTCACCCGGGTCCGGGCCACCGAGCTCACCCCCGCCTCGCTGGCCGACCGCCAGGCGGACGGGGGCCGCCACTTCGTCAAGCCGGTCAGCGGCATCGCCTCCTACGGGGCCTTCCCGCTCACCGCCGCCACCACCTGGGCGGACGTCGAGCGGATCACGGCCGAGTCGCGTGACGACACCGTCTACGCCTCGGCCTTCGGGGACGACGGCCTCACCTTCCTCGTCGAGGACTACCTGCCCGGGCGGGAGTTCAGCTTCGAGGTGGTCGTGACCGAGCGCTCGGCCCACGTGGTCGCCCTGCACGAGAAGTGCGAGGTGACCGAGACGGCCGGCACCGTCCTGGAGAACGCCTGCACCAGCCCGCCGGTGAGCGTCACGGCCGCCGAGCGCGCCGCGGGCATCGCCTGGGTGCGCCGGCTGCTCGACGAGCTCGACCTGCGCCGGGGCTGCTTCCACATCGAGGCCCGGTACGACGCCGACCGTCCCGAGGGGGCCCGCTGGGACCTCATCGAGATCAACCCGAGGGTCGGCGGCAGCCTGATCTCCCACAGCACCCGGGAGCTCACCGGCGGCGCGAGCCTGCTCGACCTGTGGATCGACTCGCTCCTCGCGCCGGAGGGCTTCGACGAGCGGATCGCCTCGCTCTCCTACACCGCCGACGGCGAGACGCCGACGGAGAACGCCACCTTCTTCCGGGTCTTCTTCGCCGAGAAGGGGCGTATCGCCTCGGTGCGGGTGAACAGCGAGGAGCTGCCGCTCGAACCCGTCGTCACCCACCTGCTGCTCAAGGCCGGCGACACGGTCGACGCCACCGCCCGCGAGGTCTTCCTCGGGCAGCTGCTGTGGCGCTACCCGCGCGGCGAGGCCGGCCGCCTCTTCCCCGAACTGGCGCGCGCGTCCGCGCACGCCATCGACATCCAGTACGAGAGCCAGGAGAGTGGGGGTCCGCGGTGAGCCGATCGACCGGCCGGTTCCTGATCATCGACTACAACCTGTCCCGCGTGGACGACGTGCGCCACATGAGCGCGTACGCCCGCGAGCGGCACGGCACCGAGGTCACCCTCATCCGGGCCGACCCGAGCGCCGTCGACGCCGAGATCTGCGACGAGGTGATCGACCTCGACCCGCTGAGCCCCGACTTCGTCGAGACGGCCGAGCGCCTCCTCGGGCCCCGGCGCGCGGAGTTCCGGGCCGGCGTCGTCTTCTCCGATAACGCGGTCCAGAGCGGCGCCGTGCTCCTGGAGCGCCTCGGCCTGCGGATCGACTCGGCGGAGCTCGCCGGCGGGGCCTTCTGCAAGCACGAGTACCGGCTCAGCGAGGCGGCCCACCACAAGCTGCTCGCCGCCCAGCGGCTGCTCGTGCCCGACTTCGTCACGGTCGACTCCCGGGAAGGACTCGCGGACTTCGCCCGCAGCCACCCCGACGGCTTCGTGGTGAAGCCGACCAAGGAGGGCAACAACCGGGGCGTGGTCGTGGTCCGGCCCGGCGACTCCCTGGACGCCGCGTTCGCCGAGGTGGGCCCGTACCTGGAGGGCGGGGTCATCTGCGAGCAACTGCTGCCCTACCGGCGGGAGTACTCCTTCGACGGACTCGGCCAGGTCTCCTTCGTCACCGAGAAGGTCAGCGCGACCGGACGCTACCCCGTCGAGGTCGCGCAGATCCTGCCCGCCCGGCTCAACCACGCCGAGCGGTCCGCCGTCGAGCGGGCCGGCCGGCAGGTGAACTGGCTGGTCGGGCAGGTCGACGGGCCCTTCCACAACGAGATCCGGCTCAGCGACGACGCCAGCGGCACGGCGGTCGTCGAGCCCAACCGGCGCCCGGCGGGCATGAAGATCTGGTCGCTCGCGCGCTGGGTCTACGGCATCGACTTCTACCACCGCTGGGTCGACGCGGCCTTCGGGATCACGGCGGGATCCGCCCTGCCCGAGCCGCTGTGCTCGGCCGCCACGGTGATGCTGGGCGTGCGGACCGACCGGGCCTTCGCCCCGGCGGACGTCGCCCCCGGCGCGACCCCCTTCGAGGACGCGGTCGCGGCGACCGCCGCCGCCCACGGCCTGCTCCCGCACGAGCTCGCCGTGAAGGAGTTCGCCTGGCTGTCCCCGGCCCGGCGCGAGCTGCACGCCACCGCCCGGGACAACGCCGACTTCGCCGCCCAGGGCTGCGTGGTCCTGACCGCCGCCGGCGCCGACATGAGCGAGGTCGTCCGCACCCTGCGGGACGCCTGGCCCGACGCGCTCGACGCGAGCACCGGCCGGGGACCCCGCGCCCAGGAGCGCGCCGCCGCGGCACCCCTCGAACCGACCACCATGATGGAGGCAGCCCGATGAGGATCCTGGTCCTGCACCGCGTGCCGTACCCGAAGATCGCCTACCACCGGGGCATCGACCACGAGCTGCACGAGGTCACCTACTTCGGCAAGCGGGCCGCGCTCGACACCCTCCCCGAGGACCTGCGCTGCGAGCGGGTCGAGCGCCCCGGCACGGGCGCGCCCTACGACGAGGCACGGGCCTGGCTCGAAGCGGAGCCCCGCGGCTTCGACCGGGTGATCTCGATGTCCGAGTACGAACTCCTCGACGCCGCCCGGCTGCGCGCCGACCTCGGGGTCGAGGGCGCCACCGTCGAGCAGGTCGAACTCGCCCGCGACAAGGTCCTGATGAAGCGGGCGGTCGGGGCCGCCGGGCTGCGCGTGCCGCGCTTCCTGCCCGTGGAGGACTTCCTCGCCGCCGGCGGGGCGTCCCCCTGGACGGGGAAGACGGTCCTCAAGCCGCACCGGGGCGCCTCCAGCGTCGACGTCGTCGTCTTCGACAGCGCGGCCGAGGCCCACGCGGCCCTCGCCGGGCGGCGCAGCGGCGTCCCGTCGATCGACGAGGACGGCCGCGGCCTGCCGGAGCACGAGGTCGAGGAGTTCGTCGAGGGCCCGATCCTGCACTTCGACGGCCTGGTCGAGCGCGGCACCGTGCTCGCCCTGGGCGCCAGCGAGTACGTGGGCACCTGCCTGCGGTACGCGCAGGGCGTCCCGATGGGCTCCTTCCAGTTCGAGCTGACGGACGCGCTGCGCGACTGGGTCGCCGCCGCGCTGGCCGCCGTACGCATCGAGGACGGCAGCTTCCACCTGGAGGCCATCCTCGACGGGACCGACCCGGTCTTCCTGGAGGTCGGCAACCGGGTCGGCGGCGCCGACGTCGTGGACACCTTCGAGCTGGCCACCGGCATCCACCTGCCCTCCTTCGAGCTGCGCGTCCTGACCGGCGAGCCGGTCGCGGGCACGCTGCCCGAGCCGCCCGCCGAGCGCGCCTGGTACGGCTGGTTCGTGCACCCCGGGCACCACCTCGGCGCGGGCTTCTTCGAGGGCTTCGACGGGGCCGAGGACTTCCGGTCCGCCCCGGAGACCGTCACCTGGTACGAGCTGCCGGCCGGCGCCCCGCTGCCCGACCACGTCACGTACGGCGCGCACGAGACCGCGCTCGCCGGGATCGTCGGCACGGACTCCCCGGAGGGGACCCGCGACTGGCTGACCCGCCTGTTCGCGTCGCTGACCCTGCGCACCTCCGCCGCGCCGCGCGTGCCCGATCCGGTCGCGTAGAGCCCCGCCCGCACGCGCGACCACACCCGAGACCGAGAGAGAAGAAGGAAGATGGCCGAACTCAGGTTCCACTGGGGCTCTTCGCTGGACAGTGGCCAGAAGAAGTCGACGCAGAAGTACCGGTCCGACCTGCTCGACCTGGACGGTGCGATCGAGTTCGCGCAGGACGCGGACGCCCTCGGCGTGGAGTCCCTGCTGATGGCGCAGAGCTACACGCTGCCCGACCCGCTGCCGATCATCGGCGCGCTGGCGCGGGAGACCGAGCGGGTCAAGTACATCCTGGCGTACCGCCCCGGCCTGCTCTCCCCGACGCTCTTCACCCAGATCGTCAACACCGTGTCGTGGATCTCCGACGGCCGGATCGCACTGAACGTCGTCGCCGGCACCTCCCCGGTCGAGCAGGGCTACTACGGCGACTTCCTCGCCCACGACGAGCGCTACGCCCGGGAGGGCGAGTTCCTCGACATCCTGCACCGGCTGTGGGGCGACGGGAAGCCGGTGTCCTTCACCGGCGACCACTACAAGGTCGTCGACGCCCAGCTCGGCCTCGGCCACAAGGGCGGCGGCCGCCCCGAGATCTACATCAGCGGCAACTCGGCCGTCGCCCAGCAGACCGCGATCCGCTACGGCGACTGCTGGTTCCGCTACGGGGACACCCCCGAGGAGATCGCCAAGGCGGCCGCCCCGCTGGTCGCCGCGGGCACCGACGTCGGTCTGCGGCTCCAGGTGCTCGCCCGCGAGACCCGCGAGGAGGCGCTCACCGAGCTCGCCGAGATCATGAGCGAGACCGACGAGAACCACCGGGCGTACGTGAAGGCCTTCGTCGAGGCCGGCGACTCCGAGGCGGTCAAGAACTCGATGCGCCTCGCCGAGGAGGCCGGACACGGCTGGCTCTCGCCGGTCCTCTACTCCGGCGCGGTGGCCTACCGCGGCGGCCCGGCGCTCTGCCTGGTCGGCAGCTACGAGGAGGTCGCCGCCTACCTGATGGAGTACAAGGCGGCGGGCGTCGGCCAGTTCATCTTCTCCGGCTGGCCGGCCCGCGACGAGATGCGCATCTTCTTCGGCAAGGTCCTGCCCGTGGTCCGCGCGTACGAGAAGGAGCTCGACGGCTCCCTTGCGGGCGCGCGATGACCGGCGAACGCACCCGCCGGGGCCTGTTCGGCACCGGCGTCCTGGTCGGCCTGATGGCCGAGCAGGTCGTGATGTTCAGCGTCCCGCTGCTCATCTTCCAGCAGACCCGCCAGGTCTCCTCGCTCGGCGTCGCCTACGCCGTCGAGTGGCTGCCCTGCCTCCTCGCGTACCCCTTCGCGGGTCTGGTCGCGGACCGGGACGGCGGCCCCCGGCTGTTCTCCCGGGCCAACACCGCCCGCGCGGCGGTCCTCGCCTGCGCGGTGCTGCTGGTCGCGCTGCGGCCGGAGTGGACGGTGCCGGTCCTGATGACGACCGGCGCCCTGCTCTCCACGCTGGTCGCGCCGATCCGGATGTCCATCGAGAAGGTCGTCCCGCAGCTCGCCCAGGGCTCCGACCTGGCCAGGACCCAGTCCCTGGTGCAGAACATGGAGCTGCTGGCCATGGCGCTCGGACCCGGCCTCGCGATGGTGGCGGTGCTGTTCCTCGGCAAGGTCTGGCTGCTGGCCCTCGCCGGCGCGCTGTTCGCGGCCGCCGCCTCCTGCTGGCTGGTGCTGCCGCGCACGGCCGCGGCGGCGCCGGCCGAGGCCCGGGGCGCCGGGGCGATCGTGACCGAACTGGCCCTGGGCTGGCGGCTCCTGGTCGGCAACCGGCCGGTCATGCTGCTGGCCGGCCTCAACTTCGCGATCAACCTGGTCTTCTCGACCGTCCTCGCCGCCAACGCGGCGGTGGTCACCGGCGTCCTGAAGGCCCCCGAGTCGCAGTACGCGATGCTCAACATGTTCGTCGGCATCGTCGGACTGCTCAACCTGCTGCTGACCCCGCTGCTGCTGCGGAAGTTCGACGTGAACTTCCTCGGCTCGCTCGGCTACACGGTCCTGACCGGCTGCCTGCTGCTGCTCGGCACGGCCTCGTCCTTCTGGCTGTACGCGGCGGCCTTCGTGGTCGCGATGTCCGGGGTCGCGTACTTCAACATCTTCAACCGCACCCAGCGGGTGAAGGCCATCCCCCGGGAGCACCTGGGCAAGGTGATGGGCCCGTTCTTCCTGGTCGGGCTCCTGTCCTACCCGATGGGCGGCCTGCTCATCAGCACCTTCGGGGCGAGCGTCGGCCCGCAGCGGCTGGTCGCCGCGCTGGCCGTCCTGCTCGGGGTGTACGGAGCGGTCTTCATGCCGCTGACCATCCGCAGCTTCCGTGCGAAGGAGGTGTCCCGTGTCGGCGCTGGAACTGAGCCCGCCCTGTCCGGTGGACAGTGAGACGTTCCGCGAGGCGATGGCCCACCTGGCGGCCCCGCTGACCGTCGTCACCACCCGGGACGCGACCGGCCGCCGCTGGGGCTTCACCGCCAGCGCGGTGACCTCGGTCTCGATGGACCCGCCGCTCGTCCTGGTCGGCCTGGGGAACGACTCCAGCTGCCGGGAGGCGCTGAGCTCCTCGCCCGAGTTCGTGGTCAACGTGCTGGGCGAGCACCACACCGAGGTCGCCGGCCGCTTCGCCCGCCGCGGCGTGGACCGCTTCGCCGAGGGCGGCTTCACCACCTGGCCCGAGAGCGGACTGCCCTACCTCACCGACGCCACCGCGGTGTTCCGCTGCACGGCCGTCGACCGGATACCGATGGGCGACCACCAGCTGCTCATCGGCGAGCTCACCGGGCTGCGCACCCACGGGGAGGCCAAGCCGCTCCTCTGGTACCGGCGGGGCTTCCGCGCCGCGGGCCCGACGCCCGCGGGAGGTGCCCGGTGACGGCGACGACGGCGGCCGTGGCGGCCACGGCGAGGATCCCCGGGGTCGTGGACGGCACCGTCACCCCGACCGTGGACGACGAGGGCAACCTCTGCCTCCACATCGAGGTCCGCCACGGCCCCGGCCGCTCCGAGGGCGGCGACTCCATCGAGATCGTCCTCACCGGAGCCGACGCCCGCGCGCTCCTGTCGGCCCGGACCCCCACCGGATCCCAGGTCTTCCCCTGCTCGGTCGGCGTGCGCCTCCAGGCCGGCCCCTCCCTCTCGTCCTCCCTCCAGGAGTCCTCATGTCCGTGATCAACCCGGAAGCCCCCGCCGCCCGCCGCACCCCGGCCAAGCCGCAGCCGCAGCCCCAGCCGCAGCCGCAGCCGCAGGCGCCGGCCGCCGTCGAGCCCCGGCAGAGCATGGCCGGACTGCCCGGCTTCCTCCAGTACCCGCTCACGGTCTTCACCGGCCGCGCCCTGCCCCGGCAGCGCTCCCTCGGCTGGACGCCCACCTTCCACCTGGTGACCGCGACCGCCTCGCTGCTCCTCGGGCTCGCGGTCGGCATCACGGGGTACGCGCTCGGCGGCCTCGGCCTGCTGTTGCTGCTGCCCGGCTGGGCGATGACCCTGCACGGGATGCGCAACCTCCGGATGATGGTCTACCACCAGTGCTCGCACCGGAACATGTACCGGAGCCGAAAGCCCGACAAGGCCATCGGCCACGCCATATCGAGCCTGCTCGTCATCCAGAACTTCGCCCGCTACAGCCGTGAGCACGTCGCCGACCACCACGCGCTGGGCCACATGACGCTCCAGGACCCCACGGTCCAGGCCTTCCTGGTCAGCCTGGACATGCACCCGGGCATGACCCGCCGCCAGATGTGGCGCCGGCTGCTGCTCAAGCTGGTCTCGCCGCGCTTCCACTTCGCGTTCGCCGTCTCCCGCATCCTGTCCTTCTCCAAGGAGTCGGCCCGCAGCGAGAAGGTCACCGCGCTCACGCTGTACGGCACGGCCGTCGCCGCGACCGTCCTGACCGGCACCTGGCAGGCGCTGCTCGTCGTCTGGTTCGTGCCGCTGGTCCCGCTCTTCCAGATCAGCAACACCCTGCGCCTCTGCGTGAAGCACACCTTCCCGGTCGCGGGCCTGGAGGACCGGCGCAGCCGCGCCTACTTCACCTCGCTCACCAACGCCATCTTCATCGGCGACGCGGCCCCCTCGCCCGAGCTGCCGGCCGCCCGGCGCGCCCTCGCCTGGAGCCGCTGGACGCTGCGGATGCTGTTCGTGCACGCCCCGTCCCGCTACCTGGTGCTGACCGGCGACACGGTCGTCCACGACTACCACCACCGCCACCCGCGCAGCGACGACTGGTCCAACTACATCTTCGCCCGCCAGCAGGACGCCGAGGAGGCCGCCGCGGCCGGTGACCCCAACCGGCCGCCGTACCACGAGGTGTGGGGCCTGGTGCCCGCGATCAGCTACGTCTTCGACTCGCTGTCCGTCGCCGACGCCGAGGAGTTCGACGTCAACCGTCTGAAGTCGGTCAGCAAGCGCGAGCTGTTCGCCGCCTTCGACGACTGACCCCGACCGACCGCACCGCGCGCACCAACCGCCACCCGCCTCCCCTCCACCGGATTCAGGAACCCATCGATGCGAACCACCTCCCACCAGGAACCAGCGGCTCGTACGGTCATCCTCGGCGTCGCCGCCAGTGACAGCCACGCCGTGGCCAACCACCTCATCGCCTACTCGCTGCGCGGCCTCGGCTTCGACGTCGTCAACCTCGGCACCTGCACCCCGGTCGACGAGTTCGCCGAGGCGTGCGCCCGGCACCCCGAGGCCGAGGCCGTCGTCATCGGCAGCCTCAACGGGCACGTCCACGAGGACCTGCGCGGCCTCGACAAGGCCAAGCAGTCCGGCCGGATCGCCTGCCCCGTGATCGTCGGCGGCAACCTGTCGGTCGGCAGCCACAAGGACGGCTCCTCGCACGAGCGCCTGTACGCGGCCGGCGTCGACCACATCCTGGCCGACCCGTCCGAGCTGCCCGGCCTGCTCGACGCGCTGCGCGCCGACCGCGAGCGCACCGCCGTGACCTCCGGACTGGCGGCGTCATGAGCCTGACCTCGCTCCCGGCCCGGGGCGCCACCCCGCACTCCGACGCGGCCGCGCCGCTGCCGACACCGGCGGAGTCCGCCGCGTACATCCTCCAGCTCGGCAAGCCCACAGCGGCCGAGGTCCTCGACCGCTGCCGCGCCCAGGGCCGGGTCGCCATCCAGCCCCGCTGCGGCGTCGGCGGCCACGAGGAGATGAAGGCGCTCCTCGCGACCCTGGAGGCGGAGGCCTCGCCCGACATCCTCACCCTGACCATCGACTCGCACACCCGGCTGCTGCGCTTCGAGGAGGCGCTGCGCACCCTCAACCTGCGCCCGGCCGACCTCAACGGCTACCCGATGGTGGCGCACGGCTGGCGGCGCGGCCGCGAGCTCAACGAACTGGTCGCGGCGCCGCTGGAGATCCGGCACGGCTCGCCGGACGCCCGCACCCTGTTCGACGTCTCGGTGGCCTCCGGCATCACCTCCTTCGAGGGCGGCGGGATCTCCTACAACCTGCCCTACTCGAAGGCCGTGCCGCTCGCCGACTCGCTCGGCGCCTGGCAGGACGTGGACCGCCGCTGCGGCGAGCTCGCCGAGCACGGCGTGGTCGTCGACCGGGAGCTGTTCGGCACGCTCACCGCCGTGCTCGTGCCGCCGTCGATCAGCCTCGCGATCAGTGTCCTGGAGGCGGTGCTCGCCGCCCGCGCCGGCGTGCGCTGCATCTCCGTCGCCTACCCGCAGGGCGGCCACCTCGCCCAGGACGTCGCGGCGCTGCGCGCCATCGCCGTGCTCGCCGAGCGCTACCTGCCGGCCGACGTCACGGTCCACGCGGTGCTCCACGAGTTCATGGGGGTCTTCCCGCGCGACCGGGGCAACGCCGAGGACCTGATCTTCTACGGGGCCCTGGTCGCCCGGCTCGGCGGCGCCTCCAAGCTGATCACCAAGACCCACCAGGAGGCGTACGGGATCCCCGACACGACCGCCAACGTGGAGGGCCTGCGGCTCGCCGACCGCGCCAACTCGCCGCTGCTCGACTTCATCCGGGTCGACGAGGACCAGGTCGCCCGGGAGCTGGAGTGGATCCTCGCCGAGGTCGCCGACCTCGTCGAGCCGCTGCTGGCCCGCCCCGACCTCATCGGGGCGGTCGTCGAGGCCTTCGCCGAGGGCCGGCTCGACATCCCCTTCAGCGCCAGCCGGTACGCCCGCTCCGACCTGATCCCGCGACGCGACCGCACGGGCGCCATCCGCTACCTGTCCACGGGCGCGCTGCCCTTCTCGGCCGAGCACGTGGCCCGCAACACCGAGCTGCTGCACGCGGTGGACGGCCCGGACCCCGCCCTGGACGCGCTGATGCGCGGACTGACGGGCGACATCAACCACTTCCGCCACGTGTTCCAGGAGGAGGAGCGGCCGACCGCCGCCACCCCCGTCCGCGTCCCCGTCCCCGCCCCCGACCCCGCACCCGTGCTCACCGAACCGAGGAACTGATCCGATGCGAGCCGTCCATGTCACCGAGGCCGGTGCCCCCTCCGCCCTCACCCTCGCCGAGCTGCCCGAGCCGGCCGCCCTGCCCGGCCAGGTCGTCGTCCGCAACGCCGCCATCGGCCTCAACTTCATCGACGTCTACTACCGCAACGGCACCTACCCCGCCCCGTACCCGCTGGTCCCCGGCCAGGAGGCGGCCGGCATCGTCACCGCCGTCGGCGAGGGCGTCGACGAGATCACCCCGGGCGACCGGGTCGCCTACGCGACCCAGCTCGGCGCCTACGCCGAGTTCACGTCCGTCCCGGCGGCCAAGCTGGTCTCCGTCCCCGAGTCCGTGACCCTGGACGACGCGGCGGCCGTGCTGCTCCAGGGCCTGGCCGCGCACTACCTCAGCCACACCAGCCACCCGGTGGCGTCCGGCGAGACGATCGTCGTCCTCGCCGCCGCCGGCGGCCTCGGCCGGCTGCTCGTCCAGCTGGCCGCGCACCGGGGCGCCACGGTCGTCGCGGTGGCCTCCACCAAGGAGAAGCGCGAGACCGCCCTCGCGGCCGGCGCCCACCACGCCGTCCCGTACGAGGGCTTCGCGGAGGCCGTGCGCGAACTCACCGGCGGCGAGGGCGCGCACGCGGTCTACGACTCGGTCGGCGCGGCCACCTTCGAGACCAGCCTCAAGGCGCTGCGCCGCCGCGGCACCCTCGTCGTCTGCGGCCTGTCCAGCGGCCCCGTACCGCCCTTCGACGTGGAGCTGCTGCGCACCTCCGGCTCGCTCTACCTCACCCGCCCGACCCTCGCCGACCACGTGCCGGACGCGGCCTCGCTGCGAGCGGCGGCGGCCGAGGTCTTCCGGTACGTGGCCCAGGGCGTCCTGCGCCCCGAGGTGGGGGCGCGGCTGCCGCTGGGCGAGGCGGCGCGGGCGCACGAGCTGCTCGAAGGCCGCGGCACCACCGGCAAGGTGCTGCTGACGCCATGAGTGTCGACCTCGGAACGAGCGCGCCGACGAGCGTGAGCGCGCCGACGAGCGTGAGCGCGCCGACGGGCGCGGGCGCGGCCAGGACCGGCCGGGGCCTCGGCCTCGGCGTGGTCCCGGCGCCTGTGCTCATGCTCATCGGCATGGTCAGCACCCAGCTGGGCGCCGCCTTCGCCAAGCAGCTGTTCGGCACCGTGGGGCCGGCCACCATCACCCTGATGCGGCTCGGCTTCTCGGCCCTGGTGCTGCTGCTGTGGTGGCGGCCCTCGATGCGCCTGGACCGGCGCACGGCCGGCTCGGTGGCGGCGCTCGGCGTGGCCATCGCCGGCATGAACATCTGCTTCTACCTCGCCATGGCCCGGATGCCGGTGGGCGTGGCGCTGACCGTCGGCATGGCGGGCCCCCTCGCCGTCGCGGGCTTCGCCTCGCGGCGCGCGGCGGACCGGCTGTGGATCGTGCTGGCCGCCCTGGGCATCGCGCTGCTCGGCTGGCAGGGCGGCGCGGCCGGCCTGACCGGCCTGCTGATCGCGCTGGCCTGCGCCGTGTTCTGGGGCTCGTACGTGCCCCTGTCGAAGCGGGTCGGGGCGGTGCTGCCGGGCGGCGGCGGGCTGGCGCTGGCCATGGCCTTCGGCACCGTCTGCTCGCTGCCGGCCGGTCTGGCCGAGGGCGCGGACGCGCTGGCCCGGCCCGAGGTGCTGGCGTTCGGCTTCGGTGTCGCGATGCTGTCCTCGCTCGTCCCGTACACCTGCGAGATGGAGACGCTGCGCCGGGTGTCCGCCACCGTCTTCGGGGTGCTGCTCAGCCTGGAACCGGCGATCGGCGCCCTGGTCGCCCTCGCCGTGCTGAGCGAGACGCTCTCCCCGGCGCAGGTGGCCGGTCTGGTCGCGGTCGTCGTGGCCTCGATCGGCGTCATCCGCGGCTCCCGCAAGGCGCGGTCCACACCGCCCTCCCCACCGCAGGGCCCTCCCGCTCCTCCCACCCTCACCGAAGGAACCCACACGTCATGATCTCCACCGGCAGCAACGCAGCGCTCGCGGGCCGTCCCGAGGGCCTGGAGCAGCTCAGGAGCCTCCTGGACACGGCGCTCGGCGCGCTCGGCGACGCCGCCCTCAAGCGCGGCGGCCCGGTCGCGGCCGGCGGACCGGAGGCCGCGGTGGCCGCGGTGGGCGAGGTGCTGGGCGGCGGGCGCTTCCTCGCCGAGGAGCCCAGCGCCGAGCGGGTGACGGAGCTGTTCGAGGCGTACGCGCGCTGGTCCGTCGACCTCACCCACCCGTCGGCCGTGGCCCGGATGCAGTGCGCCCCGACGGCCGCGTCCGCCGCGGCCGAGCTGCTCGCCGCCTCGCTCAACCAGTCGCTGCACGCCTGGGAGAGCGGCCCCTTCGCGCTCGAACTGGAGCGGCGGCTGATCGCGGAGATGGCCTCCTGGGTCGGCTTCGGCCCCGAGGCCGGCGGCACCCTGACGCCCGGCGGCTCCATCTCCAACCTGATGGGCCTGCTGTTCAGCCGCGACCGCGCGCTGAAGGACTCCGGCGAGGTGTCGGCGACCGGGCTGGCCGGCCGCGCGGTCCGGCCGCGCGTCCTGTGCTCCGCCGCCGCCCACTTCTCGGTCGCCCGCGCCGCCGGCTTCCTCGGGCTCGGCCGGTCCGCCGTGGTCAAGGTGCCGGTGGACGACCGGGGCCGGATGCTCGCCGACGAGGCCCGCCGGATCGTCGAGGGCTTCGCGCCCGACGAGGTGCCGGTCGCGATCGTCGCCACGGCCGGCACCACCGACCACGGCTCCTTCGACCCGCTGCCCGAACTGGCCGACCTCGCAGCCGAGTTCGGGATCTGGCTGCACGTCGACGCCGCGTACGGCATCGGCGCGCTGTTCTCGCCGACGCTGGCCCCGCTCCTGGACGGCCTCGGCCGGGCCGACTCGGTCGCCTTCGACCTGCACAAGTTCGGCTGGGTGCCGGCCTCGTCGAGCGTGGTCGTGGTGCGCGACCGCAAGCACATGGAGTGCCTCGACGAGCAGGCCGTCTACCTCAACCCGTCCGACGACGAGGCCCTCGGCTTCACCGCCCTGCTCGGCACCTCGCTCCAGACCACCCGCCGCTCCGACGCCCTGAAGATGGCCGCCACCCTGCTCACGGTCGGCCGCGAGGGCATGGGCGCCTGGGTGGACGCCTGCCACGCGCAGGCCCGGTACGCGGCGGGCCGGATCGCCGCCGCCGAGGGCCTGGAACTCGTGGCGGACCCGCTGCTCAGCACCGTCATCTTCCGCTGCGCGCCCACCGACGGGACGCCGGTCGACGACGAGAGCGCCTGGAACGCCGCGGTGCGCCGCAGGCTGATGACGGACGGCCGCGCCCTGCTGGCCCGGACGAAGATCGCCGGCCCGGACGGCACCCCGCGGGTGCACCTGAAGCTGGTCTTCCTCAACCCCATGACGACCGAGGACGACATCGACGCCCTGCTGGCGGACGTCTCGGCCGCGGCCCGCGGGCTCGCCCGCGAGGCGGCAGCGGAGCGTTAGCGGTACGCAAGCAGGACGGCAGGGGCGGGCGGGAAGGTAGGTGGTGTCGGCAGCGAACGGGGTGCCGGCCGACCGACCTACCTTCAGCTCAGCGGGGGAGTACCACCATGCGTACCAAGCGCAAGAACACCGTCCTGGCCGTCACCGCCGCCGCCGTCCTCTCGCTCGGCCTCAGCGCCTGCGGTGGCGGCGACGACGCCGCGACCCGCGACGAGGGCGCCGCGGCGGCCCAGTCGCAGAACCAGGCGGGCGGCGGCACGGGCGGCGCCACCACCACCGGCGGCTCCACGAAGGGCGCGTCCTCCACGGGCGGCACCTCCGGCGGCTCCACGGCGGGCGGCTCGACCGGCGGCTCGACGGCCGGCGGCTCCACCGGCGGTTCGACCGCGGGCGGCGCCAAGAACGCCTCCTCCGCCAAGTCCTCGGCCAACGCCCCGGCCTGCACCTACAACGACGTGAAGATCACGACGGCGAAGGCCGACGAGACGCCCACCGAGCACATCGTCCTCACCGCCACCAACACCTCGGGCAAGACCTGCCGCCTCTACGGCTACCCGCTGATCGCCTTCGGCCCGATCCAGACCGCCAAGGACGTCCCGGCCGTCGCCAAGAGCAAGCCGGCCGCCCCGGTCGTGCTGCAGCCCGGCGCGCCCGCGTACGCCAACGTGCGGATCGCGCTCGGCGGCGCCCACGAGGACAACAAGGTCGTGAACAGCTTCAACGTGAACCTCTTCACGGGCTCCGACCCGGCCGAGGGCAGCGTCGTCGTCAAGGCCCCGGCGGGCGGCCTGGCCGTCGACGAGGCCGCCGCGAAGACCGGCTACTGGACGTACGAGCTCCGCAACGGCGCCGACGAGTTCTGATCGACCGCCGATCACGCCGCACCACGGACCGACTGCGCCGCCTGCCCCCTCAGGCGGCCAGTCCCGTTTTGGCCCCCGCCCCGCACAGCGGCAGCACCGTCGTGCCGGGGCGCCCGGGAGCGGCGCGGACGGCCGCCCAGCAGGCCACGCCGGTCGGCTCGACGAACAGGCCGCGCCGGGCGAGGTCGAGCTGCGCGGCTCGGATCTGCTCCTCCGTCACGGTGAGGAAGGTGCCGCCGGTGGCGCGCACCGCCCGCAGGATCTGGGCCGCCCGGGGCGGGGCCGGGATGGCGATGCCCTCCGCGAGGGTGGGGCGGACCGGGGCGGGGCCGGACGGCTCCTCGGCGCCCGCGCGGAAGGCGGCGGCCAGCGGGGCGACCGCCGCGGCCTGGACGGCGACGAGGGCGGGGCGCCGGTCGACCAGCCCGTGGCCGTACAGCTCCTCGACGGCGAGGGCCGCGCCGAGCAGCAGGGTCCCGTTGCCGACGGGCAGCACGAGGGTCTCGGGGAGCCGGCCGCCCAGGTCCTCCCAGAGCTCGTAGACGTAGGTCTTCGTGCCGTGCAGGAAGTGCGGGTTGTACACGTGCGAGGCGTAGAAGACGCCGGGCGCGTCGGCCGCGGCCCGCGCGGCCCGGGCGGTGTCCTCGCGGTCGCCGGGGACGACGACCGTGCGGGCGCCGTGGGCGCGGATCTGCTCCAGCTTCTTCGGGGACGTCCCCTCCGGCACGTACACGGCGCAGTCGAGTCCGGCGCGAGCGCAGTACGCGGCGACCGCCGTGCCCGCGTTGCCGCTGCTGTCGGCGATCACGGTGTCCGGCCCGAGGCGGCGGGCGAGTTCGGCGAGCATCACGGCGCCGCGGTCCTTGAAGGACAGGGTCGGCATGAGGAAGTCCAGTTTGGCCGAAACGATTCCGCCGTCGGAGCCGGAGTCGCTGCCGGAACCGGTCCCGGGCCCCGTGAGCGGGACCAGCGGGGTGCGGCCCTCGCCGAGGGTGACGTGGGGCGCCTGGGGCGGTTCGGTCGCGAGGGGCAGGACCTCCTCGTAACGCCACAATGAATTCACACGTGACGTGAGGGACGCGAGTGACACGGGTGCTCCGGTGAACTCCAGATCCCAGGGCCCGTGGCAGCGCGGACAACACCAGGTGAGGGCGGACGCGGGGGCGTGGACCTGGCAGCGGGGGCACACGTAGTCGGTCATGGGCGCCAGCATGGCAGCGGTGTGGCGCCCGTGTGACGTGGCGCCCGGGGCCCTTGTGCGATTCCTATGGATCCGCCAACCTTTCGCTCGGCACCCCGACATGACGAACGGCCCGGGTTCCCCCTGCCCTCTTGTCATGTCCCTGCCGTACCCCCACAGCAGCGCACCACCAATGAGGAGGACCCCTCACATGTCCGTGATGCGTGATTCCAGGCGCAGGCTGGCCGCCGCGAGCGCCATAGCCGTCGCCGCCCTCGCGCTCGGCTCCCTCTCCGCCGTCCCGGCCACCGCCGCCGGAACCGCCGCCGAAGGCGTCATCCTGAACGCCGGGGCCGAGGGCACCGTCGCCAACAGCTACATCGTCACCCTCCGCGAGTCCGCCGCCCAGGCGGAGACCGCGAAGGGGCGGGCGGTGGCGACGAAGTTCGGCGCGAAGATCAAGCGGACGTACACCGCGGCCCTCAACGGCTACTCCGTCGAGCTCTCCGAGGCGCAGGCGAGGAAGCTCGCCGCCGACCCGGCCGTCGAGACCGTCAGCCAGAACCGCGTCTTCCACGTCGACGGCACCCAGCCCTCCCCGCCGTCCTGGGGCCTCGACCGGATCGACCAGAAGGCCCTCCCGCTCAACCAGAGCTACACCTACCCGGACAGCGCGGGCCAGGGCGTCACGGCGTACATCATCGACACCGGCGTCCGGATCACCCACAGCGACTTCGGCGGGCGCGCCTCCTACGGCTACGACGCCATCGACAACGACAACACCGCCCAGGACGGCCACGGCCACGGCACCCACGTCGCCGGCACCGTCGCGGGCAACGCGTACGGCGTCGCCAAGAAGGCGAAGATCGTCGGCGTCCGCGTCCTCGACAACTCCGGCTCCGGCACGACCGAGCAGGTCGTCGCGGGCATCGACTGGGTGACGGCGAACGCGGTCAAGCCCGCCGTCGCCAACATGAGCCTCGGCGGCGGGGTCGACTCCGTCCTCGACGACGCGGTGCGCCGCTCCATCGCCTCCGGCGTCACGTACGGCGTCGCGGCCGGCAACGAGACCGACAACGCGGCCAACCACTCGCCCGCCCGGGTCGCCGAGGCCATCACGGTCGGCGCCACCACGTCGACCGATGCCAAGGCGAGCTACTCCAACTACGGCGCGGGCCTGGACCTGTTCGCCCCCGGCTCGTCCATCACCTCGTCCTGGAACAGCAGCGACTCGGCGACCAACACCATCTCCGGTACGTCGATGGCGACCCCGCACGTGGTCGGCGCCGCCGCCCTCTACCTGGCCGACAACCCGACGTCCACCCCGGCGCAGGTCGCCACGGCGCTGGTCAACGCCGCGACCCCGAACGTCGTGACCAGCCCCGGCTCCGGCTCGCCGAACCGGCTGCTGTTCGTCGGCGGAGGCGGCACCACCCCGCCGCCCGGCAAGAAGTTCGAGAACACCACGGACTACGCGATCAACGACAACGCGACCGTCGAGTCCCCGGTCACCGTCACCGGCGTCACGGGCAACGCGCCGGCCGCCCTCCAGGTCCCGGTCAACATCGTGCACACCTACATCGGTGACCTCCAGGTCCAGCTGATCGCCCCCGACGGCTCGGCGTACACCCTGAAGGCCTTCGGCACCGGCGGCAGCACGGACAACATCAACACCACCTACACCGTCAACGCCTCCTCCGAGGTCGCGAACGGCACGTGGAAGCTCCGGGTCACGGACAACGCGGCCGTCGACACCGGGAAGATCGACTCCTGGGCGCTGCAGTTCTGACGCGTCGCGCTTCCGACGCGCCGGGGTCCTGACGCGTCGAGGTTTCCCACCTCGCGGTTCCGAGGGGCGGTCGCCGGTCCGGCGGCCGCCCCTCCCGTCACGGCCGGGCCACCCAGCCCGCCGTCAGGACCAGCCGTGAGTCGCGGTGCACGGCGAGGAAGCCGAAGGGGCGGTCCACGGCGAGACGGACCAGGCGGACCCGGTACGGGGTCGCCGGCGCGGCCCCGCCCATCGCGCCGGACACCGTCGCCGACGCCGCCAGGAAACCCTCGGCGCCGAACTCGGCGGTCGCCGTCTGACGGCCCTGCCCGATCGCCAGCGGCTCCGCGCTCACGCCGGGGAAGTGCCCGTCGCCGTCGTCGCTCGCGGCCGTCAGGCCGAAGACCTCGCGGTGCGCCAGGAGATCGTGGCCGGCGGCGAGCGAGAAGCCCGGCGTGGACACCGCGAGCCGCGGCTCGCGACCGGTGCTCCGCACGGTCTCGACGGTGAGGCCGGGACCCGGTTCGCCGAGCGGCAGCCGCTCGCCGGTGACGACCGGCCGGCCGCCCGCGAGGACGTCGAGCCCGGCCCGCAGCACCTCGCCGGACGCGGCCTCCTCCGGGCCGAGGAGCAGGTGCACGTCGACCCCCGTGTCGCCGAGGACCCTGAGCACCGTGAGCGGGCCCGCCGCGGTGTCGGCCACGCCGACCTGGTCGAGCAGGGACGAGGACCGGTGCAGCGACGGGTAGGCCAGGCCCGCCCAGGGGCCGACCCGTCCCCGTCCCCGGCGCTGCCAGAAGGGCTGGAGCCAGGTCGTCCGCACCACCTGGGCGGAGGCCAGGACCAGCAGCGCCTCTTCGTCCACCGTGACCGGCAGCGCGGGGATCAGACCGTCCGTGCGCGCGGCCGCCCACGCGTCGAGGGCCTTCCGGTCGACGGCCCCGTCGCCGGTGAGCCGGCCCAGTGTCGCGTCCGGCAGCCCCGCGACCCAGGAGTCCCGCAGCCGCAGGCCCGCGCGGGCCCACAGTCCGGTGGCCGAGGCGACTCCGGGGATCCCGGCGAGCCCGGCCGCCAGCTCGCGGGCCGCCCCGGCGGCCTCGTCGGCCGGCAGGCCGAGCGCCTCCGCCAGCTCGCTCCGGGCCGCGCCCGTGGCGCCCTCGGCGAGGTGGGCGAGCAGGGGCCAGACGCCCGCCGCCGACAGGACGGTGCCGGCGCCCGCCGGAACCGCCCCGGCCCACCGTGCCGTCAACCGGTTGACCGCCCGTACCGTCTCGCCCCGCATACCGCCCCCGTCCCCGGACCACGTACGATGCGCGCGCCCGTTCGATTGTTCGCTCTCCCCGCCCCGATCAGGAGCACCGTACTCGTGGACCCCTCCCAGCCGCCCCAGGATTCTCCGGCCCCGGGGACCCCGACGCCGCCCCCTCCCGCCCCGCCCGCGGGGCCTCCCGCCGGGCCGCCCGCGCCCGGTCCGTACGGGGCTCCCGGGCCGTACGGCGCCGGCCCCGGGCCGTACAACGCGCCGGGGCCCTACACGCCGTACGGTCCCTACGGCCCCCAGGGGCCCGGAGGCACCGGCCCGTACGGGGAGCCCCGGCCCGGCACCAACGGGCTGGCCGTCGCCTCGTTCGTCGCCGGCATCGTCTGCTGTCTGCCGCCGCTCGGGCTGATCCTCGGCCTGGTCGCCCTGCCGCAGATCAGGAAGAAGCGGCAGAAGGGCAAGGGTTTCGCGATCGCGGGCATCGCCCTGTCCACGGTGAGCTGCCTGCTGATCGCGCTCGGCTTCGCGACCGGCGGGTTCAACGAGTTCTGGCAGGGCTTCAAGGAGGGCGTGGACGAGGCCGGCTCCGCCAAGTCGAAGTCCACCTTCTCGCTGCGCAGGGGCGAGTGCTTCAACGTGCCGGGGAAGATGGAGACGTCCACCGCGGACGTCGACATCGTCGACTGCGCGAAGCCCCACGAGGGCGAGGTCACCGGCGGCTTCAAGATCACCGGCTACGCCAAGTGGCCCGGCGAAAAGGTGCTCGACGGCCTCGCCGAGGAGCGCTGCCAGGAGATCAACGACGCGTACACGCTGGACAAGTGGGCCGTCCCGGACGACGTCTGGACCTACTACTACCTGCCCACCAGCCTCACCTGGCGCGGCGGCGACCGTGAGGTGACCTGCACCTACGGCACCGACAAGGCGCGCTTCACCGGTTCCCTGCGCAAGGACGGGTTCACCCTCGACCGCGACCAGCACGCCTTCCTCCTGGCCGTCAACGCGATCGACGCCGCCCTGATGGAGGAGCCCGAGGAGGACGCCGACGCCGAGCTCGCCGGGAACAAGGCCTGGGCCCGGAAGGTCTTCTCGACCGTCAAGCGGGAGAGCCAGGGGCTGCGCACCCGCGGCTGGCCCGCCGCGGCCTCCCCGTCCGTGGTCGGGCTTTCGGACAAGCTCGACGCCGCGGCGAAGAAGTGGCAGAAGCTGGCCGCGGCCCCGGACGCCGACGCCTTCTGGGCGGAGTACGAGAAGGCCTACGACGCGCTCGACCCGACGATCGAGTCCCCGGCCCGCCGGGCGCTCGGCCTCGCCGACACGGCCGGCCACGACAGCAAGAAGGTCTGACCCGGGGCCGCCGTCCGCGGGCCCCTCCGCCGTGGTGCCCGAGCGGACTTCGGCGCCTCAGCGCCTCGGCGCCTCAGCGCCTCAGCGGCGGCCGCCCAGCACGCCGTTCACCGCGGTGATCAGCTCGCCGTCCGGGGTGTCCCCGTCCAGCGACCAGAACATCGCGCCGCCGAGCCCCTTGGCCCGTACGTACGCCGACTTGGTGCGCAGCACCTGCGGGTCGTCGTAGGTCCAGAAGGTCGTGCCGTCGAACAGCCAGGCGTGGCCGTTGCGCCGGTCGCGGTGCACGGTGGACGCCCCCGAGGCGGCGAGCTTCTTCAGCGCCTCGTAGTCCTCGGAGCCCGCGCCCCAGGTGCCGGCCGCCGGGCCGGTCGCGGGCTTGCCGAGGCCGGTTCCGCCACCGGTGACACCGGTCCAGCCCTGGCCGTAGAACGGCATGCCGACCACCAGCTTGCGGGCGGGCGCGCCGCGCCGCAGCCAGTCGTTCACGGTCTGGTCGACGCTGAAGTCGCCCTGGGGGGCGAAGAGCGCGGACTGCTGGGCGGTGGTCGACTCCCAGCTGCCGTGGAAGTCGTAGCCCTGGAGGTTGACGAAGTCCAGGTCGCGCATGATCTTCCGGACCTCGAAGCCCGCGTCGATCTTGGCCGGCGCGGTCGGCACGAACGCCGACAGCTCGTAGTGCTTCCGCTTCCGCTCGGTCTTGGCGTACGCGTCGAGCTGGACGCGGAACTCCCGTACCAGGGCGGTGAAGTTCTGCTTGTCCTCGGGGCGGAAGACGGTGTCGGTGTCGCCCGCGGAGCCGGGCCACTCCCAGTCGATGTCGATGCCGTCGAAGACGCCCGCGGCGGCTCCCGCGCCGCCTCGGGCGCCGTCGACGGGCAGGTTGCCCTTGATGTAGAGGTCGATGCAGGAGGCGACGAGGGCCTTGCGGGAGGCCGGGGTGCGGACCGCGTCCGAGAAGTGGGTGGACCAGCTCCAGCCGCCCAGCGAGATCATCACCTTGAGGCCGGGGTGCTCGGCCTTGAGCTCGCGCAGCTGGTTGAAGTTGCCGGCCAGCGGCTGGTCCGGGGTGTCGGCGACGCCGTCGACCGAGCCGGCCGCGTCGATCGGGCGCACGTAGTCGGCCCAGGGGTCGGCCTCGCCGGGGACGTTCCCGGTGAAGCACCTGCCCTCGGCGCTGACGTTGCCGAAGGCGTAGTTGATGTGGCTCAGCTTGGCGGCGGTGCCGCTGGTCTCCAGGTCCTTGACCTGGAAGTTCCGCCCGTAGACGCCCCATTGGGTGAAGTAGCCGACGCGCTTGTACGCGGGCTTGGCGGACTGCTCGTGCCGCTCGGGGGCCGGGGCCGCGCCCGCGGCGGGGGCGAGGGCGGCGAGGAGGCCGAGGGCGACGGTGGCGACGGACATCCGGGAAAGGGTTATGCGACGCATGAGGCGGAACGTATTGGTCTGGACCATCAACGTCAAGGATTCCGACGGGAGTTCGGTGGCTATACCTGCGGTAAGCGCCTGCGTAAAGGCAAATCATCACTTCGGGTGAAACCCTGGCCCATGCTTGCGGATGTGCACCCTCGGTCGTCAGTCTGTAGCTGTCAGTCAACCTGAGGGGAGTGTCCAGTGACGTTCGGTGAGCAGCCGGCCTATCTGCGTGTGGCGAGCGATCTCCGGGAGAAGATCGCCAACGGCTCGCTTCCCCCGCACACCCGGCTCCCCTCGCAGGCGCGCATCCGCGAGGAGTACGGGGTGTCGGACACCGTCGCGCTGGAGGCGCGCAAGGTCCTGATGGCCGAGGGCCTGGTCGAGGGACGCTCGGGTTCGGGGACCTATGTGCGCGAGCGCCCGGTGCCGCGCCCCATCGCCCGCTCCGGCTACCGCCCGGCCGCGGGCGCCACGCCCTTCCGTCAGGAGCAGGCCGCCGAAGGGGCCCGCGGCACCTGGGAGTCGAACAGCGAGCAGGAGCCGGCGAGCGCCGAGACCGCCGCCCGGCTCGGCATCGAGCCGGGGGAGCGGGTGATGCGCACGCGGTACGTCTACCGGGACGCGGGCGAGCCGATGATGCTCTCCACCTCCTGGGAGCCGCTCGCCGTCACCGGTCGCACGCCGGTCATGCTGCCCGAGGAGGGGCCGCTGGGCGGCTGCGGGGTCGTCGAGCGGATGGCCGCGATCGACGTGGTCGTGGACAACGTCGTGGAGGAGGTCGGCGCCCGGCCCGGCCTCGCGGAGGAGCTGCTGACCCTCGGCGGCGTCCCCGGCCACGTCGTGATGGTGGTCGAGCGGACGTACTACGCCTCGGGGCGCGCGGTCGAGACCGCCGACGTCGTCGTCCCCGCCGACCGCTACCGGGTCGCCTACCACCTCCCGGTGCGGTGAGAATCGCGGGTCTCGCGCCGTCCGCCGCCGGTCGGGCCCCGTCGGCGGTGCGCTGAGCGGTGCCGGCTGTCCGGGGGCGTTCACACCGAGTTGACGGAGTGTCCACTCCCGTAACGCCGGGGCAACCGCGCGCCGCGACGGATCGTCACGCCCCGCTCCTACCTTCCTCGTCCGTACCCGCAATCCGGTCGGACGACAGGAAACAGGAACCCTCATGACGGACACGGTCACCCCGCCCGGCACCTCGGCGCCCGCCCCGCCGCCCCGCCGCCGCTACGCCGCACTGGCCGCCGACGAGAGCCGCGAGGACTACTCGCTGCGCTACGCGCCGTACTCCTTCCGCCGCTGGTCGCCCGCGACGGTCGCCGGCACCGCGCTCGGCGGCATCGCCTACCTCGCCGACTTCGCCATCGGCGCCTCGATCGTCTTCACCTACGGCTTCACCAGCGGTCTCGCCTCGATCCTCACCGCCGCCGTCGTCATCTTCCTCACCGGCATCCCGATCGCCCGCGCCTGCGCGCGCTACGGCCTGGACATGGACCTGGTCACCCGGGGCGCCGGCTTCGGCTACTTCGGCTCGACCCTCACCTCGCTGATCTACGCCTCCTTCACCTTCATCTTCTTCGCGCTCGAAGGCTCGATCATGGCCCAGGCCATGCACCAGGCCTTCGGGCTGCCCGTCGAGATCGGCTACCTGGTCACCACGCTGATCGTGATCCCGATCGTCTTCCGCGGCATGGGCGCCCTCGCCAAGGTGCAGGCCTGGACCCAGCCCCTGTGGCTGGTCGGCCTGGTGCTGCCCTTCCTGGTGCTCGCCTTCGAGGCGCCGGACTCCTGGGGCGCCTTCGCCTCCTTCGGCGGCACCGAGGGGGCCGGCTCCGGCTTCTCGTGGATCGGCTTCGGTCTCGGCACCGGAGTCGCCCTCTCGCTCATCGCGCAGATCGGCGAGCAGGCCGACTACCTGCGCTTCATGCCCGCGAAGACCGAGGAGAACAAGCGGCGCTGGAACCTCGCCGTGCTCGCCGCCGGACCCGGCTGGGTCGTCATCGGCGCGGCCAAGCAGCTCGGCGGCGCCTTCCTCGCCTTCGTCGCCCTGGAGGCGGTCGGCAAGACCCACGCCCTGGAGCCGATCGCCCCGCAGATCGAGGCGCTCAAGCCCTGGCTCGGCTCCTTCGCGCTGCCCGCCGCCGCCCTGTTCGTGATCGTCTCCCAGATCAAGATCAACGTCACCAACGCCTACAGCGGCTCGCTGTCCTGGTCGAACTTCTTCTCCCGGATCACCCACCGCCACCCCGGCCGGGTCTGGTACATCTTCCTCAACCTCGCCATCGCGCTGACGCTGATGGAGATGAACATGTTCGCGGCCCTGGGCAAGCTGCTGGGCTTCTACTCCAACGTCGGCATCGCCTGGATCGCCGCCGTCGCCGCCGACCTCGTCATCAACAAGCGGGCCGGCTGGAGCCCGCCGTACATCGAGTTCAAGCGCGCCTACCTGTACGCGGTGAACCCGGCCGGCTTCGGCGCCATGGCGATCGCCTCGGTCGTCTCGATCCTCGCCTTCTTCGGCCTCTTCGGGACCTACGCGGAGGCCTTCTCCACCTTCATCGCCGCCGGCCTCGCCCTGCTGCTCTGCCCGCTCATCGCCTGGGCGACCAAGGGGAAGTACTACCTGGCCCGGCCGAACCCCGTGAACGGCCCGGACGCCGCGCCGGCCGACGTGACGGCGACTCACGAGTGCACGGTCTGCGCCACCGCGTACGAGCTGCCCGACATCGCCGACTGCCCCGCCCACTCCGGTCCGATCTGCTCGCTGTGCTGCTCCCTCGACGCCGGGTGCGGGGACGTCTGCCGCAAGGATCCGGAGGCCGCGGGACCCGTCCTGATGCCGGTGCCGACCGTCCCGAAGGCCGCGCCCGCGGCGTGAGCTCCGGCCTCCCTCCGCCGGTTACTGGCCAGATACATATCTCTTCGTGAAAACACGTATCCGCTGTGTAAAGGTCAGGCGTAAGCTCCGGCATATGCGGATTGCGGTTTCCTGGAGATCGTCAGACACGGCCGGACCGGCGGAGGGAGAAGTCCGATGAGCGACAGCGGCCCCGTCCTCCCCTGGCTGGTCATACGGCAGGACGACAACGGCAACCGCTACCGCGTCGGTCGGTACGCGACGCAGGACGAGGCCCAGAAGATCGCCGACAGCCTCGACGCCCGCGGCCACAAGCAGCTCTACCTGGTCGAGCGGATCGGCGAGCCCGCGCTCTGAGGCTACGCTCCGCCCCATGACCGATCGCACCACCCGTTCCGCCCGCCCCGGCCCCGGCCCTGTCGTCGTGGTGGTGGCCGGGGCGCTGTACGACCAGGGGCGGCTGCTCGCCGCCCGTCGCAGTGCCCCCGCCGAACTCGCCGGCCGCTGGGAGCTGCCCGGCGGCAAGCTGGAGCCCGGCGAGAGCCCCGAGGAGGCCCTGGTCAGGGAACTCCGCGAGGAGCTGGGCGTCGAGACCGAACCCGGCGAGCGCATCCCCGGCGAGTGGCCGCTCAAGCCCGGCTACGTGCTGCGGGTGTGGACCGCCCGCCTGCTCTCCGGCGAGCCGCGGCCGCTGGAGGACCACGACCAGCTGCGCTGGCTGGCCCGCCACGAGCTGGACTCCGTCGACTGGCTCGACCAGGACCGGCCCGCCGTCGCGGAAGCCGCCCGGCTGCTGCCCGCGAGCCCCCGTGACGGCGCGCGCGACTGACTCCTACGCCGTTCGTGCCACCGTGCGCCCACCCGGCCGCCCGGCGCGATATCCCACTCCAAATATCGGGTATGTGCTGATTAACCCCCCGAAATAGGACGTGGGCCTCGTGATCGACACCGAAGGCGACTGTGCCGAGTGGCACTTTCCGGCGGAGGCCAACGCCGTGCGCACGGCCCGCCACGCGGTGCGGGACACCCTGAGGGCCTGGCAGCTCGATTCGGTGATCGGCGATGTGACGATCCTGCTGGTCAGCGAGCTGGTGACCAACTCCCTGCGGTACGCCTCCGGGCCCATCGGGGTCCGCCTGGTGCGTCTCCGGGCCGACGGAACCGGCCCCGGGCACGGCCCCGCGCTCCTGGTGGAGGTCTCCGATCCGCTTCCGGATGGGCCCACCGAACGCCCCGCGGGACCCGAGGACGAGGGGGGCCGGGGGCTCCAGCTCGTGGCCTGTTCCGCACGCCGCTGGGGTACCCGTGCGGGCAGGACGGGAAAAACCGTGTGGTTCGAGCTGGCCCTGCCTGGTGAGTAAAGAGGGTGGGACGACGATCAGCGGGCCTCGGCCGGAAACGAACGAGACCACCCTGTGATCGTGAACGTCGTGCCGACGGGGGCCATGGTGCTGAATACTGCGCTCATGGCCGGTCCGGTGCGGTGAGCTGGAGGGGACGGTCGCGTGAGCGAGATACCTGAGACGGCGAGCGGTGTCGTGTGGCAGAGCAGCCCGCCCGGATCGATCTATGACTACATCCGGGTCGCCTCCTTCTCGATCGGCCCCGACGGGCTCGTCGAGCAGTGGAGCAGACGGGCCGTCGAGCTGTTCGGCGTGACCGCCGAGGAGGCCAGGGGCAAGGACCCGGTCGAGGCGTTCATGCCCGCCGACCTGCGCGAGCGCGGCCATCGCAGGGTCAAGGAGATCCTCGACGGCAAGGAGTGGACCGGCCTCGTCCCGTTCCGCATGCCGGGCGAGGACCGCCCGCACGGCATCGCCGAGATGTACGTGATGCCGAGCGAGACCGCGGACGGGGAACGGGCCGCGCTCTGCATCGTCGTGGACGTGCGCGCGCTGCGCCGGATCGAGACCGACCTGGCCGCCTCGCAGGCCATTTTCGGCCAATCCCCGTTCGGCTTCCTCCTCTTCGGCACCGACCTGACCGTCAAGCGGGCCAACCGGCGCTTCGCCACCGTCTTCGGCGGCTCCGCCGACGACCACCGCGGCCGGACCGTCCACGACTACCTGCCCGCGCCCGAGGCCGACCGGATGACCGCGGCGCTGCGCAAGGTCCTGGAGACCGGGGAGTCCGTCGCCGACCTCCAGATCGTCGGCGCCGCCCCCGGCTCCACCGACCGGCGCCAGTGGTCGATCAACCTCTACCGCGTCCACAGCGGCACCGGCCGCCCCGTCGGCGTCGCCGGGCTCGGCATCGACGTCACCCGGCGGCACAACGCGGCCCGCGAGGCCGCCAACGCCCGCCGCAACCTCGCCCTCCTCAACGAGGCCGGCGCCCGCATCGGCACCTCCCTCGACCTGGAGGCCACCGCCCGCGAGCTCCTCGGCGTCGCCGTACCCGGCTTCTGCGACCTCGCCGCCGTCGACCTCTACCAGGGCCTGCTCACCGGGGACGAGGCCCCGCCCGGCCGCATGGGCAGCTCCCACGACGTCGGCTACGGGGCCGGCAGCGCCGAACTGCGCCGGGTCGCCGTCGCCAGCGCCGTCTCCGACTCCCGCGTCCAGGTCGGCAGGCCACGGCCCGCCGGGGACGACGCGGCCGCCCGGACCGCCGGCGCCGACCGCGAGGTCTGTTGCGACGAGGGCCCCATCGCGGTCGGCTCCGTCCACCGCTACCCGTTCAACTCGCCCTGCGCCGACGCCCTGCGCACCGGCCGGATCCGCACCGTCCCCGGCACGGACGGCAGCCTCGTCCAGTCCACCCTCGTCGTCCCGATGGTCGCCCACGACACCGTCGTCGGACTCGTGCAGTTCTCCCGCGCCAAGGGAAGCGAACCCTTCGGCGAGCGCGACCGGGCCCTCGCCGTCGAACTGGCCGCCCGCGCCGCCGTCTGCATCGACAACGCCCGCCTCTACCGGCGCGAACACGAGCGCGCCCTCATCCTCCAGCGCAGCCTGCTGCCGCCCGGCGACCCCGAGGCGGCCGGCCTCGACATCGCCTGCCGCTACCTCCCCGGCACCGCCGCCACCGAGGTCGGCGGCGACTGGTTCGACGTCATCCAGCTCCCCGGCCACCGCACCGCCCTCGTCGTCGGCGACGTCATGGGCCGCGGCCTGCGCGCCGCCGTCGCCATGGGCGAACTGCGCACCGCCGTGCGCACCCTGGCCCAGCTCGACCTCGAACCCGCCGAGGTGCTGTCCCACCTCGACGAGATCGCCCGCGGCCTCGGCGCCCCCGGCGGCGCCCAGCAGTCCGCCCGCGCCCACAAGGCCCGCGGCCCCGAGCTCTCCGAGGTCTACCTCGCCACCTGCGTCTACGCCGTCTACGACCCGGTCACCCGGCGCTGCACCTTCGCCAACGCGGGCCACCTGCCGCCCGTGCTGGTCGAACCCGGCGAGGAGGCCCTGCTGCTCGACGTACCCCCCGGGATGCCGCTGGGCGTCGGCGGCGAGCCCTTCGAGGAGGTCGAGGTCGAGCTGCCGGAGGGCTCGCTGCTCGCCCTCTACACGGACGGGCTGGTCGAGTCGCGCGACCATCCGCTCGACGAGGGGCTGAGTGCCTTCCGCAGCGCCCTCGCCAACCCCGGCCGGCCCCTGGAGGACGTCTGCGACCACGTCCTGAGCACCCTCGACACGCGCCACGGCGAGGACGACATCGCGCTGCTGATGGCCCGCATCCAGGGACTTCCCGCCGAGGCCGTGGGCGACTGGCGGCTGCCCCGGGAGCCCCGCTCCGTCGGCCGCGCCCGGGAGCTGGCCCGCGCCCAGCTGACCGCCTGGCGGCTGGAGCCCCTGGTCGACACCGTCGAACTGCTCGTCAGCGAACTCGTCACCAACGCCCTGCGCTACGGCGAGGGGGAGATCCGGCTGCGGCTGCTGCGCGACCGCACCCTGGTCTGCGAGGTGTGGGACGCGGGCCTGGTCCAGCCGCGCCGCCGCCGTGCCAAGGACACCGACGAGGGCGGCCGCGGGCTGCAGCTGGTCGGACTCCTCAGCGCCGCCTGGGGCTCGCGCCGCACCCCGCGCGGCAAGACGGTCTGGTTCGAACTGCCGCTGCCGGACGGCGACGGCCTGGCCGAACCGACGGTGGACCAGCTGCTCAGCATGTTCTGAGCAGCGGGCCACCGCTCCCGGCGCGAGGGGCCGCCGCTCAGCCCTTCAGGGCGGCCAGCCGGGCCTCGATCTCGGCCTGGTCGCCGAGCGCGTCCAGCTGCTCGAACTGGGCGTCCAGGGAGGAGGCCGCGAGCTCCTGCTCGCCCAGGGCCCTCGCCTCCTCCCGGCGGACCTTGTCCTCGAAACGGCTGAGCTCGCTGGTCGGGTCGAGGACGTCGACGCTCTTCACCGCGTCCGTCATCCGGTTCTGCGCCTGCGCCGACTTCGCCCGCGCGACCAGCTCGTCCCGCTTGGCCTGGAGCTCGCCCAGCTTGGCCTTCATCTGGGTGAGACCGCCCTTGAGCTTCGCCACCACCTCGGTCTGCGCGGCGATCGTCGGCTCCGCCGTCCGCGCCTCCTTCTCCGACTGGAGCTGGCGGCCCAGCGCGACCTTCGCCAGGTTGTCGAAGCGGTCCGCCTCGGCGGTCTGCCCGCCGGCCCGCAGCTCGTCCGCCTTGCGGCTCGCGGCCAGGGCCTTCCCGCCCCACTCCTTCGCCGCGTCCACGTCCTCCTGGTGGTCCTGCTCCATCATCCGCAGATTGCCGATGGTCGCGGCGACGGCCTCCTCGGCCTCCGCGATGTTGCTCGCGTAGTCGCGGATCAGCTGGTCCAGCATCTTCTGCGGATCCTCGGCCTGGTCGAGGAGCGCGTTGATGTTGGCCTTCGCCAGCTGGGCCACCCGGCCCAGGATCGTCTGCTTGCTCATGGTCGGTCTCCTTGGATGGGACGAGAGTGGGGGCGCACGGTCAGAACCGGCCGCCGCCGCCCAGCCGGCCGCGCGTGCCCCCGCCGCCGAAGCTGCCGGGGCCGCCGCCGAAGCCGCCGCCCCCGAACCCCCCGCCGTGCCCGCCCCCGCCGTGCCCGCCCCCGCCACGGCCCCCTCCGAACAGGCCGCCGAGGATGATGCCGCCGAGCACCGCGCCGCCGAGCCCGCTGCCGCCGGCACCCTCGGTGCCCGGGGCGCCGCCGAAGCCGTCCGGGTTCCCGTACGTCCGCACGTCCCGCTCGGCCAGCTCCTGCGCCCGCCGGGCCAGCGCGTCCGCCTGCTGGGCCTCGGCCAGGGCGGCCTGCGGGTCGCCCTCGCCGAGCCCGGCCGCCCGGTCCAGCCGCCGCTGGGCCTCGGCCAGCCGGGTGCGGGCCTCGGCGCCGACCGCGCCGCGGTGCGTCGTCACGTAGTCGCCCGCCGCCCCGATCGCGGAGCGGGCCGTGAGCAGGGCCTGGTCCAGGAGGGCCCGGGCGCGCCGGGTGCCCGACTCGCGCTCCCGGGCGCCGGCCAGGGCCTCGTCGAGCGCGGAGTCCGCCTGCTCGACCCGGCGCAGCGCGTCGATCGGGTCGTACCGCCCGGAGTCCACCGCCGCGCGCACATCGGCCAGTACGGACTCGGCCCGGCCGATCCGGCCCCGCAGGTCCGCCGTGGACACGCCCTCCGCGGTGCCCTGGAGCAGCCCGCGGGCATCGGCCAGGTCCGCCTCGGTCTCGGCGAGCGCGCCCGGCAGTCCGCCCACCGCCTCCGCCAGCTCCTTGGCCCGCCGGTCGACCGCCTCGATCAGCCGGGCCGCCTGGTCCACGGCGCCCTCCGCCGCCCGGATCTGCACGGCGGCGGCACCGTTCTCGCCCGCGTCGATGTGCTGCCGGGCCCGGTTGACGGTCGAGGTGGCGAACACGAGCCGGTCCTTGGCCTGCTCCACGTCGCCGGAGACCGGGGCCGCCGCGGACTCGGTGTACCGCGCGCGCATCGCCGTGAGCGCCGCCTCCGCCGTGCCGACCCGGCCGGTCTGCTCCCGGAACGCCGCCTCGACGGCCGCCAGGGCCTGCGGGGCGTTGCCCTCCAGGGCGCGCAGCCGGTCGAAGTCCGCGGACTCGGCGTCGAGCCGGGCGTTCACGTCCGCGCAGCGCTTCAGGATCTCCTCCAGCATCGAGCGGCGGGTCGCGTCGTCCTCCGGGAACGCGTCGTCGAGCTGCTGCCGCAGCCGGAACGCCGCCGTGAGCTCGCCCTCGGCGTACCGGACGGCCGCGGTGAACGGCTCGGCCGCCTCGTCGCCGAACTGGGCCGTCGCGAAGCCGAGTTCCTCGGTGCTGGTGCGGACGGCGTCGTCGGTGGCGACCAGCGCCTGCCGGGCCCTGCCGTCCAGCTCCTCCAGGGTCGGCTGCGCGGGCGCCTTCGGCGGACCCCAGCCCTGTCCGCCGGGGGGAGCGCCGCCGGGCGCGGTGCGGGGGCCGCCCTTGCGCCGCCGCCGGGTGAAGGCGTACGCCGCCACCGCGCCGGCGCCGCCGACCAGGACGACGGGCAGGACCAGGTCGCTCGCCGAGGTGGAGCCGGCCGGACCGGTGCCGGGGTCGGCGGGGCCGGGGGTGATCACGGGGGTGGGGACGGGCTGTCCGGCGAGCACGGCGGAGTAGCCGTTCGCGGCGCCGATCGCCGCGCCCGCCCAGTCGTTCTGCCGCAGGGCCGGTTCGACCGCGGTCCGTGCCACGTCGTCGAGCTGGGCCTGGGTGAAGCGCGAGTCGGGGTCGGCGGAGTAGCCGTACTGCCGGTCGTGGGTGGCGACGGCGAGCAGGACGTCGTCCCGGCCCAGCCCGTTGCGCTCGGCGGTGGCGTCGGCCCAGCCCTGGGCCGGGCGGCCGGAGAAGTCCCGCACGTACACGACGAAGAGCTGCACCCGGCGGGCGTCGTAGAGCGCGTCGAGGGCCCGCACCACCTCGGGCCGGCGGTCGCCGAGCGCGCCCACCCGGTCGGTGATCTGCCCCTCCCGGGACAGCGTGACCGGGTCGTCGGCGCGGGCACCGGGGACGGCGGGCACGAGCAGCCACCACGCCGCCACCAGCACGGCGAGCAGGGCTCGGGCGGCTGTTCGCGTCACAGAAGCGAGGCTATGTCCGGGCCGGGGGGTCCGCGACCGGGCCGCCGCGGGACGGAAACCGACCCCGGGCCTTCCGGCGTCACCGTCCGTAGCCGCCGCTACGGTGGCCGGGTGAAGTGACGAACCACGGGGGGACCGGGTGAACGTACGGGGCAACAGGCTGTGGCGGCGCGGACGGTGGTGGGCCCTCGCGCTCGTCCTCCTGCTGGTGCTCCCGCCGCTCGCCGGCGGTGTCGCGCTGCGCCTGAACTACACGGGTGAGCTCCGGGACGGCACGAAGAGCCGGGGCAAGGACGCCATCTGGCTCGGCCACGCCTGGGTCGACGGCCGGAAGAAGGACGCCGACCTCGCCGCCTTCGCCGCCCGCGTCCGGGGGACCGGCATCCGCGACCTCTACGTCCACGCCGGCCCGCTGGAGCACGACGGCACTCTGCCCGCCGCCCGCCATCCACGGGCGGCCTGGCTGATCGCGGCCGTCCACCGCACGATGCCCGGCATACGGGTGCACGCCTGGCTGGGCGACGTCCTGGCCACCGAGGGCCCGGACGGGCTGCGCCTGGAGCGGCCCGCGTCCCGCGCCGCCGTGGTGGCCTCCGCCCGGCAGGTGCTCGACGCGGGCTTCGACGGCGTCCACTTCGACCTGGAGCCGTTGCACTCCGACGACCCGCACTACCTGTCCCTGCTCGACGACCTCGGCGCGCTGACCCGCCCCCGAAAGGCGGCGCTGTCGGTCGCCGCGCACCAGATCGACCCGCTGCCGGCCGCGCACTCCGTCCTGGGCGCGGTCAGCGGCAGCGAGAAGTGGTGGTCGCAGGAGTTCTTCGGCCAGGTCGCCCGCCGCGTCGACCAGATCGCCGTCATGTCGTACGACACCTGGATGCCGCTGGAGGGCCTCTACGGCGGGTACGTGGCCCAGCAGACCAGCCTCGCCCTGGAGGTCACCCCGGAGGGGACGGACCTGCTGATGGGCCTGCCCTTCTTCCACGAGGACGACCTCGGCCACCACGAGTCCGCCGAGACCGTCACCGCCGCCGTCCGCGGCGCCCGCCTCGGCCTCGGCCGCACGGACCCCGGCCGCGAGCGCTTCGGCCTCGCCCTGTACGTCGACTTCGCGGCCCGCGAGGGGGACTGGACGGCCTACCGCGAGGGCTGGCACTGACCGACGGCGGACGGCCCGGTCCCGGGGCCGGGGGCGGCGGCGCCCCGAGCGGCCCCGGTTCAGTGCCCCCGGCGCCGGATCCTGTTCCCCAGCCACACCACCGGGTCGTACTTCCGGTCCACGACCCGTTCCTTCATCGGGATCAGCGCGTTGTCGGTGATCCGGATGGACTCGGGGCACACCTCCGTGCAGCACTTGGTGATGTTGCAGTAGCCGAGGCCGTGTTCGTCCTGGGCGGTGCGGCGGCGGTCGAGGCCGGTCTCGGCCGCCGCGTCGAGGGGGTGCATGTCGAGTTCGGCGATCCGCATGAGGAAGCGGGGGCCGGCGAAGGCGGGCTTGTTCTCCTCGTGGTCGCGGACGACGTGGCAGGTGTCCTGGCACAGGAAGCACTCGATGCACTTGCGGAACTCCTGCGAGCGGTCGACGTCCTCCTGCCGCATCCGGTACTCGCCCGGGGCCACCCCGGCCGGGGGGACGAAGGCCGGGATCTCCCGTGCCTTCGCGTAGTTGAAGGAGACGTCCGTGACCAGGTCGCGGATCACCGGGAAGGCCCGCATCGGCGTCAGGGTGACGGTCTCGTCGCGCGCGAAGACCGACATCCGGGTCATGCACATCAGCCGCGGCCGCCCGTTGATCTCGGCCGAGCACGAACCGCACTTGCCGGCCTTGCAGTTCCAGCGCACGGCCAGGTCCGGGGCCTGGGTGGCCTGGAGGCGGTGCACGAGGTCGAGGACCACCTCGCCGTCGTGCACCTCCACGGTGTAGTCGGTCAGCTCACCGCCGTCGCTGTCGCCCCGCCAGATCCGGAAGCGGGCCTCGTACGTGCTCATGACTCCAGCTCCTCCGCGGACAGGTACTTGGCCAGCTCCTCCCGCTCGAAGAGCGCGAGGAGGTCGGCCCTGATCGGTTCGGTGCCCACCCGTTCCAGGGCGACGCGGTCGTCCACCGCCCGGCACAGCAGGTTCACCGGGCGCCAGGCGCGGTCCATCGACGGGTAGTCCTCGCGGGTGTGCCCGCCCCTGCTCTCGGTGCGTTCCAGCGCCGCCCGGGCCACGCACTCGCTGACCAGCAGCATGTTCCGCAGGTCCAGGGCCAGGTGCCAGCCGGGGTTGAACTGCCGGTGCCCCTCCACGGCGACCCGCCCCGCCCGCTCCCGGAGCTCCGCGATCCGCTCCAGCGCCTCGGCCATCTCGCCCTCCCGCCGGATGATCCCGACGAGGTCGTTCATCGTCTGCTGGAGCTCCTGGTGGAGGGTGTACGGGTTCTCCGGGGCGGCCGCCGCGCCGCCGTCGAACGGGGCCAGGGCCTCCGCCCGCGCCGCGGTCACGGCCGCTTCGGGGACGCGGTGCGGGGGAGCGGACCCCGGGGCCCGGACCGTGGATCCGGGCTCGGGCCCATGACCTCGGGTCCCGGCCCCGCCGTCCAGCGCGTGCTCCGCCGCGTGCAGCCCCGCCCGCCGCCCGAACACCAGCAGGTCCGACAGGGAGTTGCCGCCCAGCCGGTTGGACCCGTGCATCCCGCCGGCGACCTCGCCGGCCGCGAAGAGGCCCGGCACGCCGACCGTCGCCGCCGTCTCCGAGTCGACGGCCACCCCGCCCATCACGTAGTGGCAGGTCGGCCCGACCTCCATCGCCTCGGCCGTGATGTCGACGTCCGCCAGCTCCTTGAACTGGTGGTACATCGAGGGCAGCCGGCGCCGGATCACCTCCGCCGGCATCCGGGTCGACACGTCGAGGAAGACACCGCCGTGCGGGGAGCCGCGGCCCGCCTTGACCTCGGCGTTGATCGCACGGGCCACCTCGTCGCGCGGCAGCAGCTCGGGCGGGCGGCGGTTGTGGTCGGGGTCCTCGTACCAGCGGTCGCCCTCCTCCTCCGACTGCGCGTACTTCTCCTTGAAGACCTCGGGGACGTAGTCGAACATGAACCGCCGGCCCTCGGAGTTCCGCAGCACCCCGCCGTCGCCGCGCACCGACTCGGTGACGAGGATGCCCTTCACCGAAGGCGGCCAGACCATCCCGGTCGGATGGAACTGCACGAACTCCATGTTGACCAGCGGCGCCCCCGCGAGCAGGGCGAGCGCGTGCCCGTCGCCCGTGTACTCCCAGGAGTTGGACGTCACCTTGAACGACTTGCCGATCCCGCCGGTCGCGAGCACCACCGACGGCGCCTCCAGCACGAAGAAGCGGCCGGTCTCCCGCTCGTAACAGAAGACGCCGCCGACCCGCTCCCCGGAAGCGTCCTTCAGGACGCGGGTGACCGTGCACTCCTGGAAGACCCTGAGCCGTGACTCGTACTCCCCGGTCTCCCGGAAGTCCTCCTGCTGGAGGGAGACGATCTTCTGCTGGAGGGTGCGGATCAGCTCCAGGCCGGTCCGGTCGCCGACGTGCGCGAGCCGGGGGTACTCGTGGCCGCCGAAGTTGCGCTGGGAGATGCGCCCGTCCGGCGTGCGGTCGAAGAGCGCGCCCCAGGTCTCCAGCTCCCACACCCGCTCGGGCGCCTCCCGGGCGTGGAGTTCGGCCATCCGCCACTGGTTGAGGAACTTCCCGCCGCGCATGGTGTCGCGGAAGTGGACCTGCCAGGTGTCGTGCGGGTTGGCGTTGGCCATGGAGGCGGCGATGCCGCCCTCCGCCATCACCGTGTGGGCCTTGCCGAAGAGGGACTTGCAGATCACCGCGGTGCGGGCGCCCCGGCGCCGCGCCTCGATCGCCGCCCGCAGCCCGGCGCCGCCGGCGCCGACCACGATCACGTCCCACCGCTGTCGTTCCACAGGACTCATCTCAGAAGAACCTCGGGTCGTCGAAGGCACCGGTGGCGAGCAGGTACACGTACAGGTCGCAGACGGCCACGCTGATCAGCGAGGACCAGGCGAGCAGCATGTGCCGCCGGTTCAGCCGTCCCACCCAGGTCCACAGCCGGTAGCGGACCGGGTGCTTCGAGAAGTGCCGCAGCCGTCCGCCCACGACGTGCCGGCAGGAGTGGCAGGACAGCGTGTACGACCAGATGAGCACGATGTTGACGAGGAACAGCACCGTCCCGAGCCCCGCGTGGCCCCACGCGTAGGAGGGGTCCCGGAAGGTGAGCACGGTGTCGTAGGTGAGGATCCCGGCGACCGGCAGCGCCAGGTAGAAGAAGTACCGGTGGACGTTCTGCAGGATCAGCGGGAAGCGGGTCTCCCCGGTGTACGCGCGGTGGGGTTCGGCGACCGCGCAGGCCGGCGGAGAGGCCCAGAAGCCCCGGTAGTACGCCTTGCGGTAGTAGTAGCAGGTCAGCCGGAAGCCGAGCGGGAAGACCAGGATCAGCAGCGCGGGAGAGAGGCCCCACCAGCTGCCGAACAGCGCCCAGTTCGGCCCGCCGCGCATGGGGACGCAGTTCTCCGCGAGGCAGGGGGAGTAGAAGGGCGAGACGTAGGGGGCGGCGTAGTAGTGGGCGTTCGCGAACGCCCGCCACGTCGAGTACGCGACGAAGGCGAGCAGCCCGGCGGCGGTGACGGCGGGCGCCAGCCACCAGCGGTCGGTGCGCAGGTGGCGGGCGTCGAGGGAGGCGCGCCCCGGGGAGCGCACCCCCGTCGCGGCCCCGCTCCTCGGCGGGGGTGGGGTAGCTGTGGCCAACGGGGCCTCCTCGGCTCTACGGCGCGTGGCGGTCGCGTGCTCCCAGGCCCTCGTCGTCGGTGTCCGTCCACAGCCCGCTGTCGTACGGGGCGTCGGGGATGGTCACCAGGCTCTCGGCGCGGCCCTCGGGCGGCCGGGGTGAAGTCCGCTCCGTCACGACGCGGCGCTCCAGCTCCTCGACCGTGTGCTCCAGGTCCTGCAGGCGCCGCTTGACGGCCGCCAGATCGTCCTGAACGGACATGGTTGCCCTCACTTCCGCGGACACGCCGGACAGGTGGATGCGCGACGGGGGCTCCCCGGGTCGGGCGGAGCCGGGACCTCGGTGGAGAGTGTCGCGCGTCACATCCCGCTTGTGAAGCCGTGCGTACGGGATTCCACTCGTCCGGAGCGTCCCGATTCGCCGGCGGTTGGGCCGCACGAGTGGGGTTCGCCGTCCGTGCCGCCGTGTCGCCGTGGCCGGATCCGCTCCGTCCTTTTCAGTGTATGAGCAATAGGTGTGATCATCTCCAAATGGCATAAAACTGGACGAAGGGGTACAAGTCATGTCCCAGGTCGGCGCCCCTCGCGGGAGGACATGCTCCAGGAGCCCCCGCTCCCGCACGCTCCGCTCCGTAGCCACCCTCAGCAGTGCCGTGCTCGCCCTCGCCGTGCTCGCCGGCTGCAGCTCCGGCGACAGCGCCGACGAGACCCCCGCCGCCGCCCAGGACAACGCGCCGGCCGGCCGCGACCAGGTCGCCGACGGAGGGACCCTGCGCTGGGCCGTCGACGCGCTGCCCACCACCCTCAACGCCTTCCAGGCCGACGCCGACGGCGCCACGAACCGCATCGCCGGCGCCGTGCTCCCCTCCCTCTACACCCTGGACGACCGCGGCAGGCCGCGGCTCAACCCGGACTACCTCGAATCCGCCCAGGTCGTCGAGACCGAGCCCAAGCAGGTCGTCCTCTACAAGCTCAACCAGCAGGCGGTCTGGAGCGACGGCCGCGAGATCGGCGCCCCCGACTTCGTCGCCCAGTGGCGGGCGCTCAGCGGCCGGGACACCGCGTACTGGACCGCGCGCAACGCCGGCTACGAGCGGATCGAGAAGATCGAGCGCGGCAAGAACGACCTGGAGGTGCGGGTCACCTTCGGCAAGCCGTACGCCGACTGGCGTTCGCTCTTCACCCCCCTGTACCCGAAGCAGGTGATGGGCTCCCCGAGCGCCTTCAACGACGGGGCGCGCACCGCCCTGAAGGCCACCGCAGGACCGTTCCTGCTGAAGACGGTGGACCGCAAGGGCGGTGACGTCACGCTCACCCGCAACCCCCGCTGGTGGGGACAGACCGCCAAGCTGGACACCCTCGTCCTGAAGGCCGTGCCCCGCGCCGACCGGGCCGCCGCGCTCGCCGCCGGAAAGCTGGACCTGGCCGAGATCGACCGCTCCGCCGCCGAGCGGATCGCGCTCGCGGTACGGGACGCCCGGGCCGGCCGCAACGGCGGGCAGGCGCTCACCCACGGGCCCGGCGCCGGGATCACCCCCGCCGCCGCCCTGCGTTCCTGGGCCCTCGCACACGGCTCCGACGAGGAGAAGGCGGCCGAGGTCCAGGCCGCCCGGGAGAAGAACCAGCAGGCCGTCGCCCGGTACGCGAGCGAGCAGGACGCGCTGGCCCGTTTCGTCGTACGGAAGTCCCTGGAGCCCGCGTACACCCAGCTCTCCCTCAACGGGGAGTCCGGGGCGCTGGCCGACGAGCGGGTGCGCCGGGCGGTGGCCCGGGCGATCGACCGCCAGGAGCTCGCCGAGACCGTGCTGAAGCCGCTCGGCCTCCCGGCCAGGCCCCCGGGCAGCCACCTGGCGCTCGCCGGGCAGGCCGCCTACGCCGACAGCAGCGACGCGCTCGGCGACCAGGACACCAAGGAGGCGCGGGCGCTCCTCGCCGACGCGGGCTGGGTGCCGGGCGGCGCCCTGAAGAAGCCGGCCGGGGCGAAGGCGGGCAGCGCCGCCACGAAGAAGGAAGAAGGGGAGAAGGCGGCGGAGAAGGAGGCGGCCAAGGAAGGCAAGGACGGCGAGGAGCGGTCCGCCGACAAGCCCGCCGACAAGCCCGCCGACAAGCCCGCCAAGAAGAAGGAGGGCGACACCGCCTCCGACGACGGGCTCTACATCGTCGGCGACGACAAGCCCGGCGGCCGCCCGGCCGCCCCGCTGATCGGCGCGGCCGGCCCCGAGAACGGCACCAACGTCCTCGCCCCCGCCCCCGTCGCCGCCTTCCAGAGCGCGGCCCTGCTCCGGCAGGCCGCGGCCCTGGACACCGGCACCGCGGCCGCCCCGGCCGCCGCGAAGGAGCAGGACCGGTCCGAGGCGAAGGGCGTGGCCGGCGCCTACGCCCCGCGCGGCTCCGCCGCCCCGGCGGCCCCCGCCGCCGTCGACGCGGCCTCGCAGGCGCTGGGCAAGGACGGCAAGCCGCTCAGCCTCCGGTTCGTGCTGCCCTCGGGCCCCGGCTCCGAGTCGCTGCGGGCGGTCGGCGACCGGATCGTCCGGATGCTCGACGCCGTGGGCATCCGCACCGCGGTCACGAAGGTCTCCGACGAGAGCTTCTTCAAGGACCACATCGCCTCCGGCGACTACGACCTGGCCCTCTACTCCTGGCCCGCCACCGCCTACCCGGCGACCGACGCCCGGCCGATCTTCGCCAAGCCGGAGCCGGCCTCCGACGGCTCGCTGCTGGTCGAGCAGAACTACGCCCGGGTCGGCACGGACCGGATCGACCAGCTGTTCGACCAGGCGGTGGCCACCCTCGACGAGGAGGAGGCCCGCGACCTGGTCCGCCAGGCCGACGCCCGGATCTGGGCCGCGGCCGGCTCCATCCCGCTCTACCAGCGCCCCCAGCTGGTCGCGGCCAAGAGCGACGTGGTGAACGCCGGCGCCTGGGGCCTCGCCGCCCCGCGCTACCAGGACATCGGCTACAAGAAGCCCGCGTCCGCCCAGGGCGCGGAGCGCAACACCCGCAAGTGAGCGCAATACCCTAAAGCCGCCGAAAGTCCAAGTCGCAAGCTCAGAAGCAGCTCAATTTCCTTGCCCGCCGGTGACCCCGGCGGGCAGGATCGCGTCGGCCCCTTGACCCGGCCGCACACCTCCTCGCCGCACGTCCACGCGGCACCCGCACAGCCTCCTCGGGCGCCCCCAGCGCCGGTGGAACCCCCCAGTAGAACCCCTCGGATCCCGGGTGGGGAAGCCCCTTGCACGGCAGCCCCGTACCATAGGACATAGCCGTGGCGCGTCCGCCCGGCGGGCGTAAGAGGAACTGACGCCGCATCCCACGATCCGAGAGAAGCGCAAGCACCCATGCCCACGCGCCACGACATCCGTAACGTCGCCATCGTCGCCCACGTCGACCATGGCAAGACGACCATCGTCGACGCCATGCTCAAGCAGGCCGGTGCCTTCGCCGCCCACCAGCAGCTCGACGACCGCATGATGGACTCGAACGACCTGGAGCGTGAGAAGGGCATCACGATCCTCGCCAAGAACACGGCGGTGAAGTATCACCCCAAGGACGGCGGGGCCCCGATCACGATCAACATCATCGACACCCCCGGCCACGCCGACTTCGGTGGCGAGGTCGAGCGCGGTCTGTCGATGGTGGACGCGGTCGTCCTCCTGGTGGACGCCTCCGAGGGTCCGCTCCCGCAGACCCGCTTCGTGCTGCGCAAGGCGCTCCAGCAGCGCAAGCCCGTCATCCTCTGCATCAACAAGACGGACCGCCCGGACTCCCGGATCGACGAGGTCGTCAACGAGACCTACGACCTCTTCCTCGACCTGGACGCGGACGAGGACCAGATCGAGTTCCCGATCGTCTACGCCTGCGGCCGTGACGGCATCGCCTCGCTGACCAAGCCGGAGAACGGCACGGTCCCCGCGGACAGCGACAACCTGGAGCCGTTCTTCTCCGCGATCCTGGAGCACGTCCCGGCCCCGGTGTACGACGAGGAGGCCCCCCTCCAGGCCCACGTCACCAACCTGGACGCCGACAACTTCCTCGGCCGCATCGCGCTGCTCCGCGTCGAGCAGGGCGAGCTGCGCAAGGGCCAGACGGTCGCGTGGATCAAGCGGGACGGCACGATCTCCAACGTCCGCATCACCGAGCTGATGATGACCGAGGCGCTCACCCGCAAGCCGGCCGAGGTCGCCGGCCCCGGTGACATCTGCGCCGTCGCCGGTATCCCGGACATCATGATCGGCGAGACCCTGGCCGACCCGGAGAACCCGATCGCGCTTCCGCTGATCACGGTCGACCAGCCGGCCATCTCCATGACCATCGGCACCAACACCTCGCCGCTCGTCGGCCGCGGTGGCACCGGCAAGGGCGCGGACGCCAAGGCCGCCGTCAAGAACCGCAAGGTCACCGCCCGCCAGGTCAAGGACCGTCTGGACCGCGAGCTGATCGGTAACGTCTCGCTCCGCGTCCTCGACACCGAGCGTCCGGACGCTTGGGAGGTCCAGGGCCGTGGTGAGCTCGCGCTCGCCATCCTGGTCGAGCAGATGCGCCGTGAGGGCTTCGAGCTCACCATCGGCAAGCCCCAGGTCGTCACTAAGATGGTCGACGGCAAGGTCCACGAGCCCGTCGAGCGCCTCACGGTCGACGTGCCCGAGGAGCACATGGGCGCCGTCACGCAGCTCATGGGCGTCCGCAAGGGCCGCATGGACAACATGTCGAACCACGGCTCCGGCTGGGTCCGCATGGAGTTCGTCGTCCCGTCCCGCGGCCTCATCGGCTTCCGTACGGAGTTCCTCACCAACACCCGCGGCACGGGCATCGCCCACTCGATCCACGAGGGTCACGAGCCGTGGTTCGGCACGCTGACCACCCGTAACAACGGCTCGCTGGTTGCCGACCGCGCCGGTGCCGTCACCGCCTTCGCGATGACGAATCTGCAGGAGCGCGGCGTGCTGTTCACCGACCCCGGCACCGAGGTGTACGAGGGCATGATCGTCGGCGAGAACTCGCGCTCCGACGACATGGACGTGAACATCACCAAGGAGAAGAAGCTCACCAACATGCGCTCCGCCTCCGCCGACTCCTTCGAGGCGATCGTCCCGCCGCGCAAGCTCTCCCTGGAGCAGTCCCTGGAGTTCTGCCGCGACGACGAGTGCGTCGAGGTCACCCCGGAGGCCGTGCGCATCCGCAAGGTCATCCTGGACCAGAACGCGCGCGGTCGCGCCTCCTCGCGCGCCAAGAACGCCTGACGCGGCTCCGTAGCGTCGCGCTGAAGGGCCCGGTCCCCCGCCTGAAGAGGTGGGGGACCGGGCCCTTCTTCAACGTTTAGTCAAGTTCATTACGGAACCCCACTGTCCGGATATCGGTCGTCGCTCTCCGGAACGTGTGTTAACGGTCCGTTTCGTCGGTGTCTGTCTGTGCTCGCTTTGTCCGGATTTCGGTCTTCGGTGGCTTGGCGATGTTGTCAAAACGAGACCACTTAAGTGTGGTTTACGGCCCGGACGTACTTAATAGTTGGCTCCATTGAGCTCGGGTCAATGGGTCACGCACTGTGGGGAGTGCCGACTCACGAGCACACTCGGGGCACTTGAGTGCAACGCCGTCAGGGGTGTCGGCAGAACTCGAAGTGCCCCTCTTGTAGTGACAAGTGGACTCATGAGGAGGAACCCATGCGCGGTGCCAAGAGCGCCAAGTGGGTAGCGGGCGCGATCGTCGTCGCCCTGGCAGCGACCGCCTGTGGCGGGGGTAAGAGCGACGGCGGCAGCGACGCCAAGGGCGCTGTTGACCCGAACGGCATCTTCTCCATCGAGCTGGGTGAGCCGGAGAAGCCGCTGCTCACCGGCGACACGATGGAGTCGAACGGCTCCGCCGTCATGGCCGGCCTGTTCTCGACCCTGGTCGACTACAAGGCCGACGGCTCGCTCGAGATGATCAACGCCGAGTCGGTCACCACGACGGACTCGAAGACGTGGACCGTCAAGCTCAAGCCGGGCTGGACCTTCCACGACGGCACCCCGGTGACCTCGAAGTCCTTCGTGGACGCGTGGAACTGGAACGCCAACGTCAAGAACGCCCAGGGCCTCGCGTCCTGGTTCGCGGACATCAAGGGCTTCGACAAGGTCCACCCCGAGGCCGAGGGCGCCAAGCCGACCTCGGACAAGCTCGACGGCCTGAAGATCGTGGACGACAACACGTTCACCATCGAGCTCAACACCGCCGTGCCGTACTTCGCGCACAAGCTCGCCTACATCGTCTTCGCTCCGCTGCCGGAGTCCTTCTACAAGGACCCGAAGGCCGGCGGCGAGAAGCCGGTCGGCAACGGTCCCTACAAGTTCAAGTCCTGGGACCACAAGAAGCAGATCGAGATCACCCGCTTCGACGGCTACAAGGGCCCGAACAAGGCGAAGAACGGCGGTGTGCTCTTCAAGAACTACACCACCCTCGAGGCCGCGTACGAGGACCTGAAGTCGGGCAACGTCGACGTCCTGCGTCAGCTCGCCCCGAAGGACCTGCCGGTCTACCGCCAGGACCTCGGCGACCGCGCGGTCGACCAGGCGTACTCCGCGATCCAGACGATCGCCGTCGCCTTCTACGCCGACCAGTGGAAGAAGCCGAAGCAGGTCGACCCGAAGGTCATCCAGGGCCTGTCGATGGCGATCGACCGCGCCACCATCACCAAGACGGTGCTGAACGGTACGCGTGAGCCCGCGACCGGCTGGGTCGCCAAGGGCGTCCTCGGCTACCAGCCGAACGCGGTCGACGTCACCAAGTTCGACCCGGCCAAGGCCAAGGAGCTCATCAAGGCCGGCGGCGGTGTCCCGAACAACAAGATCTCCATCCAGTACAACGCGGATGGCGGTCACAAGGAGTGGGTGGAGGCTGTCTGCAACAGCATCACCCAGTCCACCGGCGTCCAGTGCGTCGGCGACGGCAAGCCGGACTTCCAGGCCGACCTGACCGCTCGTAAGACGAAGCAGGTCAAGTCGCTCTACCGTTCCGGCTGGGTGCTCGACTACCCGGTGAACGCCAACTTCATCTCGGACCTGTTCCGTACGGGTGCGGGCGGCAACCAGGGCGACTTCTCCAACAAGGAGCTGGACGCCAAGATCGCGAAGGCCGACTCGGCCAAGACGCTCGACGAGTCGGTCAAGGCATACCAGGCCATCGAGAAGGACCTGGTCAACTACATGCCGTCGATCCCGCTCTGGTACTACAAGGTCAACGCGGGCTACTCGGAGAAGGTTTCCGGCGTGGCGTACGGCCAGGACGGCGACCCGATCCTGACCGGCGTCGAGGTCAAGAAGTAATCACCCAAGCGTAGTCCGCTCGCCGCAGCGCGGGGCTGACGGATCGTCAGCCCCGCCTCGGTGCCTTACGCAGTGGCTGGGGGGCCCTTCCGCGACATCAGCATGCCCCGATACGGGCAGGCTGTCGGGGGAGGGCCCGTCGGCTGCGGCCGTCACATCTCAACGGAGGCATGATGGGGCGCTATGTCGCACGACGACTGCTCCAGATGATCCCGGTTTTCCTCGGGACAACCCTGCTGATCTTCCTCATGGTGCACAGCCTGCCCGGTGATCCCGTGCTGGCGATGTTCGGTGACAAGGGCGCAGATCCTGCGACCCTCGCCGCCAAGCGCCATGAGCTGGGTCTCGACAAGTCGCTGCCGGAGCAGTACTTCGCCTATATGCGGGACATGATCCTGCACTTCGACTTCGGTACCCAGATCCGCAACGGCCGTCCGGTCACCGAGGTGCTGGGTGAGGCGTTCCCCGTCACGCTCCAGCTGGCCTTCCTGGCCTTCACGTTCGAGCTGCTCTTCGGCATCGGCCTCGGCATCATCGCCGGTCTGCGGGCCGGCCGCCTGGCCGACAACGCCATCCTGATCTTCACGCTGCTGATCATCTCGATCCCGGTCTTCGTGCTCGGCTTCCTCATCAAGATGCAGTTCGCGTTCAACCTGGGCTGGATCGCGCCGAACGTCTCCACCGAGGTCAACTGGGACGAGCTCATCGCCCCGGCCATCGTCCTCGGCGGTCTCTCACTCGCCTACGTGGCGCGACTGACCCGGACCACCATGGCGGAGAACCTGCGCGCCGACTACATGCGCACGGCCATCGCCAAGGGCCTCCCGAAGCGCCGCATCATCGGTGTGCACCTGATGCGCAACTCGATGATCCCGGTCGTCACCTTCCTGGGCACCGACATCGGCGCCCTCATGGGCGGCGCGGTCGTCACCGAGAAGATCTTCAACATCAAGGGCGTCGGTGGTCTGATCGCGGAGTCGATCTCCCGCCGCGAGGGCACCACCCTGGTCGGCCTCGTCACCATCCTGGTGATCGTCTACCTCGTCACCAGCCTGCTCATCGACCTGCTGTACGCGGTCCTGGACCCGAGGATCCGTTATGCCTGACGTGACCAAGACCGCGACCGCCGTCGACGGCGCCGTCGCCACCCCCTCGGTGGACGCGCCCGCGCAGCCCGCGAAGCCGGAGAAGACCCGCAGCCTCTGGGGCGACGCCTGGTCGGACCTGCGCCGCAACCCGTACTTCATCATCTCCGCGGTGATGATCTTCTTCCTGCTGCTGATCGCCGCCTTCCCGAGCCTGTTCACCAGCGCCTCGCCGACCAGCGGCGACCTGGTGAAGCACTTCCTCGGCAAGCCCGAGCTGGGCAACATCGGCTCGCCCGAGTGGCTCGGTTACGACGGCCAGGGCCGTTCCGTGTACGCCCGGCTGATCCACGGCACCCGTGCCTCGATCATCGTCGGCGTCTGCGTCACGCTGGTCGTCACGATCTTCGGCGGTCTCGTCGGCATGCTGGCCGGTTACTTCGGCGGTGCGATCGACGCGGTCCTCTCCCGGATCACCGACATCTTCTTCGGCATCCCGTTCCTGCTCGGCGCCATGGTCGTGCTGCAGTCCTTCACGGAGCGCACCGTCTGGGTCGTCGTCGGAGCGCTGGCCTTCCTCGGCTGGACCCAGATGGCCCGCGTGATGCGCGGTGCCGTGATCACGGTCAAGCAGGCCGACTACGTCCACGCCGCCACGGCGCTGGGCGCCGGCACCGCGCGGATCCTGTTCCGGCACATCCTGCCGAACGCCATGGCCCCGCTGATCGTCGTCGCCACCATCTCGCTCGGCGGCTACATCTCGGCCGAGGCGACCCTGTCCTACCTGGGCCTCGGCCTCGCCTCCCCGACCGTCTCCTGGGGCGTCGACATCTCCACTGCCGTCGACCAGATCCGAGTGTCCCCGCACATCCTGCTGTGGCCCTCGATCATGCTGAGCATCACCGTGCTGGCATTCATCATGCTCGGCGAAGCGGTCCGCAACGCCCTCGACCCGAAGATGCGCTGAGGAGGGCGTAAGTGACCATCATCGACAACACCGCGACGGTCCCCGCGCCGCGCGACGGCGACCAGACCGGTCCGCTGCTCGAAGTCCGTGACCTGCACGTCGAGTTCCACACCCGTGACGGTGTGGCCAAGGCGGTCAACGGAGTCAACTACTCGGTCAACGCCGGTGAGACGCTCGCCGTGCTCGGCGAGTCCGGCTCCGGCAAGTCCGTGACGGCCCAGGCCATCATGGGCATCCTCGACATGCCGCCCGGCAAGATCCCGCAGGGCGAGATCCTGTTCCGCGGCCAGGACATGCTCAAGATGTCCAACGAGGAGCGCCGGCAGATCCGCGGCCGGAAGATCGCGATGATCTTCCAGGACGCGCTGTCCTCCCTCAACCCGGTCCTCTCCGTCGGCTACCAGCTCGGCGAGATGTTCCGCGTGCACCACGGCCTGTCCAAGAAGGACGCCAAGGCCAAGGCCATCGAGCTGATGGACAAGGTCAAGATCCCCGCCGCCAAGGCGCGGGTCTCCGACTACCCCCACCAGTTCTCCGGCGGCATGCGCCAGCGCATCATGATCGCCATGGCGCTCGCCCTGGAGCCGGACCTGATCATCGCGGACGAGCCCACCACGGCGCTCGACGTGACCGTCCAGGCCCAGGTCATGGACCTGCTCGCGGAGCTCCAGCGCGAGTACAACATGGGTCTGATCCTGATCACCCACGACCTCGGCGTCGTCGCCGACGTCGCGGACAAGATCGCGGTCATGTACGCGGGCCGCATCGTCGAGCAGGCCCCGGTGGGCGAGCTGTACAAGCGCCCGGCGCACCCGTACACGCGCGGTCTGCTGGACTCGATCCCGCGGCTGGACCAGAAGGGCCAGGAGCTCTACGCGATCAAGGGCCTGCCGCCCAACCTGCTCCACGTGCCCACCGGCTGCGCCTTCAACCCGCGCTGCCCGAAGGCCACGGACATCTGCCGTACGGAGATCCCGGCCCTGACGCCGGTCGCCGAGCAGGACGGCACCGATCTGCCGGGCCGCAAGAGCGCCTGCCACTTCTGGAAGGAGACGATCCATGGCTGAGCTCAGCAAGAACGAGGAGGCCGTGGCCGCTGCACTCGACGCCCCCGTCGGGCGCGGTGAGCCGATCCTCCAGGTGCGCAACCTGCAGAAGCACTTCCCGCTGACCCAGGGCATCCTGTTCAAGAAGCAGGTCGGCGCGGTCAAGGCCGTGGACGGGGTCTCCTTCGACCTCTACCAGGGCGAGACGCTGGGCATCGTGGGCGAGTCCGGCTGTGGCAAGTCCACGGTCGCCAAGCTCCTGATGAACCTGGAGCGGGCCACCGCCGGCGAGGTCTTCTACAAGGGCCAGGACATCACCAAGCTGTCCGGGCGCGCCCTGAAGACCGTGCGCCGGAACATCCAGATGGTGTTCCAGGACCCGTACACCTCGCTGAACCCGCGCATGACGGTCGGCGACATCATCGGCGAGCCCTTCGACATCCACCCCGAGGTGGCCCCGAAGGGCGACCGGCGCCGCAAGGTGCAGGAGCTGCTCGACGTCGTCGGCCTGAACCCGGAGTACATCAACCGGTACCCGCACCAGTTCTCCGGCGGTCAGCGCCAGCGCATCGGCATCGCCCGGGGCCTCGCGCTCAACCCCGAGATCATCATCTGCGACGAGCCGGTCTCGGCCCTGGACGTCTCCGTCCAGGCCCAGGTCATCAACCTGATGGAGAAGCTCCAGGACGAGTTCAACCTGTCCTACATCTTCATCGCGCACGACCTGTCGATCGTCCGGCACATCTCCGACCGCGTCGGCGTGATGTACCTCGGCAAGCTCGCCGAGATCGGCACGGACGCGCAGATCTACGAGCACCCGACCCACCCGTACACCCAGGCGCTGCTCTCCGCGGTGCCGGTGCCGGACCCGGAGGCCCGCGCGCACCGCGAGCGGATCATCCTCACCGGTGACGTGCCCTCGCCGGCCAACCCGCCGTCGGGCTGCCGCTTCCGCACCCGTTGCTGGAAGGCGCAGGACAAGTGCAGCACCGAGGTCCCGGTGCTCGCGATCCCGGAGCGCTTCCGCGGTCTGGACACCCCGGCCGCGCACGAGTCCGCGTGCCACTTCGCCGAGGAGAAGACGGTCCTCTCCGTCTGATCCGGCCGGTCCCGCAGGGCGTACGAAGGCCCCCGCCACCCCGCAAGGGTGCCGGGGGCCTTCGCGTTGTTCATCCGGACGCCGTAAAAGTGCACTCCCGTCAATATCGGGTGATATTGGGGCCTAAGTCAGATTGAGGACATTCGGGAGGCACTCCATGCGCGGAGCCACGCACGCCAAGTGGGCCGCTCTGGCCACCGCCGTCGCCCTCGCGGCGACCGCCTGCGGCGGGGGCGGCGACAGCGGCGGCGGAGGGGCCGGTGGCACCGTGAGCTCGTCGTGGGGCGACCCGCAGAACCCGCTGGAGCCGGCGAACACCAACGAGGTGCAGGGCGGCAAGGTCCTCTCCATGATCTTCCGGGGGCTCAAGCAGTACGACCCGAAGACCGGCGCGGCCAACAACATGCTGGCCGAGAAGATCGAGACCACCGACTCGACGAACTTCACCATCACCCTCAAGGACGGCTGGACCTTCTCCAACGGCGAGAAGGTCACCGCCAAGTCCTTCGTCGACGCCTGGAACTACGGCGCCCATCTGAAGAACAACCAGAAGAACGCCTACTTCTTCGGCTACATCGAGGGCTACAGCCAGGTCCACCCCGACAAGGGCGAGCCGACCGCCGCCACCATGTCCGGACTGAAGGTCGTCGACGACAAGACCTTCACGGTCAAGCTGTCGCAGAAGTTCTCGACCTTCCCCGACACCCTCGGCTACGCGGCCTTCGCCCCGCTGCCCCAGGCCTTCTACGACGACCACGCGGGCTGGCTCTCCAAGCCGGTCGGCAACGGCCCGTACACCGTGGACTCCTACGCCAAGGGCTCCCAGATGGTGCTCAAGAAGTGGGACGCCTACCCCGGTGCGGACAAGGCCCAGAACGGCGGCATCACCCTCAAGGTCTACACGGACAACAACACCGCCTACACCGACCTGACGGCCGGCAACCTCGACCTCGTCGACGACGTGCCCGCCTCGCAGCTCAAGAACGTCTCCGCCGACCTCGGCGACCGGTACATCAACACCCCGGCCGGCATCATCCAGACGCTCTCCTTCCCCTTCTACGACCCGGCCTGGAACAAGCCGGGCCAGGAGAAGCTGCGCACCGGCCTGTCGATGGCGATCGACCGCGAGCAGATCACCGAGACGATCTTCCAGAAGACCCGGACGCCGGCCCAGGACTGGACCTCGCCGGTGCTCGGCGCCGACGGCGGCTTCAAGGACATCTGCGGCTCGTCCTGCGTGTACAACCCCACCGAGGCGAAGAAGCTGGTCGCCGAGGGCGGCGGCATCCCCGGCGGCACGATGAAGATCTCGTACAACGCCGACACGGGCTCCCACAAGGAGTGGGTGGACGCCGTCTGCAACTCCATCAACCGGGCCCTCGGCAACAACAAGGCCTGCGTCGGCAACCCGATCGGCACCTTCGCCGACTACCGCAACCAGGTCACCCAGTCGAAGCTGGACGGTCCCTTCCGGGCCGGCTGGCAGATGGACTACCCGCTCATCCAGAACTTCCTGCAGCCGCTGTACTACACCGGCGCCTCGTCCAACGACGGCAAGTACACCAACCCCGAGTTCGACAAGCTGGTCAACCAGGCCAACGCGGAGACCGACACCACCAAGGCCGTCGGCCTCTTCCAGCAGGCCGAGACCGTGCTGAAGAACGACATGGGCGCGATCCCGCTCTGGTACCAGAACGGCAGCGCCGGCTACTCGGACCGGGTGGAGAACGTGATGCTCAACCCGTTCAGCGTCCCGGTCTACGACCAGATCAAGGTCAAGTGACGTCGTAGCAGGTCGGCGGCGTACGGCCCGGCCCGGCGGAGCTCCGCGCCGGGCCGTACGTGCTCCTGACGCCCGCCCTCCCGCCTTCCTCCCCCCTCCCCGGAGGCTTCCATGGGTCGATATGTGATCCGGCGGCTGCTGCAGATGATCCCGGTCTTCTTCGGCGCCACGCTGTTGATCTTCCTGATGGTGAACGTGATGGGCGACCCCATCGCCGGACTCTGCGGCGACCGGGCGTGCGACCCGGCCACCGCCGCCCAGCTGAAGAAGGAGTTCGGTCTCGACAAGCCGGTCTGGCAGCAATACCTGATCTACATGGGCAACGTCTTCACCGGCGACTTCGGCACCGCCTTCAACGGACAGCCCGTCACCGAGCTGATGGCCAGCGCCTTCCCGGTCACCATCCGGCTCACCATCGTCGCGATCTTCTTCGAGATCGTCATCGGCATCAGCCTGGGCGTCCTCACCGGCCTCAAGCGCGGCCGCCCCGTCGACACCGGCGTGCTGCTGCTGACCCTGGTCGTGCTCTCGATCCCCACCTTCGTCACCGGCCTGCTGGTCCAGCTGCTGCTCGGCGTGAAGTGGGGCTGGATCAAACCGGCCGTGTCGCCCGAGGCTCCCTTCAACGAGCTGATCGTCCCCGGCCTGGTCCTCGCCTCCGTCTCGCTCGCGTACGTCACCCGGCTCACCCGGACCTCGATCGCCGAGAACAAGCGCGCCGACTACGTCCGCACCGCGGTCGCCAAGGGCCTCCCGCGCCGCCGGGTGGTCACCCGCCACCTGCTCCGCAACAGCCTGATCCCCGTGGTGACCTTCATCGGCGCCGACGTCGGCGCGCTGATGGGCGGCGCCATCGTCACCGAACGGATCTTCAACATCCACGGCGTCGGCTACCAGCTCTACCAGGGCATCGTCCGCCAGAACACCCAGACCGTCGTCGGCTTCGTGACCGTCCTCGTCCTGGTGTTCCTCCTGGCCAACCTGCTGGTCGACCTCCTGTACGCCGTCCTTGACCCGAGGATCCGCTATGCCTGAGCCGCGCGAACCGTTTGAGCCCCTCGAGTCGTACGGCGAAGAGGGCCGGGCCATCGCCTCCACCGGCGCCGGGGGCGCGGCCGATCTCGCCACGGCCGAGGCCGAGACGCTCGAGAGGACACCGGGCGGCCCCGAAGGCACCGGCCCGGACAAGAAGCCCCGCTCCCTGTGGTCCGACGCCTGGCACGACCTGCGCCGCAACCCGGTCTTCATCGTCTCCGCGCTGGTCATCCTCTTCCTGGTGGTCATCTCCATCTGGCCCTCGCTGATCGCCTCCGGGGACCCCCTCGACTGCGACCTGGCCAAGGCCCAGGAGGGCTCCCAGCCCGGCCACCCCTTCGGCTTCAACGGCCAGGGCTGCGACGTCTACACCCGGGTCGTCTACGGCGCCCGGACCTCCGTCACGGTCGGCGTCCTCTCCACCCTCGGCGTGGCGCTCCTCGGCGGCGTCCTCGGCGGACTCGCCGGCTTCTTCGGCGGCGCCTGGGACGGCGTGCTCTCCCGCATCACCGACGTCTTCTTCGCGATCCCGGTCGTCCTCGGCGGCCTGGTGCTGCTGTCCGTGGTCACCAGCGCCACCGTCTGGCCCGTGATCGGCTTCATGGTGCTGCTCGGCTGGCCGCAGATCTCCCGGATCGCCCGCGGCTCCGTCATCACCGCCAAACAGAACGACTACGTCCAGGCCGCCCGGGCCCTCGGCGCCTCCAACTCCCGGATGATGCTGCGCCACATCGCGCCCAACGCGATCGCCCCCGTGATCGTCGTCGCGACCATCGCGCTCGGCACCTACATCGCCCTGGAGGCGACCCTGTCGTACCTCGGCGTCGGACTGAAGCCGCCGACGGTGTCCTGGGGCATCGACATCTCCTCGGCCTCGCAGTACATCCGCAACGCCCCGCACATGCTGCTCTGGCCGGCCGGCGCGCTCGCGATCACGGTGCTCGCCTTCATCATGCTCGGCGACGCGGTGCGCGACGCCCTCGACCCCAAGCTGAGGTAGGGGACCATGCTGCTCGAAGTCCGCGATCTGCACGTGGAGTTCCACACCCGCGACGGGGTGGCCAAGGCGGTCAACGGCGTCGGCTACTCGGTCGACGCGGGGGAGACGCTCGCCGTGCTCGGCGAGTCCGGCTCCGGCAAGTCCGTCACCGCCCAGGCCGTCATGGGCATCCTCGACACGCCCCCCGGGAAGATCACCGGCGGCGAGATCCTCTTCCAGGGCCAGGACCTGCTCACGCTCAAGGAGGAGGAGCGCAGGAAGATCCGCGGCGCCAAGATGGCGATGGTCTTCCAGGACGCGCTCTCCTCCCTCAACCCGGTGATCAGCGTGGGCGAGCAGTTGGGCGAGATGTTCCAGGTGCACCGGGGGATGTCCAAGAAGGACTCCCGGGCCAAGGCCGTCGAGCTGATGGACCGGGTCCGCATCCCGGCCGCCAAGGAACGGGTGGGGCAGTACCCGCACCAGTTCTCCGGCGGCATGCGGCAGCGCATCATGATCGCGATGGCGCTCGCCCTCGAACCCGAGCTGATCATCGCCGACGAGCCGACCACCGCCCTCGACGTCACCGTCCAGGCCCAGGTCATGGACCTGCTCGCGGAGCTCCAGCGCGAGCTCAACATGGGGCTCATCCTGATCACCCACGACCTCGGCGTGGTCGCCGACGTCGCCGACAAGATCGCCGTCATGTACGCGGGCCGGATCGTCGAGCATGCCCCGGTCCACGAGATCTACAAGGCCCCCGCCCACCCGTACACGCGCGGGCTGCTCGACTCGATCCCGCGGCTGGACCAGAAGGGCCAGGAGCTCTACGCGATCAAGGGCCTGCCGCCCAACCTGCTCGCCATCCCCTCGGGCTGCGCCTTCAACCCGCGCTGCCCGCTGGCCCAGGACGTGTGCCGCACGGACGTGCCGCCGCTGTACGACGTCACCGAATCGCCCGTACCGCGGTCGAGCGCCTGCCACTTCTGGAAGGAGTGCCTCCATGGCTGAGGCGATTCTCCAGGTCCGCGACCTGGTCAAGCACTATCCGCTGACCCAGGGCATCCTCTTCAAGAAGCAGGTCGGCGCGGTCAAGGCGGTGGACGGCGTCGACTTCGACCTCGCGGCGGGCGAGACCCTCGGCATCGTCGGCGAGTCCGGCTGCGGCAAGTCGACCGTGGCGAAGATGCTGGTCAACCTGGAGCGGCCGACCGCCGGCTCCATCTCGTACAAGGGCGAGGACCTCACCACGATGTCCCCGCGCGCCCTCAAGGCCGTGCGCCGGAACATCCAGATGGTGTTCCAGGACCCGTACACCTCGCTGAACCCGCGCATGACGGTCGGCGACATCATCGGCGAGCCGTACGAGATCCACCCCGAGGTCGCGCCCAAGGGCGACCGGCGCCGCAAGGTCCAGGACCTGCTCGACGTCGTCGGCCTCAACCCGGAGTACATCAACCGGTACCCGCACCAGTTCTCCGGCGGCCAGCGCCAGCGCATCGGCATCGCCCGCGGCCTCGCCCTCCAGCCCGAGATCATCGTGGCCGACGAGCCGGTCTCCGCGCTGGACGTCTCCGTCCAGGCCCAGGTGGTGAACCTGCTGGAGCGGCTGCAGAACGAGTTCAGCCTCTCGTACGTGTTCATCGCGCACGACCTGTCGATCGTCCGGCACATCTCCGACCGGGTCGGGGTGATGTACCTGGGCCGGATCGTGGAGATCGGCACCGACGCGCAGATCTACGACCACCCCACCCACCCCTACACCCAGGCGCTGCTCTCCGCGGTGCCGGTGCCCGACCCCGAGGCGCGCGAGCACCGGGAGCGGATCATCCTCACCGGCGACGTGCCCTCCCCGGCGAACGTCCCCTCCGGCTGCCGCTTCCGCACCCGCTGCTGGAAGGCCCAGGAGCGCTGCACCCTGGAGGTCCCGCTGCTCGCCGTCCCGGCGGTCTTCCGGCTGACCGACACCCCGGCCAAGCACGACTCGGCCTGCCACTTCGCGGAGGAGAAGCAGGTGGTGCCGCCGGAGAACGGCACGGAGACCCCCGGCACCCCCGACCCGCCTCCGGAGGCTTAACGTCCGGGCAACTTCACCGAATTGGATCCGATATACGGACGCGGGACGCTCGACAGCGTACGGCCGTGCGGGTGCCGTTGGACCGGTCGGGGCGCGCCATGTCGCCCCGACCGGTCACTCCGCGAACCGACTTGACGCACAATCCCTCCGCATATGCGGAACCGCTTGTCCCGGCCCATCGCGACCGTGAGTATCGGCCCCGTGACTGTGACACGAACGGCACGTCTCACCGGCGCCGCCCTGTGCGCCGCGCTCGCCCTCGTCATCGTCGTCTGGCTGCTGAGCGACCTGGCCACCTTCCGGTCGCCCGTCGAACTGCTCTGGTACTGGGCGGGGGACCGCGCCTTCCTGCTGAGGCGCCGGGCCGCCACCTCGCTCGTCGACCCGGTGCTGCTCGTCGCCTACCTGGCCACCGCGTTCGCCGCCCTGCGCTCCTCGCTCGCCGGACCCGCGCTGGCCGTCACCGGGCTCACCACCCTCGCGCTGCGGCTGCCCGGCCTGTGGGCCGCCGGCGTCGACGCCCTGGTCACCACCCTGCTCACGCTCGCCCTCGCCGCCGGCCTGGTCGTCACCGCCTCCGCCGGCCGCCGCGACGAGCACGAGCAGGAGCGCGAGGGGGAGCCCGGCGGCCCGACCCGCCCGCGCACCGGGCCCGCCGTCGCCGCCGGGGCGCTGTGCGGGCTCGCCGCGCTGGTCTGGGCGGCCTGGGAGGTGCACTGGGCGACCGCGCTGCCGGTCGAGTTCACCGTCGACCGGTTCACCGGCGGACGCTCCCTGCTGCTGCCCGCCCTCGCCGTCCCGCCCGGCTGGCTGGACGTCGTGCTGACCCTGCTGCTGCTCGCCGCCGCCCTCAGCGCCCTCACCCGCGCCCGGCACGCCCGGCCGGTCGGCCTGCTCGCCGGGCTGCTGCTCACCGGCTGGGGCACCGGCGGCGTGGCCACCGCGCTGCGCGCCGGCTGGTTCGGCGGCCTCGCGGACCTGGAGGCCGACACCCTCCTCGCGGTCCTCACCTCCGTCTTCGCGGTGCTCGCCGGGGCCGCCGTCATGGTGCTGCTCGCGCGGCCGGGGGCGCGGCGCCGGTCACCGTACCGGCCCGTCGCCGCCCTGCCCCCTGCCCCGCCCGCGCGGCGGCCGCCCGGCTGGTGATCAGGCCGGTCCCAGCGACCGCTTCAGGAACTCCACCTGGAGCAGCAGCAGGTTCTCCGCCACCTGTTCCTGCGGCGTCATGTGCGTGACGCCCGAGAGCGGCAGCACCTCGTGCGGCCGTCCGGCCGCGAGGAGCGCGGAGGAGAGCCGCAGGGTGTGCGCCGCCACCACGTTGTCGTCGGCGAGCCCGTGGACGATCATCATCGGCCGGGCCGGCTCGGCCGCCTCGCCCAGCCCCTCGTCCGTCACCAGGGAGTTCGCCGCGTAGACGGCGGGCTCCTCGTCCGGGCGGCCCAGATAGCGCTCGGTGTAGTGGGTGTCGTAGAGCCGCCAGTCCGTGACCGGGGCGCCCACCACGGCCGCGTGGAAGACGTCCGGCCGCCGCAGCGCCGCCAGGGCGGCGAGGTAACCGCCGTACGACCAGCCGCGGATCGCCACCCGCCCGAGGTCGAGCGGGAAGCGGCCGGCGAGCCCGTGCAGCGCCTCGATCTGGTCGTCGAGGGTGAGGGCGAGGTCACGGCTGACCGCCTTCTCCCAGGCGGGCGAGCGGCCCGGCATGCCGCGCCCGTCCGCGACGATCACGGCGAAGCCCTGCTCGGCGAACCAGCGGGAGGTCAGATACGGGTTGTGCGCGGCGAGCACCCGCTGCCCGTGCGGGCCCCCGTACGGGTCCAGGAGCACCGGCAGCGGACCGTCGCCCTCCGACCAGGACGAGGGAAGCAGCACGGCGCACGGGATCCGCCGTGCGCCCGCCTCGACCAGCCGCGCGTCGGCGGCGAGCGGGGGAGTCTGCGCGTACGAGGCGACCTCGGCGACCGCCTTCCCGTCCCGCAGCACCCGCACCGTGCTCCCCGGGACCTCCGGCCGCGCCGAGGACAGCACCGTCACCGCACCGGAACGCACCGCTCCGTGCACCCCGGCACCCTCCGAGACCCGCTCCGCACCCCGGGGGCCTACCCGGTACACATGGATCTCACCGATCTCGGGAGCCTCCGCCGCCTCACCCGCCGACGCCGAGATCAGGACATCTTCCGCTCCCACGTCGAGCACCGCCCGCACGTGCAGCGAGCCGTCCGTCAGCACCCGGTCCCCGACCGCGAGCACCCGGGCGCCGCCGAGGTCGGCGATCCGCACCAGCCGCCCGTCCGGTGTCCGGGCCGGGACGCCCGTGAACAGCTCCAGCCACACCGGGTCCTCCTCCCGGAGCACCGGCCGCGTCGCCCCCGACCCCGGATCGACCTCCAGATGCGCCTGGGAGCGCTGGTCCCGGGCCTGCACCAGGAGCAGCGGCGCCCCGTCGCCCGACCAGTGGACCCGGGCCAGGTACGGGTACGCCTCCCGGTCCCACACCACCTCCGTGCGGGCCCCGTCGAGGCCCACCAGGACCAGCCCCACCTCCGCGTTGGGCGTGCCCGCCGCCGGGTAGGCCACCGGGTGCGGTGCGCGGTCCGGGTGCGCCGGATCCGCGATCCACCAGCGCCGCACCGGCCGCTCGTCCACCCGCGCCACGAGCAGCCGGTCCGAGGACGGCGCCCACCAGAAGCCCCGGCTGCGGCCCATCTCCTCCGAGGCCGCGAACTCCGCCAGGCCGTACGTCACGCCCTCCGCCTCCGGCTCGGCCAGCGCCCGGTCCCCGCCCGTCCCGGAGCCCGGGTCGGTGCCCGTCACCCGCAGCGCCCCGCCCGCCGCGTAGGCGACGTACCGCCCGTCCGGCGAGGGGCGCGGGTCGACCACCGGCCCCGGCACCGGCAGTTCGCGGGCCGTGCCGGCCCGCAGCTCCGCCGTGAACAGGCGCCCGGACAGGGCGAAGGCCGCCAACTCCACGGCCCCGTCCGCGGCGTAGCCCACGATCCCGCCCGAGCCCTCCCGGCTCCGCTCCCGGCGCGCCCGCTCCTCCGCGGGCAACTCCTCCTCCGCGCCGGCGAGCAGCGCCCGCGGATCGGCCGCCAGGCGCTCGACCGGGCCGTCGGGCCCGTCGAGGTCCAGCACCCACAGCCCGTGGGACCGGTCCGTCCCCGAGCCGGACCGGACGAACACCACCCGCCCGCCGTCCGGCGACACGCTGAACGCGCGCGGCGCGCCGAGCGTGAACCGCTGCGTCCGCGCGGAGCGACGGGGGAACGAAAGGGAGTCTCGTGACGAAGTCATGTGACCGAAACTAGCGGCCGTGCGCCCCCTCATGCCCCCGTACACCGATCGATGCGATCGCACGGATAGTTATGATCCGTAGCGCTAGGTGGGTATGCATCCCCTGGCACATGCCGATCGAACGTCCGACCCGAAGAAGTATGGAGGTGAACCGCCGTGGCACTCTCGATTTCGGTGGTTGTGCTGCTGGCGATCGTCGTCTTCCTGCTCATCCGGAAATCCGGGCTCAAGGCCGGGCACGCGGCGATCTGCGCGCTCCTCGGGTTCTACCTCGCGAGCTCGTCCATCGCCCCGTCCATCAGCACGCTCACCACGAACGTGGCGAGCATGATCGGCGGACTGAAGTTCTGACCTGCCGCTCCGCCGGTGGTCCCGCCTCGTAGGGTGGGGCCATGACGGTTCTTCCCGCCCGTCGTCTGCTCCTGGTGCACGCCCACCCGGACGACGAGTCGATCAACAACGGCGCCACCATGGCCAGGTACGCGGCCGAGGGCGCCCAGGTCACCCTGGTGACCTGCACCCTGGGCGAGGAGGGCGAGGTCATCCCGCCCGAGCTCGCCCACCTGGCGCCCGACCGGGAGGACCGGCTCGGCGAGCACCGGGTCGGCGAACTCGACGCCGCGATGAAGGAGCTGGGGGTCACCGACCACCGCTTCCTCGGCGGCCCGGGGCGCTTCCGCGACTCCGGGATGATGGGCGCCGAGCAGAACGGGCGTCCGAACGCCTTCTGGAACACGGACGTCGACACCGCCGCGCCGTACCTCGTGGAGGTGATCCGCGAGACCCGGCCGCAGGTCCTGGTCACCTACGACCCCGACGGCGGCTACGGCCACCCGGACCACATCCAGGCCCACCGGGTCGCCACCCGCGCCGCCGAACTGGCCGCCGACCCCGCCTACCGGCCCGAGCTCGGTCCCGCCCACGCGATCGCCAAGATCTACTGGAACCGGCTCCCGCGCCCGGTCGTCGAGGCCGGCTTCGACCGGCTGCGCGCCGAGGGCTCCGTCTTCCCCGCCGCCGCCGAGGTCGGCGACCTGCCCGGAGTCGTCGACGACGCCCGGATCACCGCCGAGATCGACGGCGCCGGCGCCCACGCGGCCCGCAAGACCGCCGCCATGCGCGCCCACGTCACCCAGATCGCCGTCGACGGCCCCTTCTTCGCCCTCTCCAACAACCTGGGCCAGCCGATCTTCACCACCGAGTACTACGAGTTGGTCCACGGCGCGTCCGGCGCGCCCGCGGGCGAACGCGAGACCGATCTCTTCGCCGGAGTCGCCTCGTGAAGGGGCGTTACGTCTGGTACGCGGTGCTCGTCGTCCTCGGCGCCCTCGTCGGGGCGGCCGGCTCCCTGGTCCAAGCGGCCTGGTTCCCGGCCGGGTTGCTGCTGGCCCTGCTCGCCTCAGCGGCCGTCTTCTACGGCGGCCGGATCGCCACCGGCACCCAGCTGGGCGTCGCGGCCTCCGGCGGCGGGTGGCTGGTCGCCATCGTGGTGCTCAGCTTCGGGCGCCCCGAGGGCGACGGCCTGTTCGGCGGCGGACTCGGGGAGATGGTCTTCCTGCTCGGCGGCATGGCCGTCGCTGTGATGTGCGCCACGATGAACCGGCTGTCGCGACCGGCCCCGTGAACAGGCCCACTTGACCCGGCCCCGCCCCGAAGGCCGGGCCGGACCTCCGCCGGTCCGGCCTGACTTCGGCCGGATTGCCCATGGCCGATCCACGCCGGGTCGGGTACAGGGCGGCGGCGGCCAGTATGGTGGTGCGCGCCGTCGACCGCCCCGATCACCATGTGCGTCAGCAAGAGCGCGGGCGGCGGAGCCAACCGGGAGATCCTGCTTTGAGTCGTGAAACTGGTCGAGAGACTGACAGTTCGTCCTCCGGCGCCCAGGCGCGCGGCGGGGCCGCGTACCCCTCGGGCACCCCTCCGTACGGGCTCCGCCCGGGCCAGGAGGCGATGGAGGAGGCCCCCGCGGCCTCCGCGCCGCCGGAGGAGCCCAAGACCGAGACCACGCTGACGACCCGCATCCGGATCAACATCCCGGGTTCGCGTCCGATCCCGCCCGTGGTCGTCCGCAAGCCGGTCGCCGAGGCGGCCCCCGACGTCCAGGCCCAGGTCGTGGCCCAGGCCCCGGTGGCCGAGCCCGAGCCGCCGCGCCCGGAGCCGGTGCCCGAGCCCGAGCCGGTCGCCCCGGCCGAGCCGCACCGGGCGGAGGAGAAGCCCACCAGCGACTGGTTCGCCCCGCGCAAGCCGTCCGCCCCCGCGCCGAAGCCCGCCGCCGCCCCGGCCCCCGCGCCGGGCCCGGTCACGGCCCCGACGCCCGCGCCGGCCGCCGCCGCGCCCGGCTTCGCCGGCGGCTCCGCCTCCGACGGCGTCCCGTCGGCCGCCAGCACCACCCAGAGCATGCCGATCGTCACGCCGCTGACGGGCGGCCCCGGCCACACGCCCGCGGGCGGCACGCCGGTGTTCGACCCCGGTGCCGGCAATCCGCTCTACGACAGCGGCCCGGGCCACACGCCCGCCGCGGGCACCCCCGTCGTGACCCCGCCGACCGGCCCGACCACCGGCCCGGTCACCGGCGGCAGCCCGGTCGTCGGCCCCGGCCACCCGCAGGGCGGCGCCGCCCCGGCGGGCCTGCCCGGGACGCCGCGGACCACGGGGACCCCCGGGACGCCCGGGATGCCCGGGATGACGGACGCGCTCCGCATGTCGGACGACACCGCGATCCTGACGCCGCAGAGCGCCGGGCCCGGCGGACCGCTGGACGGCGGGCACGTCTCGGGTTCCACGCTGACCAGCGGCATCCCGGCCGTCCCGCCGGGCCCGGACCTGACCCCCCGTATCCCCGAGCGGCCCGAGGCGGCCTTCGACGGCGGGTACGCCACCCCCGACTGGTCCGACGCCCCCGACGCCCCCGACGGGTCCGGCGGCTACGAGCGGCCCGGCGACTACGACGAGCCCGCGCCCGCCCCGGCCCGCAAGCCCGCCCCGGCGCCCGCCAAGAAGGGCCGCTCCAAGCTGGTCCTCGTCGGTGCCGGCGTCGTCGGCCTCGTCGGCGTCGCGTACGGCGCCGGACTGCTCCTGAACCACTCCGACGTCCCCAAGGGCACCACCGTGCTCGGCGTGGACATCGGCGGCGGGACGAAGGAGGAGGCGGTCGGCAAGCTGGAGGCGGCCCTGGGCAAGCGCGCCCACGCCCCGCTCCGGCTCGACGTCGGCGGCACCAGGACCGAACTGGCCCCCGACAAGGCGGGCCTCGCCCTGGACGCGCAGGCGACCGTGCGCGGCGCGGCCGGCAGCGACTACAACCCGGTGTCGGTCATCGGCTCGCTCTTCGGCGGCGAGCGGGTCGCCCAGCCGGTCTTCCCGGTCGACGAGGAGAAGCTGGGCGTCGCCCTCACCGACCTGGCCGGCAGCTCCGGCTCGGCCACCGAGGGCACGATCGTCTTCTCGCCCGGCAAGGTCACCGCGGTCGAGGGGAAGCCGGGCAAGGGCCTGGACGTCCAGCGGTCGATGATCGCCGTGAAGGACGCCTACCGCGCCCAGGTCGAGACGGGCGCGGCGAAGACCGTGGCCCTCCCGGTCGTCACCCGCCAGCCCTCCGTCACCAAGGCCGAGCTCGACCGGGCGATGAAGGAGTTCGCGGAGCCCGCGATGTCCGGCCTGATCACGATCAAGGCGGGCTCGAAGAAGATCGACTTCGGTCCGGCCCGCTCGCTGCCGAAGATCCTGTCCATGAAGGCCGTCGACGGGAAGCTGGTCGAGGTCTACGACAAGCAGGCGATCGACGACCTCCTCGACGGCGTCTTCGCCGGGATCATGATCACCAAGGGCGACGGCAGCAAGCACGAGGTCTCCGCCGACGACGTGGCCTTCGTGATGCGCGACGCCCTGCGCGGCAAGACCCCGTCCGAGCGCGTCCGGACCATCGACCTCAGCGGCGAGGGCTGACCCTCCCGGAGGGCCGCGGTACGGGGGGCTACCACTCGCCCCCGTACCGCGCCTTCCTGGCCCGCAGCCAGGCCTGGACCTCCCGGGCCTCGCCCGCGGACGCCGCCCGCAGGTCCTCGGCCCGCACCGTCGCCACGTAGTGGACGAACCGCACCCGCCGGTGCCGTCCGTCCACGCCGATGACCTTGCCGGGGCCGTACACGTCGGTGCCCGTGTGGGCGACGTAGCTGCCGGGACCGTGGGGGGTTTCCATCGCGCTCCTTCCGCTCGGGACGTTCCTGTGCGACGTCCGCCCCCACAGTGGCGCGGATCGCCCCGCCCCGAGGCCGTACACGCCCTAAGGCACCGCGTGCAGGCGGTCCGCTCGTCGCCCGGCGCGCTCGGGAAGGCCCCGTCGGCGAGGGGGCTCCGCGGGACGGGTCAGTTGAGCAGCGCCCGCGCCGCCTTCGCCCGCTGCCGGATGGTCTCGGCGGCGCTCGGCTCCACCGCGTCCATGACCGTCGCGTACGCCTCCATCTCCAGCGCCCCGGTGAGGAAGTCGCCGCGCTGGACGAGCAGCTCCGCGCGCTCGTAGCGCAGCCGGGCCGGGTGCGAGGGCAGCATCAGGGAGAGGTCGACCGCCCACAGGGCGACGTCCGAGCGCTCGGGCCGGGCGGTGGCCCAGGCGCGGATGTTGTTCAGGACCCGCAGCACGATCGCGGTGGGCGAGGCGGGCCGCAGCATCGAGGGGTCGAGCGCCTCGCCCGTGGCGCCCGCGACCAGCAGCTCGGCGTCGGCGCCGGTCATGGCGCGGCCGCCGGCGAAGGGGTCGGCCAGGTGGAGGTCGCCCGGGTCGCCGAAGCCGACCACGAAGTGGCCGGGCAGGCCGAGGCCGTAGACGTGGGCCCCGGCCCGGCGGGCGACCTCCATCCACACCACCGACAGCAGGATCGGCAGCCCGCGGCGGCGCAGCAGCACCTCGTGCAGGAGGGAGGACTCCAGCCGCTGGTAGTCGGCGGGCACGCCCTGGAAGCCCTCGCGGCGGCCGAGCAGCTCGGAGAGCGCCGCCACCCACGCGTCGGCGCCGCGCGTCCCGTACGGCACGAGCCCGGCGAGCCGGTCAAGCTCGATCTCGGCCGCGTCCAGGTCGGCCTGGGTCACCGAGGGGTCGGCCACCGCGCCGACCAGCAGGCAGAGGCGGGCGAGGTCGGGCTGCTCGGCCCTGGCCTCCTCCGCGAACTCCCGCCGCCAGTCGGTCATGCGCCCGTCCATCGGTAGTGGTGGTAGTGGTGGTGGACCGCGAAGCCCATCCCGTCGTACAGCGCCCGGGCGCCGTCGTTGTCCGCCTCCACCTGGAGCCAGGCGGCCGACGCGCCCTCGTCGAGCGCGCGGCGGGCGAGCGCCGTCATGACGGCCGTGGCCAGGCCGCGGCGCCGGTGGGCGGGGTCGACCTCCACCGCCATGAACCCGGCCCAGCGCCCGTCCACCACACAGCGTCCGATCGCCGCCGGTATCCCTCCCGTTCCCGGTACGGAGGCGAACCACACACTCGGGCCGCTGCCGAGCACCTTCAGGACCTGCGGGCCGGGCTCGCCGAAGCGCTGGTAGCGGCCCAGCCAGCCCTCGTCGAAGGAGCGGCCGAGCCGGACGGCGTCGACGTCCGCGCCGGTGTCGCCGATCGGGGCGAGCGCCGCGATCCGCACCTCGGCGGAGACCTCCCGCCGCCAGTCCCGCCGCTCCAGCTCGGCGCAGAGCAGCTCCTGGGTGCCCGCGCCGCCGGTGGCGGCCTGCACGTAGGCGGGCAGCTCCCGGGCCGCGTACCACTCCCGCACCCGGTCGAGGGCGGCCGCGACGGGCATGCCGGGATCGCCCAGCGGCAGCGCCGAGTTGGCCCGCCGGGTGAATCCGCCGGCGGCCCGCAGGGTCCACTCGCCGAGCGGCTCGCTCTCCAGCGGCTGCCAGGCCCGGGCGGTGGCGCGGGCGAGCTCGGGGAAGGTCGCGGCGGGGCCGCGGCGGCGGGCCGGGGCGGCGGGGACGGTCTTGCCGGCGACCAGGGAGGATCCCGCGATCCGGACGGTTTCCCCCGTCCTGCGTGTGATCAGCAGCACACCGTCCTCCCACGATGTGAGAACGCCGACCGCGTCGGTGAACTTCTCACCCGGCGCACCCGAGTCCGTCACGTACCGAACAGAGACGCGTTTTCCCACGTCAGAGGCGGTAATACGGACTTCGAGTCGTCCTCCACCGGCGAATTCCACAGCTTCTTAGCCCCTCCTGTTCGGATCGCCCCCGAGAACGGAGATACTAGGGGCGGGCATCGACGACGCCGCGCTCCCGCGCAGACCAGCCCTATCGAGGAGGAACGACAGCGTGACCTACGTCATCGCGCAGCCTTGTGTCGACGTCAAGGACAAGGCGTGCATCGAGGAGTGCCCCGTCGACTGCATCTACGAGGGCCAGCGGTCCTTGTACATCCACCCGGACGAATGCGTCGACTGCGGGGCCTGTGAGCCGGTCTGCCCGGTCGAGGCGATCTTCTACGAGGACGACACCCCGGACGAGTGGAAGGACTACTACAAGGCGAACGTCGAGTTCTTCGACGAGCTCGGTTCGCCCGGTGGCGCCTCCAAGCTCGGCCTGATCGAGCGCGACCACCCCTTCATCGCCGCCCTGCCGCCGCAGAACGGCTGATCAACCGCCCTCGGTCCCGTACGGCATCGTCCGCTGTACGGGGCCGACGCGTTTGCCGAGGCGGCGGCCGACGCATCTCCCGCGTACGAACGAGGAAGTGAGCCAACCCGTGAGCGCAGTCTCTTCGCGCCTGCCCGTCTTCCCCTGGGACAAGCTGGAGCCGTACAAGAAGACGGCGACGGCCCACCCGGACGGGATCGTGGACCTCTCCGTGGGCACCCCGGTCGACCCGGTGCCCGCGCTGATCCAGGACGCCCTGGTCGCGGCGGCGGACTCGCCGGGCTATCCCACGGTGTGGGGCACGAAGGAGCTGCGGGACGCGCTCACCGGCTGGTGCGAGCGGCGCCTGGGCGCCACCGGCTTCGCCCACGAGAACGTGCTCCCGGTGGTCGGCTCCAAGGAGCTGGTGGCCTGGCTGCCGACCCAGCTCGGCCTGGGCGCCGGCGACCGGGTCGCCTACCCGCGGCTCGCCTACCCGACGTACGAGGTGGGCGCGCGGCTGTGCGGCGCCGAGGCCGTCGTCTACGACGACCCCACCGAGCTGGACCCGGCCGGTCTGAAGCTGCTGTGGCTCAACTCCCCGTCCAACCCGACCGGCAAGGTCCTCGGCAAGGACGAGCTGACCCGGATCGTCGCCTGGGCGCGCGAGCACGGCGTCCTCGTCTTCTCCGACGAGTGCTACCTGGAGCTGGGCTGGGAGGCCGACCCGGTCTCCGTGCTGCACCCGGACGTCTCCGGCGGTTCGTACGAGGGGATCGTCGCCGTCCACTCGCTGTCCAAGCGCTCCAACCTGGCCGGCTACCGGGCCGCGTTCATCGCGGGCGACGCGGCCGTCCTGGGCGAGCTGCTCCAGATCCGCAAGCACGGCGGCATGATGACCGCCGCCCCGGTCCAGGCGGCCACGGTCGCGGCGCTCGGCGACGACGCGCACGTGGCCGAGCAGCGCGAGCGGTACGCGGCCCGGCGCGCCGCCCTGCGCGCGGCCCTGGAGGCGCACGGCTTCCGCATCGAGCACAGCGAGGCCAGCCTCTACCTGTGGGCGACCCGCGACGAGCCGTGCTGGGACACGGTGGCCTACCTCGCCGACAAGGGCATCCTGGTGGCGCCCGGCGACTTCTACGGCGAGGCGGGCGAGCGCTTCGTGCGGGTGGCCTTCACGGCGACCGACGAGCGGGTCGAGGCCGCGGTCAAGCGCCTGGGCTGACGGACACGGGTGAGGGCCCGGGGGACGGTGCTCCCCGGGCCCTCACGTGTGCGTGGCGGAGGTCAGCCGCCGATCGGCAGCCCGCCGCCGAGCGGCAGGGTGGGCGCCGGCACGCCCTGGGTGGGCAGACCGCCCAGGGAGCCGCCGGTCGGGCCCTCGGCGCTCTCGGCGGCCGCGCCCGCGGTCCGGCCGACGACCTCGCCCGCGCTGCCCGCGGCGTCGCCGGCGACGTGCTGGGCGGCCGGGGTGGCGGTCTTGCCCGCCGTGCCCAGGGTCTTGCCGGCCGCCGGGACGGCCGTGCCGACGGCCGTGCTGCCGGTCTCGCCGACGACGCCGGTCGCGGTCTGCGAGGCGGTGTCCAGCGTGGCGCCCGTGGCGGCGCCGTCGAGCTGGGTCAGACCCGACAGGGCGCCGGTGGGGGCGAGGGACTGGTCCGCGGCGCTCGCGGAGCCGGCCGCGACGACCACCGGGGCCGCTCCGGCCGCGACGAGCAGGGCGGCGCGGGCGATCCGACGGGTCAGGGGGAGGGACATGGTGCTCCTTCGACGAGCGGGGGTGTGTGCGGTTGGACGCAGTGACAACCGGCCCCGGGGCGGGGGAGGTTGCGGACGCCGAAGGTAAAGAATGGGCAATGCGTCGTATTGTCGGGTGGGGAGGAAAGCGGACGAACGCGTCAATGCGCCGCCCGTCGCCGAACCGTCACTTCCCTTGTGCCACAAGGGGATTGCCGTGACATGACACGCATCGGGAAAGCTGTCCGGAGAGCTCTGCGACGCGCGCGCCGTATGACACGTCCGGGGGACGGTCCGTACGGCTGCCCGTGCGCTCTTCCGGGGCTCAGCGCGGCACGAGCCGGAGCCGCACCCAGGTGCCGTCGGTGCCGTCGGTGCCGTCGGCGCCCGTGCCCTTCGCCTTCTCCCAGCCGCCCGACGAGTCGTCCGCCCGCCAGACCCGGTCCCCGTACCCCACCTCGGCGACCCGCAGCTCGTCCGCCCGGGCCACCGCCCACTGCGCCAGTTCCCAGCCGCGCTGCTCCCGCGTCCCCGCGGACGCCCGCACCGGTACGGAGAGCTCGACGACGGCCGCCGCCCCCGACCCGGCCGCGGGCGCGCCCTTGGCGTCCTGGGGCGCCCGCTTCGGCGCGGTCCGCTCGCCGAAGGCCCGCACCACCTCGTCCCGCACCCGCGCCGGATCGCCCGGCCGGCCCTCCGAGACGTCCGCCGTGCACTCCAGCGAGGCCGGCGCCCGGCCGGTCAGCGCCGCCGACAGCAGCGCGGCGTCCGGCTCGTGCTTCGCGTACGCCTGGGGGAAGCCGCTGCGCTGCACCTTCTGCGCCGCCACCGTCAGCGGCAGCCGCGAATAGCCCGGGACCTTCTCCAGGCCCTCGTAGAACTTCCCCGACGAGTAGACCGGGTCGAGGATCTGCTCCGGCGTCCCCCAGCCCTGTGAGGGACGCTGCTGGAACAGGCCGAGCGAGTCCCGGTCGCCGTGCTCGATGTTGTACAGAGCCGACTCCTGCAGCGCCGTCGCCAGCGCGATCGTCACCGCCCGCTCCGGCATCCTCCGGCTGGTGCCCACGGCCGCGATCGTCGCCGCGTTGGACGCCTGCTCCGGGGTGAACTCGTACTGGTTCGCCCCGCTTCCGATGCTGCACCGCGGCGCGCCCTTGCTCCCCGTGACGTAGTGCACGGCCACATAGGCGACCAGGCCGAGGAGGACGGCGAACGCCGCCGTGAACCGGGCGCGGCGCCCGCGACGGACGGGGCTGGGGGGACGGGTGGGCTCGGACACGGGCCCCACCGTACTGGAGGCCGCGTTAGGGTCGGCACATGGCTGACACCGCTCCTGGAGAGACCTCGCTGGACCTCACGCTCGACGGCGCCGCGCTGACCGCCGCCCTGGTCGACTTCCCGTCCGTCAGCGGAACCGAGAAGCCGCTCGCCGACGCGATCGAGGCCGCCCTGCGCGGGCTCCCGCACCTCACCGTCGACCGGCACGGCAACAACGTCGTCGCCCGCACGGACCTCGGCCGCGACGAGCGGGTCGTCCTCGCCGGACACATCGACACCGTCCCCATCGCCGACAACGTGCCCTCCCGGCTCGACGAGGACGGCATCCTGTGGGGCTGCGGCACCTCCGACATGAAGTCGGGCGTCGCCGTCCAGCTGCGGATCGCCGCCACCGTCCCCGCGCCCAACCGCGACCTCACCTTCGTGTTCTACGACAACGAGGAGGTCGCCGCGCACCTCAACGGCCTCGGCAAGATCGCCGACGCCCACCCGGACTGGCTCGCGGGCGACTTCGCCGTCCTGCTGGAGCCCTCCTTCGGCGAGGTCGAGGGCGGCTGCCAGGGAACCCTGCGGGTCAAGCTGCACACGGCGGGCGAGCGGGCCCACTCCGCGCGCTCCTGGATGGGCTCCAACGCCATCCACGCCGCCGCCCCCATCCTCGCCCGCCTCGCCGCCTACGAGCCGCGCAAGCCGGTCATCGACGGCCTGGAGTTCCACGAGGGCCTCAACGCCGTCGGCATCGAGGGCGGCGTCGCCACCAACGTCATCCCCGACGCGTGCGTGGTCACCGTCAACTACCGCTACGCCCCCGACCTCTCCCCGGAGCAGGCCGTGGCCCACGTCCGCGAGGTCTTCGCGGACTGCGGCGTCGCCGAGTTCGAGATCGACGACGAGAGCGGCGGCGCCCTGCCCGGCCTCTCCCACCCCGCCGCCGCGGCCTTCATGAAGGCGGTCGGCGGCAGCGCCCACCCCAAGTTCGGCTGGACCGACGTCGCCCGCTTCAGCGCGCTGGGCGTCCCCGCCGTCAACTACGGGCCCGGCGACCCCATCTACGCGCACAAGCGCGACGAGCACGTGCACGTCGAGAAGATCCACCACTGCGAGGCAAGGCTTCGCGACTGGCTGACCGACTGATTCCCGGAATTTCGCTTTTCGTCACCTCCGTGGACCTACCCTGACCGGACCGGAAGATCAGTGGAACGGTGAAAGGAGCAGGCCATGGGTGTCCCCGAGGAGCCGAAGAAGCCGGAGGAGCAGAGGCTGGGACCGGTGCTCAGGCGCCGCGACCAGGTCCAGCCCGGCACCACGGACCAGCGCCTGCTCGACACCGAGGGCGACTCGGAGTGGGTGCACACCGACCCCTGGCGGGTCATGCGCATCCAGTCCGAGTTCGTGGAGGGCTTCGGCGCCCTGGCCGAACTCCCGAGCGCGATCAGCGTCTTCGGCTCGGCCCGCACCAAGCCCGACTCGCCCGAGTACGAGGCCGGCGTCCGCATCGGCCGCGCCCTCGTCGAGGCGGGCTTCGCCGTCATCACCGGCGGCGGACCGGGCGCCATGGAGGCGGCCAACAAGGGCGCCCGGGAGGCCGAGGGCGTCTCCGTGGGCCTCGGCATCGAGCTCCCCTTCGAGCAGGGCCTCAACCCGCACGTCGACATCGGCGTGAACTTCCGCTACTTCTTCGTCCGCAAGACGATGTTCGTGAAGTACGCGCAGGGCTTCGTCGTGCTGCCGGGCGGTCTCGGCACCCTCGACGAGCTCTTCGAGGCCCTGACCCTCGTCCAGACCCGCAAGGTCACCCGCTTCCCGATCGTGCTCTTCGGCTCGGAGTACTGGAAGGGCCTGGTCGACTGGCTCCGCGACTCGGTCGTCGCCGGCGGCAAGGCCTCCGAGCACGACCTCCTCCTCTTCCACGTCACGGACGACGTGGACGAGGCGGTCGCGCTGGTGACCAAGGAGGTCGGGCGCTAGGTCGCGAGCCAGGCGGGACTCTCCGGACACGACCCAGGTCGTCCGGCGTTCGAGGACCGCGGTGCGGGGCGGAGCCCCGGTCTCGGGAGGGCGGGGTGGGGGAGAAGCCCGCCGCAGGCGCCCGCTCCTCCCCGCGCCCGTTCCTCCCGCACCCGCTCCGGCTACGCCAGCCCGCGCCGGGCGACGGCGGGCGCCCGATGCCCCGCGATGGACGCCACCATGTCCAGCACCTGCCGCGTCTCGGCGACCTCGTGCACCCGGTACACCTGGGCGCCCAGCCACGCGGACACCGCCGTCGTGGCCAGCGTCCCCAGGACCCGCTCCTTCACCGGCCGGTCCAGCGTCTCCCCGACGAAGTCCTTGTTGGACAGGGACACCAGCACCGGCCACCCGGTCGACGCCATCTCCCCGAGCCGTCGCGTCGCCTCCAGGCTGTGCCGGGTGTTCTTCCCGAAGTCGTGCCCCGGGTCGATCATGATCCCGTCGCGCCGCACGCCCAGCGCGACCGCCCGCTCGGCCAGCCCGACCGTCACGCGCAGGATGTCGGCCATGACGTCCTCGTACTCCGTCCGGTGCGGCCGGGTCCGCGGCTCCACCCCGCCCGCGTGGGTGCAGACGAGCCCCGCGCCGTACTTCGCGGCGACCTCCGCGAGCCGCGGGTCGAAGCCGCCCCACGCGTCGTTGAGGACGTCCGCGCCGGCCTCGCACACCGCCTCGCCGACGTCCGCCCGCCAGGTGTCCACGCTGATCACGACGTCCGGGTGGCGCCGTCGGACCTCGGCCACGAAGCCGACCGTGCGCCGCGCCTCCTCCTCGGCCGTGACCTCCTCGCCGGGACCCGCCTTCACCCCGCCGATGTCGATGATCGCGGCACCCTCGGCCACGGCCTGCTCCACCCGGGCGAGGGCCGGCTCGTCGCGGAAGGTCGCCCCCTGGTCGTAGAAGGAGTCCGGGGTCCGGTTCACGATCGCCATGATCACCGGCTCGTGCGGCCCGAATTCACGCGGTCCCAAGCGCAGCATCCGTTTTGTCCTCCCTTGCGACCGGTCGCCGCATCGTCTGCGACCCTAACTGTCGGTGCCGCATGGCACGATCGGCACCGGACGTTTTCCACGGACGGGGAGAGGCGCGCGCTGGTGTTCTGGTTTCTGCTGATCACGATGGTCGTGGTCGTCGCGGCGGTCACCCTGGCGGTGGTCGGCGGCGGCGACAGCGAGGTGCTGCCCGAAGCGGCGCCCGAGCAACTGATCGACCCGCTCCCCGAGGCCCGCCCGGTCGGCCAGGCCGACGTCGAGGCGCTGCGCCTGCCCGTCGCCGTCCGGGGGTACCGGATGGCGGACGTGGACGACGTCCTCGGCCGCCTCGGCGCCGAGCTCGCCGAGCGCGACGCCCGGATCGCGGAGCTGGAGACCGCCCTGGCGGGCGCCGGACCGCGGGCCGCCGCGCCCCGGGACGAGGAGGAGGGCGCGTGAGCGACGGCGGGGCCGTCGCGGGGCCCGACGGACTGCTGCGCTGCCCGTGGGGCCTGTCGGCCGAGGACTACGTGGCGTACCACGACGAGGAGTGGGGCCGCCCGGTCCACGGCGACGACGCCCTGTTCGAGCGCCTGTGCCTGGAGGCCTTCCAGTCCGGCCTGTCGTGGATCACGATCCTGCGCCGCCGCGAGGGCTTCCGTACGGCCTTCTCCGGCTTCCGGATCGCCGAGGTGGCCCGGTTCACCGACGCCGACCGGGAGCGGCTGCTGGGCGACGAGGGGATCATCCGCAACCGCGCCAAGATCGACGCGACGATCGCCAACGCCCAGGTGCTCGTGGACTGGGCCCCCGGCGAGCTGGACGAGCTGATCTGGTCGTACGCGCCGGACCCGGAGGGCCGCCCGGTCCCGGCCGGCACCGGCGACGTCCCGGCCGTCACGGACGAGTCGACGGCCCTGTCCAAGGCCCTGAAGAAGCGCGGACTGCGGTTCATCGGCCCGACCACGGCGTACGCGCTGATGCAGGCCTGCGGTCTGGTCGACGACCACGTCGCCGGGTGCGTGGCGCGCGGCGCCGCCCGCTGAGGCGGCGCCGGCACTCCGGCGGGCCGCTCAGCGGCCCAGGTACCTCGGCCTCTCCTTGGCGATGAAGGCCTGCACGGCGATCGTGTGGTCCTCGGACGCACCCGCCTTCGTCTGGAGCTCGTCCTCCTTCTCCAGCGCCTCGGCGAGCGAGTGGTCCGCGCCGTACGCGAGGGACTCCTTCAGCGCCGCGTAGGCGACGGTCGGGCCCTCGGCCAGCGCGCGGGCCACCTTCGCGGCCTCCTCGGCGAGCGCCTCGGCCGGTACGAGACGGTTCACGATGCCCAGCTCGTACGCCTCCCGCGCGCCGATCGAGCGGGGGAAGAGCAGCAGGTCGGCCGCGCGGCTGTGGCCGATCAGCCGGGGGAGCGTCCAGGACATGCCCGAGTCGGCGGTGAGGGCGACCCCGGCGAAGGAGGTGTTGAAGGCGGCCGTCTCCGCCACCACCCGGTAGTCCGCCGCGAGCGCGAAGCCGAAGCCGGCTCCGGCCGCGACCCCGTTCACCGCCGCCACCACGGGCTTCGCCATGCCGGTGAGCGCCCGGACGATCGGGTTGTAGTGGTCGCGGACCGTGTTCATGGTGGCCTGCGTGCCGGACTCCTTGTCCTGGAGCAGCAGCCCGACGTGCTCCTTCAGGTCCTGGCCCACGCAGAACGCCCGGTCGCCGGCGGCGGTCAGCAGCACCGCGCGGACCGCCGGGTCGGCCGCGGCCGTCTCCACCGCCTCGCGCAGGGCGACCTTCGCGGCCACGTTCATCGCGTTCATGGCCTCGGGGCGGTTGAGGGTGATGGTGGCGAGCCCGTCGCTCACCTCGTACAGCACCGTGTCGGCCATCGCGGGGGTCCCTTCGCCTCATTGCGTCGATTGACCTGCCCAGCATGGCGGAGATCTCCGGCCCGCCGCATGTGACCTGCGTCAAAGAATCGGCGCCCGACAGCGGTGCGATGGCGGCGAAGTATCGCAGGTGGATCGGCGAAATATGCGGTTTTGTGAAAGCGCGTTGCGGAAGCGATGCCACCTGATGTTGGTCATCGGGTCCTGTGATGCGGGATAATGACCAGGAAGCAATCGTGTTCGATGCTGACGTTGAGCTGGTTTCAGGAAGGGGAACGAGCATGGCGGCCATGAAGCCGCGGACGGGTGACGGCCCGCTCGAGGTGACAAAGGAGGGGCGGGGCATTGTCATGCGCGTTCCGCTCGAAGGCGGCGGCCGGCTCGTCGTCGAGCTGACCCCGGACGAGGCGAAGGCCCTCGGCGACGCCCTGAAGGACGTCGTCGGCTGACGCCCCCCTGTCACGATTTTCCGCTTCTGCCCCGGTACGGTACCCACCGCGCCGGGGCAGAGGTGTACCGGGCCCGGTCCGGGCCCCGATCCGTCCCGCAGGCGCGTCAGCCGCCCCTGCGGACCGCGCACAGCAGGCCGTCGCCGACCGGCAGCAGGGTCGGCAGCAGCGCCGGGCTCTCCCGCACCGTGCGCAGCAGCTCGCGTATCCGCAGCACCTCGGCCGGCTGGGCCGCCGAGTCCACCGTACGGCCGTCCGCGAAGACGCCCTCGAAGCAGACCAGACCGCCGGGGCGCAGCAGGCGCAACGATTCAGCGAGGTAGTCCAGGGACTCCGTGCGGTCGCCGTCGCAGAACACGAGGTCGTAGCCGCCGTCCGCGAGCCGGGGCAGCACGTCCAGGGCGCGGCCCGGGATGAACCGCGCGCGGTTGCCCGCGAAGCCCGCCGCGCGGAACGCCGCCTTCGCGTGCGCCTGCCGCTCCGGCTCCATGTCCACCGTGGTCAGCACCCCGTCCGGGCGCATCCCGAGCAGCAGGTAGATCCCCGACACGCCCGTGCCCGTACCGATCTCCGCCACCGCCTTGGCGTCCGCCGTGGCGGCCAGCAGGCGGAGGGCCGCACCGGTGCCCGGCGACACCGAGGGCAGCCCTGCCTCCCGGGCCCGGTCACGGGCCCAGCGCAGCGCTTCGTCCTCGGCGACAAAGGCGTCGGCGAACGCCCAGCTCGTCTGCCGGTTGGCGGTAATGGCCCTCTCCTGTCCCCGTAGTTGACGCAGGCGTCGACTGTATCCGCTGCGCGCGGGAACCCGCAGATGGGACCGCGCGTTCCTACAGACAGGAAGCGAGTCGGGACGGCGGAACGAGCCGGCCCCAAATTCGCGTAAAGATTCTTATCCGGAGCTAACGGGCGAGGTGGCTATGGTAGGGGCTCCACTGGACACCACCAGAGCCGACAGGGGAGGTGCGGCTGCGCCTGCAGGTCGGAGACGCGTGCTTAGGCGCCTTCTCGGATCGACGGGTGAGCCGAAATCCGTGACCGACACCGCTGACCGTTCCCGCACCGCCGACTCCGCACCCACCACCGCGACCTTCGCATCGGATGCGGAATCGCAGGCGTGGACTCCGCCCAGCTGGGAGGAGATCGTCAGCACGCACAGCGGCCGGGTCTACCGGCTCGCCTACCGCCTGACGGGCAACCAGCACGACGCCGAGGACCTGACCCAGGAGGTCTTCGTCCGGGTCTTCCGTTCGCTGTCGTCCTACACGCCCGGCACCTTCGAGGGCTGGCTGCACCGCATCACGACCAACCTGTTCCTCGACATGGTCCGCCGCAAGCAGCGCATCCGCTTCGACGCGCTCGCCGACGACGCCGCCGAGCGGCTGCCCAGCCGCGAGCCGTCCCCGCAGCAGGCGTTCAACGACACCCACTTCGACGCCGACGTGCAGCAGGCCCTGGACACCCTCGCGCCCGAGTTCCGCGCCGCGGTCGTCCTCTGCGACATCGAGGGCCTCTCCTACGAGGAGATCGCCGCGACCCTCGGCGTGAAGCTGGGCACCGTCCGCAGCCGCATCCACCGCGGCCGCTCCCACCTGCGCAAGGCGCTCAAGCACCGCTCGCCCGAGGCGCGCGCGGAGCGGGCGCTCGCCGCAGTCGGCTGGGAGGGCGGAACGGCGTGAGCGGCACCCGTCCGTCAGCGACCCCAGCGGAGCGGCACCTCGCGGGCCAGAACCTCGCGGACCAGCACCTCGGGGACCGGCTCGCCGCGCTCGTCGACGGCGAGCTCGGCCATGACGCCCGCGAACGGGTCCTCGCCCACCTCGCCACCTGCCCCAAGTGCAAGGCCGAGGCGGACGCCCAGCGCAGCCTGAAGAGCGTCTTCGCCACCAGCGCGCCCCCGCCGCCCTCGGAGGGGCTGCTGGCCCGCCTCCAGGGGCTGCCGGGGGGACCGAATGACCAGGGGGGTCCTTTCGACGACCTCCTGCGCGGCGGCGGACTGCGGTCCGACGGCTTCGCCACGGCCGCTCCGGTCACCCCGCACTCCGGCTTCCGGATCCACGAGGTCGGCGACCGCGGCTCCGGGCGCGGCCGCCGGTTCGCCTTCGCGGCGGCGAGCGCGGTCTCCTTCGCCGCGATCGCGCTGGGCGGCACGCTGCCCCTCGACGCGGCGCGCGGCCAGGGCTCCGGCAGCAACGTGACCCCGCTGCGGGCCCCGGCGACCTTCGCCTCGGGCTCCCGCCGCGAGCAGCCGCAGGAGGAGGCGGCGCCCACCGTGGTGCCGGCCCGCCTGGAACTGTCCCCGTTCATACGCCCGGCGGCCCCCGCGCTCCGGCTCTCCTACGCGCCCGGGACCGCCCCGACCGCCACCCCCGCCCCCAGCCCCTCCCACCGCTGACCGGCGACCTGGTTGAATCCAGGGGCAGGGGCGCGCCCGACGACCGGTGGGCGCGGACAGGTCATCTGTTGCGGGGAGAGCATGAAGAACGGGAAGCCGACCTGGTGGAGCCGTCCGTCGACGACACCCATCCCGCCGCCTGAGCAGCCCCCGGCCCCGTCCCCGGACGCGGCGGGGGCCCGGGACGGGGACGCGGACTTCACCCTGGCCGCACCCGCACCGACCCCGGCACCCGCACCGCAGCCGTCCCCGGACGCGGCCGAGGCCCGGGACGCGGGGTCGCCCCCGGCCGGGCCCGAGGACGCGCGGCCGGCCCCTGCCGAGGCCGGGACCGGGCGACCCGAGGCCGCGCCCGACGCGCCCGTACTGTCGAAGGCCCCCGCTCCGGCGGCCGAGCCCTCGCCCGTGCCCGCTCCGGCGGCCGAGCAGGCCGACGCGCCCGCCTCCTGGCTCGACCCGGAGCCCGGACCCGAGTCCGTCGACCCGCGCCGGGCCGTGCCCGGCCGGCCGGACCAGGTCCCCGCCGGACCCGACCCCACCGGGCCTCTCCCGGCGACCCCGGCCGCCGAGACCACCCCGGCCGCCCCGACGGGCTCCGACGCCGCCGCGGCCCCGGCGACTTCGGCGGAACCCGCCGCCCCCGCGGCGCCCGCGCCCGCCCCCGTACCGGCACAGCCGGAACCGCAGCCCCAGGCCCAGCCGCTGCACGCCCCCGATCCCTACCGCACGCCGCCCTACGGCGAGCCGGGGCCGTGGGCGCCCGCGCCGCCCGTGCAGCGGCCGATGGCCGTGGCGCCGGCGTACGACCCGTGGGCGGCCGCCGCGCCGCTCGCGGCCGGGCCGATCGTCCCGCCGGTCACCGTGAAGCAGAAGAAGCCGCGGCGCGGCCTCGCGCTCGTCGGCGCCCTGGCCTTCGCGCTGGTCACCGGAGTCGTCGGCGGCGGCGTCGGCGCGTACATCGAGCGCAACGGCGGCCTCACCACCGTCGAGCTGCCGCAGGCCGGACCGGAGTCCTCGGGCCGCGCCCCCGACAGCGTCGCCGGCATCGCCGCCGGGGCCCTGCCGGGCGTCGTCACCATCCACGTCAGCGGCAGCGGCTCCTCGGGCACCGGCACCGGCTTCGTGCTCGACACCCGCGGCAACATCCTCACCAACAACCACGTCGTGGACGCCGCCGCCGCATCCGGCGAGATCTCCGTCACCTTCAGCAACGGCGAGTCCGCCCGCGCCAAGCTCATCGGCCGCGACACCGGCTACGACCTCGCCGTCATCCGGGTCTCCGGCGTCTCGGGCCTCAAGCCGCTGCCGCTGGGCAACTCCGACACCGTCCGCGTCGGCGACCCCGTGGTCGCCATCGGCGCCCCCTTCGACCTCTCCAACACGGTCACCTCCGGCATCATCAGCGCCAAGGAGCGCCCGATCACCGCCGGCGGCGAGAAGGGCGACGGCACCGACATCAGCTACGTCGACGCCCTCCAGACCGACGCCCCGATAAACCCCGGCAACTCCGGCGGCCCGCTGCTCGACTCCCAGGGCCGGGTCATCGGCATCAACAGCGCCATCCGCGCCGCGAGCAACGGTTCCGAGAGCGGCGGCCAGTCCGGCTCCATCGGCCTCGGCTTCGCCATCCCGGTCAACCAGGGCAAGCGGGTCGCCGAGGAGCTCATCAACAGCGGCAAGGCCACCCACCCGGTCATCGGCGTGAGCCTCGACATGCAGTACACCGGCGACGGCGCCCGGGTCGGCGCGAAGGGCAAGGACGGCGCCTCCTCCGTCACCCCCGACGGCCCCGCCGCCCGCGCCGGCATCAAGCCCGGCGACGTCATCACCAAGGTCGACGGACAGCGCGTCCACAGCGGTGAGGAGCTGATCGTGAAGATCCGCGCCCACCGCCCCGGAGACCGGTTGAAGCTCACGCTGACCCGCGACGGCAAAGAGCAGACAAAGACGTTGACGCTCGGCTCCTCCACGGGCGCCTAGGCGCCATGTGGAGGACACCACGAGGTACCCGCCAGGCAGTTTCGGCGGGTACGGTGGACCGGGCCCGGGACCGGCGTGAAGGAGCTACAGGGTGTTCAGCGACATAGGCGCACTCGAGCTGGTGACGCTCGTGGTGCTCGCCGTGCTCATCTTCGGTCCGGACAAGCTGCCGAAGATGATCCAGGACGTCTCCCGCTTCGTCCGCAAGATCCGGGAGTTCTCCGACAGCGCCAAGGCGGACATCCGCAGCGAGCTCGGCCCGGAGTTCAAGGACTTCGAGTTCGAGGACCTCAACCCCAAGAACTTCATCCGCAAGCAGCTCGCGGAGAACGAGGACCTCAAGGAGCTCAACGAGCTCCGCTCCAGCTTCGACCTGAAGAAGGAGATGAACGAGGTCGCCGACGCCGTCCACGGCCGCGAGACCGCGCCCGCCGCGCCCGCCGCGGTGAACGGCTCCGCCACCCCGGACCTCCTCAAGAAGCAGGACAAGCCGGACGCCGGCGAGCGTCCGCCGTACGACTCCGACGCCACCTGACGACGGCCTGTCACCGACCCACTGCGGCACGGTGGCTATCCTCCCTCTGTCGACATGAAGAGGAGCGGCCGAGATGAAGACGACGAGTCGGGTGGAAGCCGAGGGGTTCCTGCGCGCGCCCTTCGCCTGGTACGGGCTCGACGAGGCGTTCACCGGCCCGCGCCGGCTGATGCAGATCGGCACGGCCGCGGACGGCACCGTCCAGTACGGCTCGATGGGCCACGGTGACGAGCCGTCGATAAAGTCCGAGGCCGTGGCCGTGGAGAAGGAGCGGTTCGCCGTCGTCGTGACCGTCGCCGCGAACCCGGTGCGCCGCACCGGCGACGGCACGGGCGTCCTGGAGGCCACCACGGTCTCCTCCGCGGCCTGGCTGGCCGGCTCGGGCCTGCTGGCCCACACCTGGCCCGCCAACCTCGACCACACGCGGCGGGACGACTGGCTGGACCAGCAGACGGAGACCGCGTTCGAGCTCGCCGACGACCTCGAAGGCCCGGCCTGGTCGACGCTCTCGCTGCCGGTGGACGGCGTGCCGGTGCCGTTCCACTACCGCGAGTCCGAGTTCGGCTGGGTGCTGGCCGGTTCGGCGACCGGCGTGCACATCGGCGCGTACGGGCGGGGGATGAGCGCGTACGGGCTCGGCTTCTCCGCGGTGAAGGACCTGGGCCAGTACGCCTGACGGCGGCAGGACCCGCTGGAACGCGAAAGGGCGCCCCGGAGGGCGCCCTTTCCCTGTCCTGGACGTCTCAGAACTTGTTGCGCGGCGTGATGCCCAGGCTCATGCCCGACAGGCCGCGGGCCCGTCCGCCCAGCTTGCCGGCGATCGCGCGCAGGGCCGCGCCGGCCGGGGAGTCCGGGTCGGACAGGACGACCGGCCTGCCCTCGTCGCCGCCCTCGCGCAGCCGCACGTCGATCGGGATCGAGCCCAGCACCGGGACCGTCGCGCCGGTGGTCTTGGTCAGCCCGTCGGCGACCTTCTGGCCACCGCCCGTGCCGAACACGTCGACCATCTCGTCGCAGTGCGGACACGGCAGGCCCGACATGTTCTCGACGACGCCGACGATCTTCTGGTGGGTCTGCACGGCGATCGAGCCGGCCCGCTCCGCGACCTCGGCCGCGGCCTGCTGCGGGGTGGTGACGACCAGGATCTCCGCGTTCGGCACCAGCTGCGCGACGGAGATGGCGATGTCGCCGGTGCCCGGCGGCAGGTCGAGCAGCAGGACGTCCAGGTCGCCCCAGTACACGTCGGCGAGGAACTGCTGGAGCGCGCGGTGGAGCATCGGGCCGCGCCACACGACCGGGGCGTTGCCCGGGGTGAACATGCCGATGGAGATGACCTTCACGCCGTTCGCCGACGGCGGCATGATCATGTTCTCGACCTGGGTCGGACGCCCGTCCGCACCCAGCATGCGCGGCACGCTGTGACCGTAGATGTCGGCGTCCACGACACCGACCTTCAGCCCGTCGGCCGCCATCGCCGCCGCCAGGTTGACCGTCACCGAGGACTTGCCGACACCGCCCTTGCCGGAGGCCACCGCGTACACGCGGGTCAGCGAGCCGGGCTTGGCGAAGGGGACCTCGCGCTCGGCGGTGGTGCCGCGCAGCGCGGAGGCGAGCTCCTTGCGCTGCTCGTCGCTCATCACGTCCAGCGTGACGTCGACGCCCGTGACGCCCTCGACGCGGGAGACGGCGTCCGTCACGCGCTGGGTGATGGTGTCGCGCATCGGGCAGCCGGAGACCGTGAGATAGACCGTGACGGCGACCCTGCCGTCGGATCCGATCTCCACCGACTTCACCATGCCGAGCTCGGTGATCGGTTTGTTGATCTCGGGGTCGTTCACCGTCGCCAGTGCTTCGCGCACCGCGTCTTCCGTAGCCATAGGGAGATGGTACGGCGACGACCACCGGCTCATGAAAGCCCTGTCAACGGTCGGGTACGTCACTCCCGCGCGCGCCCTCCGACGGGAATAGACCGTCGCGCTCCTCCCGCCGCTCCTCCAGCTCCTTCAGCAGGTCCTGGAGCTCCGAACGCATCCAGTCGCGGGTCGCCACCTCGCCCAGGCCCATCCGCAGCGCGGCGATCTCCCGGGTCAGGTACTCGGTGTCCGCGATCGAGCGCTCGTTCTGCTTCCGGTCCTGTTCGAGGTTGACCCGGTCCCGGTCGTCCTGCCGGTTCTGCGCGAGCAGGATCAGCGGGGCCGCGTAGGAGGCCTGGAGCGACAGCATCAGGGTCAGGAAGATGAACGGGTAGTTGTCGAAGCGCAGCGAGTCCGGCGCGGAGACGTTCCACACCACCCAGGCGATGATGATCACCGTCATCCAGACGATGAACCGCCCCGTCCCCAGGAAGCGCGCGATCCGCTCCGACATGCGCCCGAAGGCCTCCGGGTCGTACTCGGGCAGGAACCGGGGCCGCCGCACCCGCGGCTGGTCCAGCCGGATCCGGGGCAGCGGCCGCTCCCGCTCGCGATCCCGCTCCCGCTCCTGTGTGCGCTCAGCCACCGTGCACCCCCTCCTCGTGGAACTCCGTCTCCCGCCAGTCGTCCGGCAGCAGGTGGTCGAGCACGTCGTCCACGGTCACCGCCCCCAGCAGCGAACCGCTCTCGTCCACCACCGGCGCCGCGACCAGGTTGTACGCGGCGAAGTAGCTGGTCACGGCCGGCAGCGGGGTGTCCGGGCCGAGCGGCGGCAGATCGCTGTCGACGAGCGAGGAGACCAGCGTGAACGGCGGGTCCCGCAGCAGCCGCTGGAAGTGCACCGTGCCCAGGTACTTGCCCGTCGGCGTCTCGTCCGGCGGCCGGCACACGTACACCTGCGCCGCCAGCGCGGGGGACAGGTCCTGCTGGCGCACCCGGGCCAGGGCGTCCGCGACCGTGGCGTCCGGACGCAGCACGATCGGCTCGGTGGTCATCAGACCGCCCGCGGTCCGCTCCTCGTACGACATGAGCCGGCGCACGTCCGCCGCGTCGTCCGGCTGCATCAGCGTCAGCAGCCGCTCCTTGTCCTCCTCCGGGAGCTCGGAGAGCAGGTCGGCCGCGTCGTCCGGGTCCATCGCCTCCAGGACGTCGGCGGCCCGCTCCTCCTTCAGCTTGCCCAGGATCTCGATCTGGTCGTCCTCCGGCAGCTCCTCCAGGACGTCGGCGAGCCGGTCGTCGTCGAGGGCCGCGGCGACCTCCGCGCGGCGCTTGGGGGAGAGGTGGTGGAGCACGTTGGCGAGGTCGGCGGGGCGCAGCTTCTCGAAGGTGGCCACCAGGTTCTCGGCGCCCTGGCCGTGCTCCTCCAGGGAGAAGCCGGTGACGGCGGACCACTCCACGGTCAGCGTCTCGCCCTTGCGGCGCAGCGCCCCGCCCTTGCCGCGCCGGACGAAGACCTTGTCGATCTCCCAGTCGCGGCGGGCCGGCAGCTGCTGGATGGCCACGTCGAGGACGGTGACCTCCTCGCCCTCCTCGCCCTGCGGCCCGACCAGCCGCACCCGCCGGTCCAGGAGCTCGCCGAGGACCAGGCGCTCGGTCGGGCGCTGCTCGAAGCGGCGCATGTTGACCACGCCGGTGGTGATGACCTGGCCGGACTCGACCCCGGTGATCCGGGTCATCGGCACGAACACCCGGCGCCGGGAGAGCACCTCCACGACCATGCCGAGCAGCCGCGGCGGGCGGCGGCCCACCCGCAGCATGGCCACCAAGTCGCTGACCCGGCCGACCTGGTCGCCCACGGGGTCGAACACCGGGACCCCGGCGAGGTGCGAGACGAAGATCCGGGGGGCGCCTGCCGCCATGCCACGCGCCTCCTGGGTGCCGCACGATTCGGGTCGATTTCCAGCTTTGCCTGGTTCAGGCTAGCCCGTGCCGTTGCGAGGCGCTCCGGCAGAGCGCCCGTCCGGCTGCCTGCGGCGTCTTCACCCGGCCCGGGTACGCTGCGGTCTGCCGTCCCCACCGGCAACCGGCGCCCCCGGGCGCGTCCCCCCACCGACACGAGAGGCAGCCTCGGTGACCGTTCGCCCCCCGTCCTCGCGCATCCGCACGGCCGCCCTGCCCCTGGCGCTCTGCGCCGGCCTGGCGGCCTCGCTGGGCGCCTGCGCCGCCGACCCGGACGAGGGGACCAACGGCGTGGGCAAGCTGTCCGCGACCGCCATCGAGGAGAAGGCCCAGTCGGCCGCCGACGGCGCCAGGGCGGTGCGCCTCGCGGGCACGCTGGTCAGCAAGGGCGGCACGTACAAGCTGAACATGCGGCTCAAGCAGGACGGCGCGAGCGGCTCCGTGACCACGAAGAACAGCACCTTCGAGCTGCTGCGGGTCGGCGACGCGCTCTACATGAAGGCCGACGCGGGCTTCTGGACGCACGACGACGCCTCCACCGAACCGCCCTCGGACGCCGGTTCCGAGGCGGCCGACAAGCTCGACGACATGTACGTGAAGGTCCCGCAGGACGACCCCGCCTACAAGCAGCTGCGCGGCTTCACCGACATGGACCTGCTGCTCGACGGGCTGATCGGGCTGCACGGCGACGTCCTCAAGGGCGACCGCGACAAGATCGGCGGCATCCGCACCGTCAACGTCAGGGGCGGCGAGGACGCCGAGGGCGGCTCGCTCGACGTGTCCCTGGAGGGCACCCCGTTCCCGCTGCGCTTCGCGCGCGGCGGCGGCGCGGGCGTGGTGATGCTCTCCGAGTGGGACAAGGACTTCCCGCTCGCCGCCCCGTCGAAGAACCAGACCCTGGACTACGGCAAGCAGCTGCCGCGCACCTGAGGCGCGACCTAGCCCTTGCGCTTGCGGCGCTTCAGGAGCAGCTTCGGCAGGCCCGCCGGGATCGGGCGGCGGGTGAGCACCGGGGACGGCAGCGGGGCGGTGGCCAGGGAGCCGTCCGGCAGGTCCGTGGTCGAGGAGCGGGGCTCCAGGCGCACCACCCGGCACTCGCGCGCCCAGCGCTCGGGCATCGCCTCGCCGTCGTGCGCGTTCAGCCGCTTGCCCTTCAGTTCGGCGACCGCCGCCTCCCAGGCCTCGCCGCGCGGGGCGAGCTCGCTCACCGCGGCGGTCCAGGCGACGATCCGGCCGCCCTTGTCCTTGCTGCGGACGGTGACCTCGGCCGTGCCGCCGTCCACCAGGCCGGGCAGCGGCTGCTCGCCGGGCCCGTCGCCGACGACCAGCGCGGCGCCGTCGAGCCAGATGTGCCAGAGCGCACGGGCGGCCGCGGCCTCGCCCCGTACCCAGATGAGGCCGGACTTCTTGGTGGCCTCCTCGACGAGGGCGGACCCGAGCAGCGCGTCTGTCATGCCCCGCAGCCTACCGAGCGCGGCCGGCGCTACAGCCAGCCGTTGCGCTTGAGGGTGCGGTGGATGGTGAAACAGATGGCGGCGATGCCCACCAGCACCATCGGGTAGCCGTACTTCCAGTGCAGCTCCGGCATGTGGTCGAAGTTCATGCCGTACACGCCGCAGACCGCCGTCGGGACGGCGACGATCGCCGCCCACGAGGTGATCTTGCGCATGTCCTCGTTCTGCGCGACGGTCGCCTGCGCCAGGTTGGCCTGGAGGATCGAGTTCAGCAGCTCGTCGAAGCCGACGACCTGCTCCTGGACGCGCGCGAGGTGGTCGGCGACGTCCCGGAAGTACTTCTGGATGTCGGGGTCGACCAGCCGCATCGGGCGCTCGCTGAGCAGCTGCATCGGGCGCAGCAGCGGCGTGACGGCCCGCTTGAACTCCAGTACCTCGCGCTTGAGCTGGTAGATCCGGCCGGTGTCGGTGCCGCGGGTGGAGCCCTTGGCGGGCGGTGAGAAGACGTCGATCTCGATCTGGTCGATGTCGAGTTCGACGGCGTCGGCGACCGCGATGTAGCCGTCGACGACGTGGTCCGCGATGGCGTGCAGCACGGCCGAGGGGCCCTTGGCGAGCAGCTCGGGCTCGCCCTGGAGGCGGTGCCGGAGGTTGCGCAGCGAGCCCTGGCCGCCGTGCCGGACGGTGATGACGAAGTCGGGGCCGGTGAAGCACATGACCTCGCCGGTCTCGACGACCTCGCTGGTGGCCGTGAGTTCGGCGTGCTCGACGTAGTGGATCGTCTTGAAGACGGTGAAGAGGGTGTCGTCGTACCGCTCCAGCTTCGGCCGCTGGTGGGCGTGGACGGCGTCCTCGACGGCGAGCGGGTGGAGCCCGAACTCGGCGGCGATACCGGCGAATTCGGACTCGGTCGGCTCGTGCAGGCCGATCCAGGCGAAGCCGCCGCTGTCCCGTACCTGGCGCATCGCGCCGCGCGGCGTGAGGCACGCGTGGTCGTCCACCCGGCGCCCGTCGCGGTAGACGGCGCAGTCGACGACGGCGGTGGCGGCCGTGGGGTCGCGGGTGGCGTCGTAGTTGGCGTACGGGGAGGCGGTGTCGGTCTTGCGGAGGGGGTGCCGCAGGGAGGGGCGGACGGCGGCGCGCAGGTCACGGATCATCGACATGGGCATGCTCCTTCACGGAGAGGCCGTCGGCGAGCATGGCGCAGCCCGGAATGGGGACGTGGTGCTACGTCGTCCACAAAGCGGGCGGCACCGAACGGTCGCGATGACGGCGTTCGCTACAGACAGGCAAAGAGAGGTGCTCTTCCGTCGTGCGAGATGCCGGAGAGGAGGGGCCCGAACGGGGCCCGCGTCACCGGAGGGAGGAACGCACCGGGCTGGGGTGCGGGGCGGAAGAGCGCTTGGTACTGCCCGATCGACTTCGATCCACCGCAGTCCCACCTCCTCCGGCCGGTCCCTCGTGAGGGATGACGTGTGACGAGCAGTCGGGAATCCCGACCAGTGGCCAAGACTATCAGCCGACTGAGGGTCAATCCCTTACTTTGCCCGTTCCATACGCGCTTTATGCTCGCCGCATGGGAGAAATTCTTGCTCTGGTCGAGGCCCGGCTCCGCACGGCCCTCGGTGAGCCGGACGCGCGGGCGGCGGTCACCTTCCTCGGCACCGATCGCATCGAGGTCCTGCGCTTCGTCGACGCCGGCGCCGGTCTGGTGCGCTACGCGACCCTGGGCATGTCCGCCCAGCCGATGGCCGATCCGACCGCCGTGCTCGCCGACCCGGTGAAGGGCCCGCGCGCCGAACTGGTCCTCTCGGTACGGCTCGGGCTCGCCGACACCGACAAGGTGCTCCGCCCGCTCGCGGTGCTGGCCGCCACCCCGCAGGTCGAGGGCGTGGTCGTGGCCCCCGGCGCCTCGCTCGACGTGGGCGAGCCGCTGTGGCCGGGCGCCCCCTTCGGCTCGGTCCTGGTCGCCGAGTCGGGCGGCCTCGTGGAGGACCTGGACCTCGACGAGCCGATGGACCCGGTCCGCTTCCTGCCACTGTTGCCGATGACCGCGAACGAGGCGGCCTGGAAGCGGGTGCACGGGGCGCAGGCCCTGGAGGAGCGGTGGCTGGCCAACGGAACGGATCTGCGCGATCCGCTGCGCAGGTCGGTCACGCTGGACTGAGTCCCGGGCGCCGGGTCCGGTGCCCGGCGAACCGCTTCCGCGCGCCGTGGCCGCTCCCGTCGCCGACCGCGGGGGCGGGCTCGACGGCCGTGATGCGGTGGCCGAACGTGCTCGGGCGACGCACGAGCACGACCGAGGGTGAACGACTCGGGCCGGACGGGTGATCGTCGGTGATCGTCCTTGACGCGGGGCCCCGGTGGTAGGACCGTTGAGCCCTATGAGGGGCGAACCCAGTTGCCCGAAGTGCGGTGGCCGGGTCAGGGCGCCCGGTCTCTTTGCCGACTCCTGGCAGTGCGACGTGCATGGCTCGGTGCACCCGCTGCAGCCCGTGATCCCGCCCAGCGTCGAGGCCCTCGGTGTCGTGGTGCACCGGGCCCACGTGCCGGTCTGGATGCCGTGGCCCCTGCCCGTCGGATGGCTGTTCACCGGGGTCGCGTACGCCGGTGACGACCGCAGCGGCGGACGCGCCACCGCCGTCGCCTGTTCCGGCCCCGGCCCGCTCGGCGGCATCGGGGAGCTGCTCCTCGTGGCCGAGGAGCTCGGCGTCGGGCTCGGCGCGCGGTACGCGGGCATCGACGGACCCGACCCCGGCGCCGGGATGGCGATCGACAAGCCACCCCAGGTGAAGGTGCTCGCCGCCGGCCGGCCGACCCCGCTCTGGCACGTCACCGGCGCCCCGCAGGACCGCGCGGTCTTCGCGGGCGAGGCGCGCGGGCTGTGGCTGTGGGCCATCGTCTGGCCCGAGCAGTCCGGGCTGCTGATGTACGACGAGCTGGTCCTGACCGATCTGCGGGACGCGGGCTCGGAGGTGGAGCTGCTGCCCTGCGGGGCGCTGACGCCGAGGCTGCTCACGTAAGGGGTGACCACTTTTCGGACTCCGTACGGAATTGTTCGAATCGCCCGCTATCCTTGAGCGTTCCCTCAGTCCGCCCCGAGTCCCTGGAGTCACGCGTCGTGCGCATCGATCTGCACACCCACTCCACGGCTTCGGACGGTACGGACACCCCGGCCGAGCTGGTGCGCAACGCCGCCGCCGCGGGGCTCGACGTGGTCGCGCTGACCGACCACGACACCACGCGCGGGTACGCGGAGGCCGTCGCCGCGCTGCCCGAGGGGCTCACCCTGGTCACCGGGGCCGAGCTCTCCTGCCGGCTGGACGGCGTGAGCCTGCACATGCTGGCCTACCTCTTCGACCCCGAGGAGCCCGCCTTCGCCGCCGAGCGCGAGCTGGTGCGCGACGACCGCGTGCCGCGCGCGCGGGCGATGGTCGGCAAGCTCCGGGAGCTCGGCGTCCCCGTCACCTGGGAGCAGGTCGCCCGGATCGCCGGCGACGGCTCCGTGGGCCGCCCGCACGTCGCGGAGGCGCTGGTCGAGCTCGGTGTCGTGCCCGACGTCTCCGGTGCCTTCACGTCCGAGTGGCTGGCCGACGGCGGCCGGGCCCACGTCGAGAAGCACGAGCTGGACCCGGTCGAGGCGATACGCCTGGTCAAGGCGGCCGGCGGGGTCACCGTCTTCGCCCACCCGCTCGCCGTCAAGCGCGGCGAGTGCGTGCCCGAGTCCGCGATCGCCAAGCTCGCCGAGGCCGGTCTCGACGGCATCGAGGTCGACCACATGGACCACGACCTGCCCACCCGGGCCCGGCTGCGCGGTCTGGCGGGCGAGCTCGGTCTGCTGACCACCGGCTCCAGCGACTACCACGGCAGCCGCAAGACCTGCGGCCTCGGGGACTGTACGACCGACCCCGAGATCTACGGCGAGATCACCCGCCGGGCCACGGGAGCGTTCCCGGTCCCGGGCGCGGGCGGACGCGCCTAGGTTCTTCTCCGGCCCGGCCCTCCCGGGCCCGGTCGTCTCCGGCCCGGCCCCCTCCGGTCCCGCGGCGGTCCTGCCCTTCGGGGCGGGTCCGGACCCGTGCGGCCGGTCTTCCCGGGCCCGGTCCTTCCTCCCCGGGGCCCCGGCCCCCGTGGGGCATCCTCCTGCCCTCTCTCCGGAACCCCCAGTTCCGGATGTTCTTGTACGCCCCTTTCCCGCAAGGCCCATCACCGTGTTCGACGTCGCCGTCTTCGGCTCGCTGTTCCTCACCCTCTTCGTGATCATGGATCCCCCCGGGATCACCCCGATCTTCCTCGCCCTCACCTCCGGCCGCGCCGCCAAGGTCCAGCGGCGCATGGCCTGGCAGGCCGTGGCCGTCGCCTTCGGCGTCATCACCGTCTTCGGCATCCTCGGCCAGCAGATCCTGGCCTATCTGCACGTCTCCGTCCCCGCGCTGATGATCGCGGGCGGTCTGCTCCTGCTGCTGATCGCGCTCGACCTGCTCACCGGCAAGACCGACGAGCCCAAGCAGACCAAGGACGTCAACGTCGCGCTCGTCCCGCTGGGCATGCCGCTGCTCGCCGGGCCCGGCGCCATCGTGTCGGTCATCCTCGCGGTGCAGCACGCCGACACCGTGGCCTCCCAGGTCTCCGTCTGGGCCGCCATCGCCGCCATGCACGTCGTGCTCTGGCTGACCATGCGCTACTCGCTGCTGATCATCCGGGTCATCAAGGACGGCGGCGTGGTCCTGGTGACCCGGCTCGCCGGCATGATGCTCTCGGCCATCGCCGTGCAGCAGATCATCAACGGCGTCACCCAGGTCATCCAGGGCGCCTGACGCCCCCCGGACACCACTGCGCCCCCGTACGGATTCCGCTCTGCGGAGTCCATGCGGGGGCGCGGTGCGCTCTACGGGTTACGAGGCCGAGGTCTCGGCCGGGCGGATCCAGATGCGCTGACCGATTGCGGCGGCCTGCTGCACGATCCGGTTGACGGAGGCGGCGTCCACGACGGTCCGGTCGACGGGCGTACCGTCGATGTCGTCGAGTCGCAGGATTTCGAAGCGCATGGGCTTCTCCCTTCGTCTGAGGTGTTCCTCCTGGAGGAGAACTGTCTTACGTACGGTCCAACGATGTGCATCCTGCAAACATTCCCTACGCTAAGGAAATTTTTCGGATGACTAACTACGTGCCGGTGGGGAGGGACGGGACGGACGCGCTCGAAGCCCGCCTGGAGCGCACCAACGAGCTCCTGCAGCGGATGCTGGCCGAGGTGGCGAAGACCCCCTCCACCCACGCCATCTTCGTCGACGCAGGTTACGTCTATGCTGCGGCCGGGTTGCTGGTGGCGGGAACCGAGGACCGGCGCTCCTTCGACCTCGACGCCGAGGGCCTGATCGAGGCCTTCATCGACACCGCCCGCACGATCTTCGCGGACAGCAGGCTGCTGCGCGTCTACTGGTACGACGGCGCCCGCCGCCGCATCCACACCCCGGAGCAGCAGACCATCGCCGAGCTCCCCGACGTCAAGGTCCGCCTCGGCAACCTCAACGCCAACAACCAGCAGAAGGGCGTCGACTCCCTCATCCGCTCCGACCTGGAGTCCCTCGCCCGCCACCGCGCCATCAGCGACGCCGCCCTGGTCGGCGGCGACGAGGACCTGGTCTCCGCCGTCGAGGCCGCCCAGGGCTACGGAGCCCGCGTCCACCTGTGGGGCATCGAGGCCGCCGAGGGACGCAACCAGGCCGAACCGCTGCTCTGGGAGGTCGACAGCCAGCGCACCTTCGAGCTCGACTTCTGCCGCCCCTACGTCACGCGCAAGCCCGTCACGATGTACGAGAACGAGGGCGAGCCGCCGCCCTCACGCGAGGAGGTGCGCTTCATCGGCGCCCAGATCGCGGCCACCTGGCTCGCCGAACGCGGCCGCGACCAGCTCGCCGAACTCCTCCCGGGACACCCCTACCTGCCCGGCCCCGTCGACCAGGAACTCCTGGTCGTGGCGGAACGGCTGCTCAGCCGCTCGCTGCGGGGCCACGCCGCGCTGCGCCGCGCGCTGCGCGACGGCTTCTGGCAGCACCTCCAGACGCAGTACTGACCTGCGCCGCCCGGTCCCAGAAGGCGGTCAGCCGGTCCGCGAGCTCCTGCGGGTGCGACACGTTGGGGGAGTGGCCCGCGCCCGCCACCACCGTGTGGTGCGCGCCCGTGCGGGCCGCGGCGGCGGCCAGCTCCGGCACCGGCCAGACCGTCTCCTCGTCCCCGTACGCGAGGTGCAGCGGCAACGGCAGCGCCGCCAGCGCGGCCGTACCGTCCGGATCGCCGGTCAGCAGCCGGCCCGCGCCCGCCAGCTGGGCGATCCGGGTGCGCATCCAGCGCCGCCGCAGGAAGCCCACGATCTCCGGCGGATCGGACGCGCCCGGCTCCTCGCCCCGGCTGTCCAGCCACCGGGTCGCCCGCCACACCCGCTCCTTCGACAGCAGCGCGAGCGCCGCGCGCAGCGCCCGGACCCGCGCCCGCTGGGAGCGCGCTACCCGGCCCGGCCCCGAGGACAGCAGCGTCAGCGAGCGGAACGCGTCCGGCGCGAGTCCGGCCGCCGCGCGGGCCACCAGTCCGCCGAACGAGTGGCCCAGCAGGTGCACCGGACCGTCGCCGAGCGCCGCCGCCTGCGCCACGGCGTCCAGCGCCAGCGCCTTGCGCCGGTACGCGGCCCGGCCGCGCGGACCCGGGGTCTCGTGCTGGCCGCGCCCGTCGACGGCCACCGCGCGGTAACCGGCCTCGCTCAGCGGGCCCAGCAGGGCCAGGAAGTCCTCCTTGCTGCCGGTGAATCCGGGCAGCAGCAGGGCGGTGCCGCGCGGCGCGCCTTCGGGGACCGTGTCGAGGACGGCGAAGGAGCCGCGCGCGGTCGTCAGTCGGTACGCACGGGTGCGGGGCGGCAGCGCCAGGGAGCGGGGCTTGCTCATACAGGGACTGTAACCGCCCCCGAACGCGCCGCGGCCCGGCCCCTCGACGAGGAGGGACCGGGCCGCGGCGCTGCCCGTTGCTACGCCTCCGGCGCGGCGACGGCCTTCTTGACGGCGCGCTTGCGCGGCGTCTTCGGGGCCTCTGCGGCCGGCTCGGCGACGGCCGCCTCGGCCGCCTTCTTCGTCGTGCGCCGACGGGCCGGCGTCTTCGGCTCCGAGGCGTCCGGCGCCACGGCGGCGACGGCCTTCTTGGCGGCCCGCTTGCGCGGGGCCTTCGGGGCCTCGGCCGCCTCGACGGCGGTGCTCTCGGCGGCCGGCTCGGCGACGGCCTTCTTGACGGTCCGCTTGCGCGGCGTCTTCGGGGCCTCGGCGGGCGTCTCGACGGCGACCGCCTCCGCGGCCGGCTCGGCGACGGCCTTCTTGGCGGCCCGCTTGCGCGGCGCCTTGGGGGCCTCGGCGGTCTCCGCGGTCTCCGCGGTCGCGACGGCCTTCCTGACGGCGCGCTTGCGCGGGGCCTTCGGCGCCTCGGCCTCGACGACGGGGGCCTCGACGGCCGGGGCCGCCGGGGTCTCGACGGCGGGGGCCTCGACGACCGGGGCGACCGTGGTCTTCGGGGTCCCGATCACCACGACGGCCTCGACCACCGGGGTGGACGTGACCGGGCTGGACGCCTTGCGGGTCGCACGACGGCGCGGCCGGGGCGCGGCAGCCTCCTCGACGGGAGCCGCGGGGGCCTCCGGGGCCACGGGGGCCTCGGTGGTCGCCGTGACCGTGCTCGTGGCCGGCCGGGTGGCACGGCGACGGGCCCGCGGGGCCGGGGACGACGAGGTCTGCGCCGGCACGGCGGCCTCGGCCACCGGGGCGGCGGCGACCGGCTCGGCGGACGGGGCCGCAGGAGCGGCGACGACGGGCTCGGCGGCCTGGGCCGGGACCGCGGTCTCCGCCGAGGCGGTGGCCTTGCGGGTCACGCGGCGGCGGGGCGCCTTGGGCTCCTCGGCGACCGGGGCCTTGGGCTCCTCGGCCGTCTGGGCCGGGACCGAGGCGGTCCGGCGGCCGGCGGCGAGCTCCGCGGCGGCCGTCTCGACCGTCTGGAACGTCACCGTGTCCTCGACCGGACGCGGGCGGACCCGGCGCCGACGCGGGGCCGTGGCCGGGGCCTCGACCGGAGCGGCGGCAGCGGCGGCCACCGGAGCGGCGGCCTCCGTGCGCCCGCCACGGCCACGGCGGCGGCGCGGCTTCGCCTCGGCGGGAGCCTCGGCGGCCTTGAACTCGGCGGCCGGAACCGTCGCGGCGGGGGCCGTCGTGACCGGAGCCGTCGTGACCGGGGCCGTCGTGACCGGGGCCGTCGTGACCGGGGCCTTGGCGGCCGGGGCCGGCTCGGTGCGGACCTCGGCGACCCGGGCCTCGGCCGGAGCGGCCTCCGGCTCGGCGGCAGGGGCCTGCGGCGCCGCGGCGGCACCGGCGACCGGCACGTCGGTCTGGCCCGTGGCGCGGGTGCGGCGACGGCGGCGCGGGGTGCGCGGACCGGCGGGCTCGGCGGCGGCGCCGGCCTCGGCGGACGGGGCCTCGACCGGTGCGGCGGCCGGCGTCACGGCCTGCGCCTCGGCGGCCGGGGCGTCCGAGCCGCCACGGGTACGGCGGCGCTGGCGCGGGGTCCGGGTGCGCGCCGGGCGCTCCTCGGTCTTCTCCTGGCGGTCCTGGCGCGGGCCGCGGGCCCGGCGGCCACCCGGCTCGCCCAGGTCCTCGAGCTCCTCGGCGTCCAGACCCGCACGGGTCCGCTCGGCGCGCGGCAGGATGCCCTTGGTGCCCTCGGGGATGTCCAGCTCGGTGTAGAGGTGCGGGGAGCTGGAGTAGGTCTCGACCGGGTCGTTGAAGTCCAGCTCGAGCGCCTTGTTGATCAGCTGCCAGCGCGGGATGTCGTCCCAGTCGACCAGCGTGATCGCCGTACCGCTCGCGCCCGCGCGGCCGGTGCGGCCGATGCGGTGCAGGTAGGTCTTCTCGTCCTCGGGGGACTGGTAGTTGATGACGTGGGTGACGCCCTCGACGTCGATGCCGCGGGCGGCCACGTCGGTGGCGACGAGCACGTCGACCTTGCCGTTGCGGAAGGCGCGCAGCGCCTGCTCGCGGGCGCCCTGGCCGAGGTCGCCGTGGACCGCGCCGGAGGCGAAGCCGCGGCGCTCCAGCTGCTCGGCGATGTCGGCCGCCGTGCGCTTGGTGCGGCAGAAGATCATCGCGAGTCCGCGGCCACGGGCCTGCAGGATGCGCGAGACCATCTCCGGCTTGTCCATGGAGTGGGCGCGGTAGACGCGCTGCGTGATGTTCGCGTGGGTCGCGCCCTGGTCGTCCGGCGCGGTGGCGCGGATGTGCGTGGGCTTCGACATGTAGCGGCGGGCCAGGCCGATGACCGCGCCCGGCATGGTCGCCGAGAACAGCATGGTCTGGCGCTTCGCCGGAAGCATGTTGATGATCTTCTCGACGTCGGGCAGGAAGCCCAGGTCGAGCATCTCGTCGGCCTCGTCCAGGACCAGGGCCCTGACGTGGGAGAGGTCCAGCTTGCGCTGGCCGGCCAGGTCGAGCAGGCGGCCGGGGGTGCCGACGATCACGTCGACGCCCTTCTTCAGCGCCTCGACCTGCGGCTCGTACGCGCGGCCGCCGTAGATGGCGAGGACGCGCACGTTGCGCACCTTGCCGGCGGTCAGCAGGTCGTTGGTGACCTGCTGGCACAGCTCACGGGTGGGGACGACGACGAGCGCCTGCGGGGCGTCGGTCAGCTGCTCGGGCGTCGCCCGGCCGGCCTCGACGTCCGCGGGGACCGTCACGCGCTCCAGGATGGGGAGGCCGAAACCGAGGGTCTTGCCCGTGCCGGTCTTGGCCTGGCCGATGACGTCGGTGCCCGAGAGGGCGACCGGAAGGGTCATCTCCTGGATCGGAAAGGGGGAAACGATGCCGACGGCTTCCAGGGCCTCGGCGGTCTCGGGAAGGATCCCGAGTTCTCGGAACGTAGTCAGGGAACTGCCTCTTCTGTGAGACGCGGCGCGAGGCGAACGCTGGGGGTCGTACCGTGCCGGATCACTTCCGGTCAGGCCTCGAAGGCCATGACCGGGTGGCGCGGGACCACTGCCGTCGCTCGAGCGTCGTGCCGCTTGAGGGACCCCTCGGCGGGTGCGCCGGAAGGGCTGTCGGGCCGGAGCCGATCGGGCCACCGACCGGGCATCCTCATTCATGAGTCGGCCCACCGGGTACGTCCGAACGTGCGAAAGCATGTCCGCATACTCAGCAGGCGCATTACCACTGTACCCCGGAATCGCGCATGTGTGTCGGGAGAATTCCCGACGAGGCCACGGTCACAGTCGCTGACCAGCGCCCGGGCGGGACACGGGAGCGGGCTATTGTGCGCTTCATGGAGACGCCCGACAACGCCACACCCACCGGTATCGCCGCCCAGGACTGGGCCACGGCCTCCGCCGTGCCGCAGTACCGCGCCGCCGTGATCGACCTGCTCGGCGCCCTCGCCTACGGCGAGCTGGCCGCCTTCGAGCGGCTCGCCGAGGACGCCAAGCTGGCGCCGACCCTCGCGGACAAGGCGGAGCTGGCGAAGATGGCCTCCGCCGAGTTCCACCACTTCGAGCGGCTGCGCGACCGGCTCGCCGCCGTGGACGCCGAGCCGACCTCCGCGATGGAGCCGTTCGCCAAGGCGCTGGACGACTTCCACCGCCTGACCGCGCCGTCGGACTGGCTGGAGGGCCTGGTCAAGGCCTACGTGGGCGACTCGATCGCGAGCGACTTCTACCGCGAGGTCGCGGTCCGCCTCGACTCCGACACCCGAGGCCTGGTGCTGTCCGTGCTCGACGACACCGGCCACGGCAACTTCGCCGTCGAGAAGGTCCGCGCCTCGATCGAGGCCGACCCCCGCGTCGGCGGCCGGCTCGCCCTCTGGGCCCGCCGGCTGATGGGCGAGGCGCTCTCGCAGGCCCAGCGCGTGGTGGCCGAGCGGGACGCGCTGTCGACGATGCTGGTCGGCGGCGTGGACGGGATGGCCGCGGGCTTCGACCTGGCCGAGGTCGGCCGGATGTTCTCCCGGATCACCGAGGCGCACACCAAGCGGATGGCCGCGCTGGGCCTGGCGGCCTAGGCCGCTCCGGCGGGTCGGGACCGGGGCCGCTCCGCCGCCCCGGTCAGCCCGCCGCGGCTGATCGCCGCAGGCGCCGGGAGGCCGGGCGGACCAGCAGCGAGAGCAGCACCGCCGCCACCGCGACCGCGCCGAACAGGGTGGCCAGGAAGTGGCCGGGGCCCAGGGCCCCGTGGGTCACCAGGGCGCCGAAGACGGCGCCGAGCGTGCCCGTGACGAGGACACCGCCCCGCGCGGGGAGGCGGTCGGGCAGCCGGAGCGCGGCGGCCCAGGCCAGGGCGAAGCCGAGCAGGGCGGAACCGAGAGCTTCCAGGAACACGGCGGATCACCTCGCGTGCGGTGCGGGGCGGGCAGTTCGGTCACAGCCGTCCTACCCGGCGGACCCGGAAGACAATCCTCCCGTACCCCCTGACGTGGGCATACGAAAGGCCCGGTGGACCTGGTCCACCGGGCCTTCCGCCGTTCACGTGCCGATCACATGCCGCTCAGAGCGCGCCGAAGCCCACCCGGCGGACCTCGGGCTCACCGAGCTCGACGTACGCGATCTTGTCGGCCGGCACGAGGACCTTGCGGCCCTTCTCGTCCGTCAGGCTGAGCAGCTGCGCCTTGCCGGCCAGCGCGTCGGCCACCGCGCGCTCGACCTCCTCGGCGGACTGCCCGCTCTCCAGAACGATCTCCCGGGGCGCGTACTGCACGCCGATCTTGACCTCCACGGCTATGTCCCTCCGAACGGTCAGCTGTGCGCGTGGTACCGCGCCGTACGCTGCACACATTAGCCCGGTGAGGCGACGCGTACGGCTCAGCCGCCGCACGCCAGGAGCGAACAGACGGCGCGCCGCGGGCCGGACCGGGTCAGTGGCCCTCGGCGGTGAGCTGGCCGTCCACCGGGTGCAGCGGGAAGCCGGCGATGCCGCGCCAGGCGAGCGAGGTCAGCAGCGCCACCGCCTTGTCGCGGGGGACCGGGGACTCGCTGGAGAGCCAGTAGCGGGCGACGACCTGGGAGACGCCGCCGAGGGCGACGGCCAGCAGCATGGACTCGTCCTTCGACAGGCCGGTGTCCTCGGCGATGACGTCGGAGATCGCCTCGGCGCACTGCAGGCTCACCCGGTCGACGCGCTCGCGCACGGCCGGCTCGTTGGTGAGGTCGGACTCGAAGACGAGGCGGAAGGCGCCGCCCTCGTCCTCCACGTACGCGAAGTAGGCGTCCATGGTGGCGGCCACGCGGAGCTTGTTGTCCGAGGTGGAGGCCAGGGCCGTCCGCACCGACAGGAGCAGGGACTCGCAGTGCTGGTCGAGCAGGGCGAGGTAGAGCTCCAGCTTGCCCGGGAAGTGCTGGTAGAGGACCGGCTTGCTGACCCCGGCCCGCTCGGCGATGTCGTCCATGGCGGCCGAGTGGTACCCCTGGGCGACGAACACCTCCTGGGCCGCGCCGAGCAGCTGGTTGCGTCGGGCACGGCGCGGCAGGCGCGTGCCCCGAGGGCGTGCTGCCTCTGTCTGCTCGATGGCGCTCACGCCGCCTCCAAAGATCGATCCATGCGCGCATTGGCGTCGCGCCGCCATCGTACTTTTGGGTAACCCGGCTGTGCGCGGTGCGGACGCAGAATTTCACGGACCGGACGCCCAGGGCGAGAGCGGATTCACCATCGAAGCGAACAAAACAGCGGGGAGCCGCCCGTCGATACGCCTTTTCGGGCGACGTCCGGCCCCGTGCTCCGCCGCGGTCGGCACCGGCCGGCGGTGGTCAGCGGTAGTCGTCCTCGTCCAGTGTGACCACCCGGGCCTGCTCGACGGCGTCCGCGTCGTTCGCCGACTCGTGCGCCAGGTGGTCGAGCGGTTCGTCCTCGTGCTGCTGGAGTTCGGTGTGCTGTTCGGCGGCGTCTGCCTCGGGGATCTCCTCGTCGAGCACGACGTCCTCTTCCTCGGCGAATGTGTCCGGCTCGGTCGGGTCGGCAGTCATGCGGTTCCTTCCGGAACAAGCGGGGTCCGCGGCTCCTGACGGGTCCTGACGGGTCCGGTCCGAGGCCCTCTCCTTCGAGCGTAGGAGCTCCCCGGGCCCGCCGCACCCGATCCTGTGACGCCACCCACACGCGCCCGGGCGTGATCGTCTCGTAATATCGCTGCCATGTCCTCGACCGAGCTGCCGGAAACCCGGACCGCCGCATCGCCCGCGACCCGGTCGCGCGCCGTCCGGGTCGCCGACGGCGAGGAGCTGCGCTCCGTCGCACTGCCCGGACTCACGCTGACCGTGCGCGCCCGGCCCGGCACGAGCCCCGGCCTGCCGCCCGCTCTGTACGTGCACGGCCTCGGCGGCTCCTCGCAGAACTGGTCGGCCCTGATGCCGCTGCTCGCCGACCTCGTCGACGGCGAGGCGCTCGACCTGCCGGGCTTCGGCGACTCGCCGCCGCCGGACGACGGCAACTACTCCGTGACGGGACACGCCCGGGCGGTCATCCGGCTCCTGGACGCCGGCGGCCGCGGGCCCGTGCACCTGATCGGCAACTCGCTGGGCGGCGCCGTCGCCACCCGGGTCGCCGCGGTCCGGCCCGACCTGGTCCGCACCCTGACCCTGGTCTCCCCGGCGCTGCCCGAGCTGCGCGCCCAGAAGACCGCCTGGCCGACCGCGCTGCTCGCGCTGCCGGGCATCGCCCCGCTGTTCGCCCGCCTCACCCAGGGGTGGACGGCCGAGCAGCGGGTCCGCGGAGTGCTGTCGCTCTGTTACGGGGACCCCGGCCGGGTCAGCGACGAGGGCTTCCGGCACGCCGTCGAGGAGATGGAGCGGCGCCTGGAGCTGCCGTACTTCTGGGACGCGATGGCCCGCTCCTCGCGCGGCATCGTCGACGCCTACACGCTGGGCGGCCAGCACGGTCTGTGGCGGCAGGCGGAGCGGGTGCTCGCCCCGACGCTGCTCGTCTACGGCGGGCGCGACCAGCTCGTCTCGTACCGGATGGCGCGGCGGGCCGCCGCGACGTTCCGCGGTTCGCGGCTGCTCACGCTCCCGGAGGCCGGGCACGTGGCGATGATGGAGTATCCGGAGACGGTCGCCGCCGCGGTGCGGGAGCTGATCACCGATGCCGGCGAAGTGGCGTCGGCCGAGGGCGGGAGCTGAGCCGGACCGTGGGACGACATAGTCGCAAGGGGCCCGCCGCGCCGGTGGCCGACACCGGGCAGGGGGAGGCCGCGGGGCCGGGGCCGGGGACGGGGCGACGCAGGAGGGGCGCGGGGCAGCAGCCCCCGCAGGCGCCCGGTGCGTACGACACGCCGGTGCACGGCACCCCGCGCTACCAGGACCCGTACGACACGCCCGGCGACCCCTTCGTCCGCGGGGGGCACCCGGTCCACGAGGAGCAGGCCGCGCCGGCCGCGCGCTACCCGTACCCGCCCGCCGCGCCCGCGGCCCCGTTCATCCCCGCGCCGCGCCGTGAGGCCCCCGCCGCGGGGGAGCGGGCCGTGCCGGCCGGGCCCGTCACGCGGGCGCGCAAACGGCAGGCGGTCCGGGCCGGAGGGCTCGGCCGCACCCTCACGGGCATCGCCGCGGCGGCCATCACCACCGTCCTCGCGATCGTCGTGGCCGGCCAGGTCGCCGAGCGCGGCAAGGACGGGACGCCGCAGTCCCGTCCGGCCGACGACGCCGTGGACCGGGCCGACGCCGCGCACCAGGCGTCCCGCTCCGACGACCGGGACACGCCGGCGAAGCCGCCCCCGGCGCCGGCCGCGCCGCCCTCGTACGAGCAGCTGATGGCCCGGCAGTTCCCGATCGACCCGCATCTGAAGGGGTCGGTGGAGTTCGCGGCCGTCCCCGGCTTCGACCGGGCGCCCGGCAAGGGCCGCAAGATCCGTTACCGGGTCGACGTGGAGAAGGGCCTGCCCCTCGACGGGGCGCTCTTCGCGCAGGCCGTGCAGAAGACCCTCAACGACCGGCGCAGCTGGGCCGGGAACGGCGAGATGACCTTCGAGCGGATCTCCAGCGGCGATCCGCAGTTCGTGATCACCCTGGCCAGCCCGGGGACCACCGGCGAGTGGTGCCGGAAGTCCGGTCTGGACACCACCATCGACAACGTGTCCTGCGACTCCGCCTCCACCGAGCGCGTGATGATCAACGCCTTCCGCTGGGCGCAGGGGTCGGCGACCTTCGGCCCGAAGGCGATGCACGCCTACCGCCAGATGCTCATCAACCACGAGGTCGGGCACCGGCTCGGGCACAGCCATGTGAGCTGCCGCACTCCGGGAGCACTCGCCCCCGTGATGCAGCAGCAGACGAAGTCCCTGGACATCGACGGCATCAAGTGCCGCCCCAACCCGTGGGTCCACCCCGGGAGTTGATGTTCCTTCACGAGGGCGTCCGTCCGGAATGTGAGACGGGCGTCTCGGAAATGCGGATATGCGCGTTGACATCGTTCGGGCGTTCATTCATATTTCTCGGCATGTCGCCCCGCCACGCCGTTTCCGATCGCGCCGCCCTTGAGCTGGCGCTCTTCGGCGTGACCGGACACGCGGTCGCCGACATTCTCTGTAGCTGACGCAGCCCGCGCGCTCGTCGGCCCTCTTTCGCCGCCGTCCTTTTCCCCGCGCCCGGGCCGCCCCAGCCCCGCAGGCGCGCGTTTCCCCTTTCCGAGTTCTCCCGGGCCCTTTCCCGGACTCTCGCAACGGCTCTGCCGTGCCTGCGGAAATCCCTTGCCCTTTCCCGCAGTTCACCGCAGTTCACTCCGAGAGGCTTCCTTCCCATGCGTCAACCGTCCGTCATCTCGCGCCGCGCGGCAGCGGCCGCCGTCAGTCTCGTCCTGGCCTCGGGCGCCGTCGCCTGCGCCGGACCGCAGGACGCCGGTGGAAAGGGTGCCTCCGGCAAGGCCGAGGGCGGCCCGAGGAAGGGCGGCACCCTCACCGTCCTGAACGCCGAGGCGCAGGAGGACTTCGACCCGGCCCGCCTCTACACCTCCGGCGGCGGCAACGTCCCCTCCCTCGTCTTCCGTACGCTCACCACCCGCAACCGCGAGGCGGGCGCCGCCGGCACCCAGGTCGTCCCCGACCTCGCCACCGACACGGGCCGCCCCAACAAGGACGCCACCGAGTGGACGTACACCCTCAAGGACGGGCTGAAGTTCGAGGACGGCACGCCCATCACCAGCGCCGACATCAAGTACGGCATCGAGCGCTCCTTCGCCGCCGAGCTCTCGGGCGGCGCCCCCTACCTGCGTGACTGGCTCGTCGGCGGCGACAGCTACCAGGGCCCCTACAAGGACAAGAAGGGCCTCGCGTCGATCGTCACCCCCGACGCGAAGACCATCGTCTTCAAGCTCAGGAAGCCCGAGGGCGAGTTCCCCTTCGTCGCCACCCAGACCCAGTTCGCCCCCGTCCCGAAGGCCAAGGACACCGGCGCCAAGTACGAGGAGCACCCGGTCTCCTCCGGCCCGTACAAGGTCGTGAAGAACGAGAACGACGGCCAGCGCCTGGTCCTGGAGCGCAACCCGCACTGGGACCCCAAGACCGACGAGGAGCGCAAGGCCTACCCCGACACGATCGACGTCAAGTCGGGCCTGGACGAGGCCGTCATCAACCAGCGGCTCTCCACCTCCGCGGGCGCCGACGCCGCCGCCGTCACCACCGACACCAACCTCGGCCCGGCCGAGCTCGCCCAGGTCGGCTCCGACAAGGAGCTCGCGGCCCGGGTCGGCACCGGCCACTTCGGCTACACCAACTACCTCGCCTTCAACCCGAAGGTGAAGCCCTTCGACAACCCGAAGGTGCGCCAGGCGATCTCCTACGCCATCAACCGCACCAGCGTCGTCAACGCGGCCGGCGGCTCCGCGCTCGCCGAGGCGGCCACCACCTTCCTGCCCGAGCAGAAGTCCTTCGGCTTCACGCCGTACGACCACTTCCCGGCCGGCAAGACCGGTGACCCGGAGAAGGCCAGGCAGGTCCTGAAGGAGGCCGGCTACCCGAACGGCCTGACCGTCACCCTGCTGCACTCCACCGCCCAGAACCGCGCCACCAGCCCCGAGGTCGCCACCGCCGTCCAGGAGGCCCTCGCCAAGGCCGGCATCACCGTCAAGCTGGACGGCCAGGAGCCCAACTCCTTCAACGAGAAGCGCTGGAGCGTCAAGGACGCGCCCGGCTTCTTCCTCTCCCGCTGGGGCGCCGACTGGCCGGCCGGCGGCCCCTTCCTGGCGCCGATCTTCGACGGCCGCCAGATCGTCACCAACGGCTCCAACTACAACCACGCGCAGCTGAACGACCCGGCGGTCAACAAGGAGATCGACGAGATCAACAAGCTGACCGACCTCCAGGCCGCCGCCGTCCGCTGGGGCGCCCTGGACAAGAAGATCGGCGAGCAGGCGCTCGACGTCCCGCTCTTCCACCCTGTCTACAAGCGCCTCGTCGGCAAGGACATCAAGAACGTCGTCATCAGCGACTGGACCGGCGTCCTCGACATCTCGCAGGTCGCGGTCAAGTGACCTCGCTCAGCTCACCGTCCGACGTGTCGGCGCCCGTGGCGGTCACCCCCGCCACGGGCGCCGCCCGGCAGGTGTGGCGGAGGCTGCGCACCCGGCCCTCCGCCCTCGCCGCCGCCTCCGTGCTCGCCCTGCTCGTCCTGCTCGCCCTCGCCGCCCCGTTGCTGGCGGCCCTCGCGGGCCAGGACCCGCACACGTACCACGACGAGCTCGTGGACTCCGCCCGCGGCGGCGTCCCGTACGGCTCCTTCGGCGGGATCAGCGCCGACCACTGGCTCGGCGTCGAGCCCGGCACCGGCCGCGACCTGTTCGTCCGCCTCCTGTACGGCGCCCGGATCTCGCTGCTCGTCGCCGTCGGCGCCACCGCCGTGCAGATCCTCATCGGACTGCTCGTCGGCCTCGCCGCCGGTCTCGGCAGCCGCTGGGTCGACGCCGTCCTGGGCCGGATCACCGACGTGTTCGTCGCCCTGCCGTTCCTCGTCCTGGCCATCGCGCTCACCGCGGTCGTACCGCGCGACTTCCCGCGCCCGCTGCTGCTGATCCTGGTCATCGGCCTGCTCGGCTGGGCCGGCACCTCCCGGATCGTGCGCGCCCAGACCCTCACCCTCAAGAGCCTCGACTTCGTCGCCGCCTCCCGGCTGGCCGGCTCGGGACGCGGGCGGACCGCCCGGCGCGAACTGATCCCCTCGCTCGCGGCGCCCGTCATCACCTACGCGGCGATCCTCGTCCCCACCAACATCGTCGTCGAGGCCTCGCTCTCCTTCCTCGGCGTGGGCGTCACCCCGCCCACCCCGTCCTGGGGACAGATGCTGTCCACCGCGCAGACCTGGTTCCGCGCCGACCCGGCGTACGTCCTGCTGCCCGCCGGACTGCTCTTCGTGACCGTGCTCGCCTTCACCGTGCTCGGCGACGCCGTCCGGACGGCCCTGGACCCGCGCGAGGCCAGCCGCCTCTCGGTGGGCACCGCCCGCGCCAAGCGGGCCCGCAAGGAGAAGACCTCATGACCCGCTACATCCTGAAGCGGCTCGCGGGCGCCGCCCTCGTCCTGCTCGTCCTGTCGGCCCTCGTCTACGGGCTGTTCTACCTCGTGCCCGGCGACCCCGCCCGGCTCGCCTGCGGCGAGCGCTGCAACCCGCAGCAGGTCGCCCAGGTCCGCGAGCAGCTCGGCCTGAACGACGGCGTCCTCGTGCAGTACCTGCACTTCCTCCAGGGCATCGTGGCCGGCCGCGACTACTCCACCGGCACCGGCGTCCTGCACTGCGACGCGCCCTGCCTCGGTCTGTCGTACCAGAACGACCAGCAGGTCACCCAGGTCCTCCTGGAGCGGCTCCCGGCCACCGCCTCCCTCGCGCTCGGCGCGATGGTCATCTGGCTGGTCGTCGGAGTCGGCACCGGACTGCTCTCCGCGCTGCGCCGCGGCGGGCTCACCGAGCGCACCCTGACCGTGCTCACCCTCGCCGGCACCGGCACGCCCGTCTTCATCCTGGGCCTGCTGCTGCTCATGGCGGTCTGCGCCTACCTCCAGTGGCTGCCCTTCCCGACCTACGTACCGCTCGGCGAGGACCCCGAGCAGTGGGCCTGGAACATGCTGCTGCCCTGGCTCACCCTCGGCTTCTTCGAGTCCGCGAAGTACGCCCGGATGACCCGCAGCGCGACCCTGGAGACGCTCGCCGAGGACCACATCCGCACCTTCCGCGCGTACGGCGTGGGGGAGCGGGCCGTCGTCACCCGGCACGCCCTGCGCGGCGCCGTGCCGCCCGTGATCGCGCTCAGCGCCCTCGACCTCGGCACGATGTTCGGCGGCGCCGTGCTCACCGAGTCGCTGTTCGGCATCCCCGGGCTCGGCAAGACCCTCATCGACTCCGTCCGGCACATCGACCTGCCGGTGGTCGTGGGCGTCGTGCTCCTCATGGGACTCGCCGTGGTCGTCGCGAACGTCGTCGCCGACCTCCTCTACGCCGTCGCCGACCGAAGGGTGGTCCTGACATGAGCCCCACCGACGCCCCCGCGCCCGACGCTCCGCTGGTGACCGTCGAGGGCCTCACCGTCGCGTTCGACGGCGGGGTGCGGGCCGTGGACGACCTGTCCTTCACCCTCGGGGCCGGCCGCGCGCTCGCCCTCGTCGGCGAGTCCGGCAGCGGGAAGTCCACCGTGGCCGGCGCCCTCCTCGGGCTCCACCACGGCACCGGCGCCACCGTCGGGGGCCGGGTCACCGTCGACGGCATCGACGTCGGCGCCGCCGGACCGGACGAACTGCGTCGGCTGCGCGGCGGCGTGGCGGCGATGGTCTTCCAGGACCCGCTCTCCGCGCTCGACCCGTACTACGCGATCGGCGACCAGATCGCCGAGGTGTACCGGATCCACCACCCCGGATCCCGCAAGGCCGCCCGCGCCCGCGCCGTGGAGGTGCTCGACCGGGTCGGCATCCCGGACGCCGCCCGCCGCGCCCGGTCCCGCCCGCACGAGTTCAGCGGCGGCATGCGCCAGCGCGCCCTCATCGCGATGGCCCTCGCCTGCGCGCCGAAGCTCCTCGTCGCCGACGAACCGACCACCGCCCTCGACGTCACCGTCCAGGCCCAGATCCTCGACCTGCTGCACGAGCTGCGCCGCGAGACCGGCACCGGCCTGCTGCTGGTCACCCACGACGTGGGCGTGGCCGCCGAGAGCGTCGACGAGGTCCTGGTCATGCGCGGCGGGCGCGAGGTCGAACGCGGGCCGGTGGCCCGGGTGCTGGCCGCTCCCGCGCAGCCGTACACCCGCGAACTGCTCGCGGCCGTGCCCCGGCTCGACGGACCGGCGCGCGCCGTCACGGTCCCCGCCCCGGCGGCGCCCGCCGACTCCGCCGACTCCGCCGACTCCGGCGGGACCGGTGGCCCCGGCAGGACCGGCAGGACCGGCGGGACCGGTGGCCCCGGCGCCGTCGCTCCGGGCGAGCCGCTGCTCGAAGCCGTCGGCCTGCGCCGGGAGTTCGGGCGCGGGAAGGACCGGTTCACCGCCGTCGACGGCGTGTCGCTGACCGTGCGCGCCGGGGAGACGCTGGGCGTCGTCGGCGAGTCCGGCAGCGGCAAGACCACCCTGGGCCGGATGCTGGTCCGGCTCCTCGACCCGACGTCCGGCGGACTCCGTTACGGGGGTACGGAGATCGGCGGCCTGTCCGAGAAGGAACTGCGCCCGCACCGGCGCGAGCTCCAGATGGTGTTCCAGGACCCCGTCTCCTCGCTCAACCCGCGCCGCTCGGTGGGCGAGTCCATCGCCGACCCGCTGCGCGTGGCGGGCGTCCTGGACGACACGCGGATCCGGGCCCGGGTGCGTGGACTCCTCGACCGGGTCGGGCTCGACCCGGACCGCTACGACGCCTACCCGCACGAGTTCAGCGGCGGCCAGCGCCAGCGCGTCGGCATCGCCCGCGCGCTCGCCGCCGAACCGCGCCTGATCGTCTGCGACGAGCCCGTCTCGGCCCTGGACGTCACCACCCAGGCCCAGGTCACCGCGCTGCTCGCCGACCTCCAGGCCGAACTCGGCCTGGCGCTCGTCTTCATCGCCCACGACCTGTCCGTGGTGCGGCAGGTCAGCGACCGGGTCGCCGTCATGCGCGGCGGCCGGGTCGTCGAACAGGGCACCGTCGAGGAGGTGTACGGCACGCCCCGCGACCCGTACACCCGGCGCCTGCTGGCGGCGGTCCCCTCGCTCGACCCGGTGCTCGCGGCGGAGCGCCGGGAGCGGCGCCGGAACCTCGTCGGGGAGCCCGCCGCGGCCTGACCCAGGGTGACCTGACCACTCCGTAGCGCCACGGAACGCTACCGAGGTGGGAAAGTCACGCGCATTCACCCCTTCCGGTGGCGCGACGGACAACCGTCCGTCGCGCCACCGGCATATCCGCTTACGTTCTTCCCGCTGCGGGTCACCGGACCGAAAGGTGGCCGCGTCACGGGAGATCGGGGGTGTGCTCATGCGGATCGGACTGCTCACGGAGAGTGGCTATCCGTATGCCTCGGGTGAGTCCGGGCTCTGGTGCGACCGGCTCGTCCGCGGTCTCGCCCCGCACGAGTTCGACGTCTACGCCCTCAGCCGCGACGCCCGCCAGGAGTCCGGCGCCCGGCTGCCCCTCCCGCCCAACGTCCGCGAGGTCCGCACCGCCTCGCTCTGGGCGCCCGAGGACGACGGCCGCGGCTACGGGCGGCGCGAACGCCGCGGCTTCGAGACCGCCTTCCGCGACCTCGCCGCCGGCATCTGCGCCGAGCAGCCGCCCACCGGGCCCGGCGCCGCGGGGCCCGGCGCCGCGGGCCCCGGGGCCGGGGAAGCAGCGGGCGCCGGGGGCTCCGGGGAAGCGGGGGACGCCGCCGAGCGTTTCGCCGCCGGGCTCTACGGGCTCGCCGAACTCGCCCGCTCCCGCGGCGGACTGCGCTCCGCGCTCCGCTCCGAGGCCGCCGTCCGCGTCCTGGAGTCCGCCGGGCGGGCCCCCGGCGCCCGCCGCGGCCTGGCCGCCGCCACCGTCCCCGACCACCTCGCCTTCCTGGACCGGCTGGAGCGCGCCCTGCGCCCGCTCTCCCTGGACTGGTACGACGAGGAGGGCGCGGGCCTCGGCCGGGCCGACCTCTGCCACGCCGCCTCCGCCGGGGCGGCGGCGCTCCCCGGCCTCCTGGCCAAACGCTTCTTCGGCACCCCGCTGCTCGTCACGGAGTACGGCGTCCAGCTGCGCGCCCACTACCTCGCCGCCGCCGAGGCCCCGCTCGCCACCCCGGTCCGGGCCCTGCTCGCCGCCTTCCACGGCCGGCTCGCCGCCGAGGTCTACCGCCGGGCCGACCTCCTCACCCCCGGCAACGCCCACGCCCGCCGCTGGCAGGAACGGTGCGGCGCCGACCGCGCCAAGCTCCGCACCGTCCACCCCGGCATGCCCGCCGACCGCTTCGCCGAGGTCGGCGAGGACGAGGAGAGCGGCGACCCGGCGACCCTCTCCTGGATCGGCCGCGCCGAACCCGCCAAGGACCTCATCGCCCTGCTGCACGCCTTCGCCGACGTGCGCCGCCGGCAGCCCGACGCCCGGCTGCGGATCATCGCCGCGCCGCCGCGCGAGCCCGGCGCCGCCGGGTACCTCGCGCACTGCCGCAACCTCGCCGAGCAGCTCTTCCCCGACGAGGCCGCCGGCCGGCACGCCGTCGGCGAGAACCCGGTCTCCTTCGAGGAGCTGGGCGGCCCCGAGGCCCCCACCCTGGAGGAGGCCTACGCCTCCAGCGCCGTCGTCGTCCTGTCCAGCGTCGTCGAGGGCTTCCCCGTGAGCCTCGTCGAGGCGATGTTCTGCGCACGGGCCACCGTCTCCACCGACGTCGGCGCCGTCGTCGAGGTCATCGGAGGCACCGGACTCGTCGTCCCCCCGCGCAACCCCAAGGCCCTCGCCGACGCCTGCCTCGCGCTGCTGCGCGACCCCGAGCGCCGCCACCGCCTCGGCGCCGCGGCCCGCGCCCGCGCCCTGGAGCTGTTCACCGTCGAGCAGAACCTGGCGGCGTTCCGCGGCATCTACCTCGAACTCCTCTCCCGCGCACCGGTGTGCCGCCGCACCGCCCGGGCCGTGCCCTTCGCGCACCCCGCCGAGGCGTACCTGCCGGGCAGCTGGGCGGACCAGCCGGTCACCGCCGCGGCCGGTACGGGAGACCCCGATGCCTGAAGGAGGCACACCCATGCGCGGCCCCGCCGCACCCACCAGCCCGGGCCCCTGGGACCCCCGCTCCGAGGCCCTGCTCCAGGCCGCCGTCCCGGCCGCCCTCGCCCTCCCGGTCACGGCCGCCCCCGCCGAAGCGATTCAGCAGCCCGCCCCCGCGCTAGGCCCCCGCGCCCCCCGGCGCGCCACCGCCGACCCCGTCAAGGCCCTGATGCACCGCCACCGCGAGCTGTGCGAACGGGCGGTCGACCCCCTGGAGATCGCCGCCGGACTCGAAGCCCACGGCGTCACCGACCGCACCGCCGCCCGCTTCCGGCACCGGGACGTCTTCTCGCTCGCCGAGGAGCTCTACGCCCGGGTGCCCCGCGGCGAGGCGCCACCCGCCCGCCCCGCACCCGCACCGGCCGCCCCCGGCGGAACGGCGGCCTGGGCGCTCGCCGCCTGTGCCCCCGGCGCCGTCGCCGCCCTCGCCACCGCGGGCCTCGCCCTCACCGAAGGGCCGCTGCGCGGCGCGGTCGGCGCGCTCGGCGCCCTCGGCCTCGCCGCCGCCCTCCTCGTCGCCGTACGCCGCGGCCCCCTGCACGCCGAGGGCCGCACCGCCCCCGCCGCCCGCCTGTGGACCCTCTGGCTGCTCGCCTACGCGGTGGCCGGCGACGGCCTCCTCGACCAGCTCCTGACCGGCGGCCCCGACGGCGCGTGGACCCTCGTCGTCCCCGGCGCCCGCACCGGTCCGGCCGACGGCGCCTGGATCCTCGACACCGGCCCGCTGCTCGCCCTCTCCCTGGCCGTCGCCCCCGCCGCCTGGTGCGCCCGGCTCTTCGCCGTCCGGGCCCGCCGCCGGCTCGCCGCCAGCCGGGGCCTGGCCGACTTCGCGGCCGGCGTCCGCCCGCTGCTGCTCTCCACCGTCGCCCTGCCCCTCGTCCTGCTCGCCGGGCTCCTCGCCCTCACCGGCTTCAGCCCCGGCGCGCTCGCCCTCGGCGCCCTGCTGCTGCTCGCCCGGCTCCTCACGGCGCACGGCCCGCCCGAGGCAGCCGCCCACGCCCTCGCCGCCGCCTGTGCCGCCGAGGCCCTCGCCCTCGCCCTCGTCCTCGCCGCCCGGCTCCCGGGCTGCGGCTTCCTCGACGCCCCGGTCCGCGCCGCCGTCGACACCTGGGGACCCGCCGCCGTACCCGCCCTCGTGTGCGGCGCCGCGGCCCTCGCCCTCCTGGCCCACGCCACCACCGCCCTCTCCCGGGCCTCGGCGCACGCCACCGCCCGCTGACCCCCCACCCGGCGCACCCGCGGAGCCGACGCCGCGGGCGCGCCCCCCGTACCTGGACCATCCCAAGGAGACCCAAGAGACATGACGCGCCAACCCGACACCACGGCCGGTCGGCACGAAGGGGCCGCACGATGAGGGTGCTGCTGCTCGGAGCCAACGGATTCATCGGCCGCTTCGTCGCCGACCGGCTGCTCGCCGACCCGGCGGTGCACCTCACCGCCCTCGGCCGCGGCGACGACGCCGACGTACGGTTCGACCTCGCGACCGGCAGCCCCGGCGCCCTGACCCGCTTCCTCGACGCCGTCCACCCCGGGGTCGTCGTCAACTGCGCGGGCGCCACCCGCGGCGGCGCCCGGGAGCTGACCCGGCACAACACCGTCGCCGTCGCCACCGTCTGCGAGGCCCTGCGCCGCAGCGGCTGCGGCGCCCGCCTGGTCCAGGTCGGCTGCGCCTCCGAGTACGGGCCCAGCCAGCCCGGCTCGTCCACCGCCGAGGACGCCGTGCCCCGCCCCGGCGGCCCGTACGGCGTGTCCAAGCTGGCCGCGACCGAACTCGTCCTGGGCTCCGGCCTCGACGCGGTCGTCCTGCGGGTGTTCTCGCCGGTCGGACCCGGCACCCCGGCCGGCTCCCCGCTCGGCCGGCTCGCCGAGGCCATGCGCCGCGCCATGCAGGCCGGCGACGGCGAGCTCAAGCTCAGCGGCCTGGGCGTGCAGCGCGACTTCGTGGACGTACGGGACGTCGCCCGCGCCGTCCACGCGGCCTCGCTCTCCGCCGCCCAGGGCGTCGTGAACATCGGCACCGGCCGGGCGGTCCGGCTCCGCGACGCCGCCGCCGTGCTGGCCCGCGTCGCCGGATTCGCCGGCACCCTCCACGAGCTGGACGGGCCGCCGCCGCGCCCGGTCATCGGCGCCCCGCGCACCGAGACCATCGCGGAGCAGCTGGCCGCCGCCCCCTTCCCGTACCCCGACGGCTGCGGACCCTGGCAGCAGGCCGACGTGCGCACCGCCCGCGACCGGCTCGGCTGGCGGCCGCGGATCAACCTGGAGGAGTCGCTGGCCGACATCTGGATGGAGGCGGCATGCCGCATCTAGCCGCCACCGGCACGGCCCTGGCGATGGGCGTGGGCGTCCCCGGCTACGCCCACCCGCTGCTCGCCCCCGTCGAGTGGGCCGAGCTCACCCGCCCCGGCACCCCCGTCCACTGGGCCGTCCTGAACGTCGCCGAGGGGCCCGGCGCCCGGCCCGACCCGCACTGTCTTGAGGCCGCCGGGAAGCTGCGCAACGCGGGCGTCCGGGTGCTCGGCCACATCGACCTGCGGCACGGCTCGCGCCCGTTCGGCGAGGTCGTCTCGGACGCCCAGCGCTTCCTCGACTGGTACAAGGCGGACGGCTTCTACCTGGACCGGGCCCCCGCCGACCGGGCCGACCTGCCGGCGGTGCGGCGGATCTCGGCGACGCTGGAGGCGCTCCTCGACGGGGAGCGCGGCGACCGGGCGGCCCATCTCGTGCTGGGCCACGGAACCCACCCGTACCCCGGCTACGCGGAGGTGGCCGACCAGCTGGTCACCTTCTCCGGGGCCTGGGCGGACTACCGCTGGTCGCAGGTGGCGGAGTGGACGGCCGACCACCCGGCGGGGAAGTTCGTCCACCTGGTCCACGGGGTGCCCCGCACCCATCTGGAGGAGGCGCTGCGGATCGCCCGCTGGCAGGGGGCGGCGACGGTCTTCTTCACCGACCGCCGCGGACTGCCGGGACAAAGCGACCAATTCCACACGCTGCCCGGCTACTGGGACGAAATCGTCTCGCGTATCGGACGGGGTGTCTCGGAATGAGAAGGGCCGTGGCAGTGTTGTCGACAGAACCACCGTAGTGAAATACCGACCAGAGTATTGATGAGGTCTCCGTGTCGCTGCCACCCCTGGTCGAGCCGGCTGCCGAGCTCACCGTTGACGAGGTCCGCAGGTACTCCCGCCACCTGATCATCCCGGACGTCGGGATGGACGGGCAGAAGCGGCTCAAGAACGCGAAGGTGCTCTGTGTGGGCGCGGGCGGCCTCGGCTCGCCCGCCCTCATGTACCTGGCCGCGGCCGGTGTCGGCACGCTCGGCATCGTGGAGTTCGACGAGGTCGACGAGTCGAACCTGCAGCGCCAGATCATCCACAGCCAGGCGGACATCGGCCGGTCCAAGGCGGCCTCCGCGAAGGACTCGGTCCTCGGCATCAACCCGTACGTGAACGTGATCCTCCACGAAGAGCGGCTCGAAGCCGAGAACGTGATGGACATCTTCAGCCAGTACGACCTGATCGTCGACGGCACCGACAACTTCGCGACCCGGTACCTGGTCAACGACGCGTGCGTGCTGCTCAACAAGCCGTACGTGTGGGGCTCGATCTACCGCTTCGACGGCCAGGCCTCGGTCTTCTGGTCCGAGTACGGCCCCTGCTACCGCTGCCTCTACCCGGAGCCCCCGCCGCCGGGCATGGTCCCCTCCTGCGCCGAGGGCGGCGTCCTGGGCGTGCTCTGCGCGTCCATCGGCTCCATCCAGGTCACCGAGGCCATCAAGGTCCTGGCCGGCGTCGGCGACCCGCTGGTCGGCCGCCTGATGATCTACGACGCCCTGGAGATGCAGTACCGCCAGGTGAAGGTCCGCAAGGACCCGAACTGCGCGGTCTGCGGCGAGAACCCGACCGTCACCGAGCTCATCGACTACGAGGCCTTCTGCGGCGTCGTGTCCGAGGAGGCCCAGGAGGCGGCGCTCGGCTCCACGATCACTCCCAAGCAGCTCAAGGAGTGGATCGACGACGGCGAGAACATCGACATCATCGACGTCCGCGAGCCGAACGAGTACGAGATCGTCTCGATCCCCGGTGCGCGCCTGATCCCGAAGAACGAGTTCCTGATGGGCACCGCCCTCCAGGACCTCCCGCAGGACAAGCGGATCGTCCTGCACTGCAAGACGGGTGTCCGCAGTGCGGAAGTCCTCGCCGTGCTCAAGGCCGCGGGCTTCGCGGACGCCGTGCACGTCGGCGGCGGCGTGATCGGCTGGGTCAACCAGATCGAGCCCGAGAAGCCGGTCTACTAGGACCACCCGGAAGGGCCCGGACCTCGCACGAGGTCCGGGCCCTTCCGCGTGCCGTCAGCCCGTCAGGAGCACTCCGTGCCGTACGCCGGCACCTTGCCGTCCAGGAAGTACGCGTCGACCGTCCGCGTCACGCACGCCGAGGAGCCGTACGCCCCGTGCCCCTCGCCCTTGTTGCTGACCAGCACGCCGACCCCGCGGCCCAGCGCCTTCGCCATCCGCTCGGCCCCCTCGTACGGGGTGGCCGGGTCGCCCGTGGTGCCGACGACCAGGACCGGGGCGGCGCCGGGCGCGCTCACGTCCAGGGTCGTGTCGGCGCCCTTCACCGGCCAGTTCGCGCACCAGCCGGCCGTGTCCCAGGCCAGGAACTCGCCGAAGACGGGGGAGATCCGGCGGAACTCGGGCAGCAGCGCACGGGCCTGGGCGGCCGTGGGCCGCTCGGCCGAGTCGGCGCAGGAGATCGCCCGCTGGGAGTGGGACTGGGTGGAGTAGTGGCCGGACTCGTCCCGGTCGTCGTACCAGTCGGCGAGCCGCAGCAGGTCCTTGCCGTCGCCGCCCTCCGCCTTGGACAGCGCGGTGGTGAGCAGCGGCCAGCTCTGCTGCGAGTAGAGCGGCATGACCACGCCGGTCAGCGCCAGCGACTGGGTCAGCTTCCGGTCGCCGACGGGCAGCGGCTCGCGGTCGAGCCGCGTCAGCAGCCGCACGATCCGCTCCGTGCCCGCCTTCGGGTCCTGCCCGGTGGAGCGCAGGTAGTTGTCGAGGGCCCGCTGGAAGCCGATCGTCTGGTTGCGGGCGTGCCCGACGCTGTCGGCGGTCGGGTCGACGACCGCGTCCAGGACGAACCGCCCCACGTTCTTCGGGAAGAGGTGCGCGTACGCGGCGCCGAGCTGCGTCCCGTAGGACATGCCGAAGTAGTGCAGCCGGGTGTCGCCGAGGACCTGGCGGACCAGGTCGAGGTCGCGGGCCGTGTCGGCGGTCGTGGTGTGCGGGAGGAGCTTGCCGGAGCGGCGGGCGCAGCCGGCGCCGAAGGCGGTGGCGTCGTCGAGGAAGCGCTTCTCCTCGGCGGCCGTGTCCGGGGTCGCGTCCACCGTGCGCTCGGCGGCGTCCTGTTCCGCGTCGTCCCGGCAGACCACGCCGGCGCTGCGCCGGACCCCGCGCGGGTCGAAGCCGACCAGGTCGTAGCGGCGGCCGAGGCTGCCGTACCCGCTCGCCGCCCGGGGCAGGATGTCGACGCCCGAGGCCCCGGGGCCGCCGAAGTTGAAGAGCAGCGACCCGAGCCGCCGGTCCTTGTCCCCGGCCTCCCTGCGGATCAGCGCGACCGGGATGGTCTCGCCGTCCGGCTTGTCGTAGTCGAGCGGCACCCGGACGTCCGCGCACCGCCAGGCGGAGCCGGGCGCCTCGCCGCCCTCGGGGGCGGCGCAGCGCTTCCAGTCGGGGCGCTGCCCGGTGAGCGAGGCGGGCAGCCCGCCGGACGGCTTGCCGTCGCCGGTCGCCGGGGGAGCGGCGGAGGCCGAACGGTCCGGTGCCCCGCTGCCGCCGGGGCCGGTGCTGCCGCCGGGGCTCGTGCACCCGGCCGCGAGGATCCCCACGAGTGCGAGCGCCGCGCCCGTGAAGCCCTTGCGTTTGCCCGCGTCCGACATGTGCGACCCCCCGTGATCCGTACCGGACCGCCATCGTAGGCGGCGGGCCCGCGGCTACGGGCACACGGTCCCGGAGGCCGGCACCTTGCCGTCCAGGAGGTACGCGTCGGTGGCGCCCTTGACGCACGTGTCGCCGCTGCCGTAGGCGCCGTGGCCCTGCCCCTTGTACGTCAGCTCCACGCCGACGCCCGGGCCGAGGGCGTCCACCATCGAGCGGGCGCCCGCGTACGGGGTGGCCGGGTCGCCGGTGTTGCCGATGACCAGGATCGGGGCGGAGCCGGCGGCGGAGACGTCCGGGTGGTCCCAGGAGCCGGGCACCGGCCACTGGGCGCAGCTGGAGAGCCCCCAGGCCATGAAGTCGCCGAAGACGGCGGAGGCCCGGCGGAACTCGGGGACGCGCTCCCTGGCCTGGCCGAGCGTGTAGCGCTGCTTGAAGTCCACGCAGTTGATGGCGGCGTTGGCGGCCTGGATGTTGCTGTAACTGCCGGTCTGGTTGCGCCCGTTCATGGAGTCGGACAGGGCGAGCAGCAGGGCGCCGTTGCCGCCGTCGGCCTCGTCGAGCCCCTGCTCCAGATAGGGCCAGAACTCCTTCGAGTACAGGGACTGCGCGATGCCGTTGGTGGCCTGGGTCTGGGTGAGCATCCGGTCGCCGATGCCCGGGATCGGCTTCTTGTCGAGCCGCTCCAGCAGGTCGAGGATGAACCCCTCGATCCCGGCGACGCTCGCGCCGGGCAGCACGCACGCGTCCCCGCGCGCCACGCAGTCCTGGGCGAAGTTGTCGAGCGCCAGCTGGAAGCCCTTGGCCTGCCCGAGCGCGCCCTCCTCCACTCCGGCGGCCGGGTCGACGACGGCGTCGAACACGGCGCGCCCGACGTTCTTCGGGAAGAGGTGCGCGTAGACGCCGCCGAGCTCGGTGCCGTACGAGATGCCGAAGTAGTGCAGCCGGTCGTCGCCCAGGACCCGCCGCATCAGGTCCATGTCCCGGGCGGCGTTCTCGGTGCCGACGTAGGGGAGTTCGCGGCCGGCGTCCGCCTCGCAGCCGGCGGCGTACCTCTTCTGGGCGTCGGACAGCGTGCGCTCCTCGGCCGCGTCGTCGGGGGTGAAGTCGAGGGCGTAGTAGGCGTCGAGCTCCTTGTCGCCGAGGCACTGGACCGGCTCGCTGCGGCCGACCCCGCGCGGGTCGAAGGAGACCAGGTCGTAGCGGGAGCGCAGGGACTCGAAGTCGGTGGCGAAACTGGGCAGTCCGGTGATGCCGGAGCCGCCGGGCCCGCCGAAGTTGAACACCAGCGAACCGATCCGCCGCCCCTGGTCCCGCGCCTTGGCCCGGATCAGCGCGAGGTCCACGGTGTCGCCGTCGGGCTTGGCGTAGTCGAGGGGCGCGGTCATGAACGAGCACTCCCACCGGGCGCCGTCCGGCAGCGGCGACGGCGCGGGCCCGCCGCCCTCGGCCGGCGACGGCGGCAGGCACACGGACCAGTCCAGCTTCTGCGTGGCGAGCCGGTCGAGTCCCGAGGGTCCGCCGGTCGAGGGGGTCGCGGTGCCCGAGGAGTCTCCGCCGTCCGAGCACCCGGCGGCGAGGAGCACGGCGGACGCGGTGAGCAGGGCGGCACGCTGGGCTGCGGAGATCGGCATGCCCCCATCGTGGGCCGCCCGCCCACCCCCCGCGCGGGAGGTGGGCCATGCGGGTGGTCCCCGCCGGGCGCCACCCCGCACGGCCGGGGATGCCGTGTCGATCACGCCGCGAGCCCGGCCCGGTCGACACGGCACCGCCCGGAACTACAGCGCCTCGCGCTTGCTCAGCCAGTTGAAGCAGATCCACCCCGGCAGCACCGGCAGCCACAGCGTCAGCAGGCGGTACAGCAGCACCGCGGGCGTGGCGACCTCGATCGGCAGCCCCACCGCGACCAGGCCGAAGGTGAGCGCGCCCTCGACGGCGCCGACGCCGCCCGGGGTCGGGGCCGCCGAGCCGAGCGCGTTGCCCGCGAGGAAGACGACCGCGACGCTCGCGTAGCTGACCGACACGTCGCCGTGCCCGAAGGCGCGGATCGAGGCGTCCAGGCAGAACACGAACGCGCCGGTGAGCAGCAGCATGCCGCCGATGCCGGTGACCAGCTTCATGGGCCGCTGGAGCACGTCCAGCATGCGCGGCACCACGCCCGCGAACAGCGACCGCAGCCGGGTCGAGACGAACTTGCGCATGAACGGGATCGCGGTCACGACCAGCACGAGCACGGCGACCGTCAGCAGGCCGGCGATGACGGTCCTCGACGGCGTGAAGGACTGCGACTTCTCCGTACCGGTCAGGTAGCCGAAGGAGAGCAGCAGCAGGATGTGCGCCCCGAGCCCGAACAGCTGCGAGGCGCCGACGCTCGCGACCGCGAGGCCCGGCCGCACGCCCGCGCGCTGCAGGAAGCGGGTGTTCAGGGCGACCCCGCCGACCGCCGCCGGGGCGACGATCTTCACGAAGGAGCCGGCGACCTGCGCCACCACCGTGCGCCAGAAGCCGACCCGCTCGGGCACGAAGCCGAGCAGGCTCATCGCCGCCGCCACGTAGCTGAGCGCCGAGAACACCACGGCCGCCGCGACCCAGCGCCAGTCCGCCTCGCTGACCGTCGACAGCGGGGTGCGGGCGATCTGCGAGAGCAGGAAGTACGCGGCGACGGCACCGGCGATCAGACTGACCAGGGTGCGCGGCTTGATCCGCTCCAGCCGCACCGGCTCCACCGGGGCCTGCGGCCGGATCTTCAGCACCTGGTGCCGGATCTGGGCGAGCAGGTCCTCCTCGCGGGCCTCGTCCAGGGCCTCGTCGAGCGCCCGCTTCTCGGCCTTCTTGTCGGCCTGCTTCTCCGCGCGGGCCACCTTCCGGTCGGTCTCCAGGTTCGCCTGGGCGCGGGCCTCCGCGCGGGCCTGCCGGGCGGCCTCGGAGGCGGCGAGCACCGCCTCGCGCTCCCGGGCGGAGCGCTCCCGGGCCAGCCGGCGCAGCTCCGCGCGGGTGGAGCGGCTCAGCGCGATCGGCTGCAGCAGCGGCAGACAGTCCGCGATGGCGTCGGGGCCGAGCACCTCGACGGCCGCGGCGACCGCCCGCTCGGCGCCCACCCGCAGTCCGAGGGTGGTGAGCAGCTGGGCGATGTCCATCCGCAGGATCAGGTCGCCGGCGGCGATCTCGCCGCCCCGCAGATCCGTCAGGATCACCTTGCCGGAACGATCCACCAGAATCGCGTCGCCGGCCAGCCTGCGGTGCGCGATGCGGCGCGACTGCAGGGCCTTCACCTGACGCCAGGCGCTGCGCACCAGGTCGTCGGTGATCTCCTCGTCGTCCAGCGAGTCGAGCGTCCGGCCGCCGAGGTGCTCGTAGACGAGCATCACCGCGTCCGGGCCGAGCTCGGAGGTGGCGATCAGCTTCGGCGCGTTGGCACCCGCGGCGATGGCCGCGTAGGCGAGCAGCGCTTCCTGTTCCAGGGCCTGGCGCAGCGAGACGATCGAGCGGCGGGTGGTGATGGTGCGCAGGGTGATGCGCCGCCAGACCCGGTAGAAGAAGCCGTGCGCCTGCTGCTCGCGGTCGACGACCGTGACGTCGAGCGGCGGCCCGTCCTCCAGGGTCACGATGTAGCGGCGGCCCCGGTCCCCGCTGTCCGCGGCGTCCGGCACGCCCTCGGCGCGCAGCGCGGTCACCGGCCGGAAGCCGACCCGGCGCAGGCCCGCGAGGAGCGTCTGCCCGGTCGGCCGGACGTTGGGCGAGCCGACCGCGTACAGCGTGCCGTACGCCACGGTCCAGCCGATCAGCACCGTCAGGATGATCGACAGGGCGGTGGTGTACCCGGCGACCAGCATGGTGAACGCGTCGAGCAGCAGCACCATCCACAGCACCACCCGCCAGCGCGGCCTGCGGGCCATGCCGACGGCGGTCATGTACGCGATGACCGGCGCGAGGTAGTTGTGCACCGGGTCGGTGAGTCCGCCGCCGGACTGCGGCTGGGTCAGCGCGTCCTGGATGGTGCCGGGCGCGCCGTTGGCCACCCACAGGTCGGTGGCGAGGGTGACGCCGTGCGCGAGGACGGCCGCGAGCACGCCGTCCGCGATCCGCAGCCCGTCCCGTTTGATCAGCCGCTCGATGGCGAAGGCGACCGGCACCAGCAGCACGGCGATCGAGGAGACCAGCCCCGCGATCTTGACGAAGACGTCGGGGGCGCCGCCGGCGCCCTTGTTGATGTCCTGCTCCAGACCGGAGGTCGTGCCGTGGGCGAAGGCGGCGATGGCGAGGACGACGGCGATGGCGAGGACGCCGATGAGCAGGCGCATCAGGTCCGAGGGGCGGTGGACCCGGGCGGCGAGCAGCGGCTCGTCGCCGGAGACGCGCTCGGGCAGGTTGGACGGCGCCTCGCCGGGAGACCGCCCCGGAGGCTGGATGTCGTGCCCCATCACCATGTCCGTCTCTGCATGCCGTGTCGCGGCGGCCCGGGCCGCCTCATCGTCCGTCGGCGGCGTCGCGGCTGTCGCCGCAGTCCCTGCCGTCGCTTGTTCTTGTTCTCGTATCACCAGTCACCGCCCGCACGATGGTGGCACGAAGCGGGGCCGTACGGAGGCATCAGGGGGTTGTCGGTGCGGTGAGGCAGGATGAGCCGAATGGAGAACCAGGAGCTGCCCGAGCTGCCCGATTATGCGGAACGGGTCCTTCAGGCCGCCGAGGAGATCCCGCCCGGCCGGGTGATGACCTACGGGGACGTCGCCGAGTACGTGGGGGAGGGCGGCCCGCGCCAGGTCGGCCGGATCATGGCGCTGTACGGCGGATCGGTGCCCTGGTGGCGCGTGGTGCGGGCGGACGGCGCCCTGCTGCCCGGACACGAGCGACGTGCGCTTGGTCACTACCGCGCCGAGGGCACCCCGCTGCGGCAGCCCCAGGGCGGCGGCACGCCGCGGCTGGACATGCGCCGGGCCCGCTGGGACGGAGCGGCCCCGCAGGGCTGAGGACCGGCCGGGCCGGACGCCCCCGGGTCGCCGCCGGGATCGCGTACCGTCGAAGCTCGCGCTTCTCACCCGAGCACCCCGAGAAGACCGCGCAGGCCTCGCACGCCTCGCACCCCGAGCTCCCCGCCCACCATCCACCAGCAGGACCGGCGACCCACGTGACTTCCTCCTCCACCCTCGCGGCTACGCGGGGCCCCGGCGCGTACCGGCTGGTGCGGACCGCGCCGGCGCCGGTGCGGCCCCCTGTGCTGGACGCAGCGCAGCGCGCGGTGGTTGACCACCGGGGCGGACCGCTCCTGGTCCTCGCCGGACCCGGCACCGGGAAGACGACGACGCTGGTGGAGGCGGTCGCGGCCCGGCTGGAGCGGGGCGCCGACCCCGAGCGCATCCTCGTCCTCACCTTCAGCCGCAAGGCGGCCGTCGAACTCCGCGACCGGATGGCGGCCCGGCTCGGCGGCCGGCGGCCCCCGCAGGCGACGACCTTCCACTCGTACTGCTACGCCCTGATCCGCGCCCACCAGGACGCCGAGCTCTTCGCCGAACCGCTGCGGCTGCTCTCCGGACCCGAGCAGGACCTCGCCGTCCGCGAGCTGCTCGCCGGGCAGATCGACCTGGAGAAGGCGGGCCTCGGCCGGGTGAGCTGGCCCGACGAACTCCGTGCCTGCCTCACCACCCGCGGCTTCGCCGACGAGGTCCGCGCCGTCCTCGCCCGCTCCCGGGAGCTGGGCCTGGGGCCGCGGGCCCTGGAGGAGTTCGCCCGGCGGGTCGGGCGCCCCGACTGGCGGGCGGCGGCCGGCTTCCTCGCCGAGTACCTGGACGTCCTGGACCTCCAGGGCGTCCTCGACTACACGGAGCTCGTCCACCGGGCCGTGCTGCTCGCGGACTCCGCCGACCCGGCCGCGCTCCCCGCGTACGACGCGATCTTCGTCGACGAGTACCAGGACACCGACCCGGCCCAGGTCCGGCTGCTGCGCGCGCTGGCGGGCGGCGGCGGGAAGACGGTGCTGGCCTTCGGCGACCCCGACCAGTCGATCTACGCCTTCCGCGGCGCCGACGTCAACGGCATCCTCGACTTCCCCGCGGCCTTCGGCGGCGCGGTCCGCGTCCTCGGCACCTCCCGCCGCTCCGGCGCCGGCCTGCTCGCCGCCACCCGCCTCCTCACCCAGCGCATGCCGCTGCCCCGGCTCCCCGCCGAGCAGGTACGGGCCCACCGTGCGCTCGCCCCGGTACGGGACGGGGGCCGGGCGGAGGTCTACACGTACCCCACCGCCTCCACCGAGACCGAGAACATCGCCGACCTGCTGCGCCGCGCCCACCTGGAGGACGGCGTGCCCTGGCACGAGATGGCCGTCCTCACCCGCGCCGCCGCCCACCTCCCGTCCCTGCGCCGCGCCCTCACCTCCGCCGGCGTCCCCGTCGAGACCGACGCGGCCGACACCCCGCTCCGCCACGAGCCGGCGGTGGCCCCCCTGCTGCTGGCCCTGCGGGCCGCGGCGACGGGGGAGCCGGGCGCCGTCGACGGAGGGACGGACGCCGGTCTCGACGTCGAGCCGGCCGGTGCCGCCGCAGACACCGCAGACACCGCTGACGCGGACGCCGGTCTCGACGTCGAGCCGGTCGGTGCCGACGCCGACGCCGACGCCGACACCGCCGACGCCGACGCCGCCGCCGCAGACGCCGGCGACGGCGCTGCCGATGGCGGTGTCCCGGCCGATGGCCGAGTCCCCACCGCCGACACCGGCTGGCTCGACGTCGAGACCGCCGTCGCGCTGCTCGCCTCGCCGCTCGCCGGCGTGGACCCGGCCGACCTGCGGCGGCTCGGGCGGGCCCTGCGGGACGAGGAGCGGGCCGGGGGGAACGCCGTTCCCGCGCCCTCGGACGTCCTGCTCGCGCGGGCCCTCGCGGAGCCCGAGCGGCTGGTCGCGCACGACCGCTCGTACGCCCGCGGCGCCCGGCGGCTCGGCGAACTGCTGCGCGCCGCCCGGGCGCGGCTCGCGGCGGGCGGCACCGCCGAGGAGGCCCTCTGGCTGCTCTGGGACGGCACGCCCTGGCCCGGCCGCCTCGAACGGGCCTCCCTGCGCGGCGGCCCGGCCGGCCGCAACGCCGACCGGGACCTGGACGCCGTCTGCGCCCTGTTCGAGACCGCCGCCCGCGCCGAGGACCGGGTCGGCGGGCGCGGCGCGCTCAACTTCCTGGAGGAGCTCGACGCCCAGGACATCGCCGCCGACACCCTCACCACCCGCCACACCCGCCCCGACGCCGTCCGGCTCATGACCGCCCACCGTTCCAAGGGGCTGGAGTGGAGCCTGGTCGTCGTCGCGGGCGTGCAGGAGGGCCTCTGGCCCGACCTGCGGCGGCGCGGCTCGCTCCTGGAGGCCGACCGCATCGGCCGCGACGGCCTCGCCGAGCCGCTGACCCCGGGCGCCCTCCTCGCCGAGGAGCGCCGCCTCTTCTACGTCGCCGCCACCCGCGCCCGCGACCGGCTCGTCGTCACCGCCGTCAAGGCCCCCGCCGAGGACGGCGACCAGCCCTCCCGCTTCCTCGCCGAACTCGGCCAGGAGGCCAAGGACGTCACCGGACGCCCCCGCCGCCCCCTGGCCGTCGCCGCCCTCGTCGCCGAGCTCCGCGCCACCACCGTCGACCCCGAGGCCTCCCCGGAACTGCGCGCCGCCGCCGCCGAACGCCTCGCCCGGCTCGCCGCCCTCACCGACGACGAGGGCACCGCGCTCGTCCCCGCCGCCCACCCCGACCGCTGGTGGGGCCTGGCCGAGCCGACCCGCAGCAGCGTGCCGCTGCGGGACCGCGAGCACCCGGTGGCGCTCTCCGGCTCCGCCCTCGACCAGCTCGCCAACACCTGCGCCCTGCAGTGGTTCCTGGGCCGCGAGGTCAAGGCGGACGCCCCCGCCACCGCCGCCCAGGGCTTCGGCAACGTCGTCCACGTCCTGGCCGACGAGGTCGCCTCCGGCCGCACCCCCGCCGACCTCGACGTCCTGATGGCCCGCCTGGACTCGGTGTGGGACGCCCTCGCCTTCGACGCGCCCTGGAAGTCCTCGCAGGAGAAGGAGAACGCGCGCGTCGCCCTCGAACGCTTCCTGCGCTGGCACGTCATGGACCGCGGCGGCCGCACCCCCGCCGCCACCGAGCACGACTTCGACGTCACCCTCGCCGCCGGCGACTACCGGGTCCGCATCCGCGGCTCCATGGACCGCGTCGAGGCCGACGAGCAGGGCCGCGCCTACGTCGTCGACTTCAAGACCGGCAAGTCCGCCCCCACCAAGGACGAGGTCGCCCACCACCCGCAGCTCGCCGTCTACCAGCTCGCCGTCCGCGAGGGCGCCGTCGACGAGGTCTTCGGCGGCCGCACCCCCGAGCCGGGCGGCGCCGAACTCGTGCAGCTGCGCCAGGCCGCCGCCAAGAAGGAGGGCGGCGACGCGCTCCCGAAGGTGCAGGCCCAGGAACCCCTCGCGGGCGAGTGGGTCGGCGACCTGCTGGCCTCCGCGGCCGGCCGGGTCCTCGACGAGCGCTTCACCCCGAGCACCGGCCAGCACTGCGCCACCTGCTCCTTCCGCGCCTCGTGCAGCGCCCGCCCGGAGGGCCGCCAGGTCGTCGAGTAGGGGGGGACCGGAGGCGTGGGACCAGGGGGGACCGGGCGGCGCGGAGTCGCGCGGACGGGGCCGCTCCGGCAGGCTTGGATACCGGGGTGAACCCGCGAGGAGGCTCGCATGGCGTCCCACACCACCAAGCTCCGCGCCGCCGCCACCGCCGTCTGCGCCGCCGTGATCGTCGGCGGAGCCCCCGCGGCCCTGGCGCAGACGCCGTCGGAGGCACGGGCGCCCGCGCTCTCCGCCCCCGCCCCGGCCCCCTCGACCGACCCGTTCCAGGGCCTGACCGCCGACCAGATCGCCGACCGGGCCGTCGCCGCCACCCGGTCCGCGACCTCGCTGCGCATGACCGGCCGGGTCGTCTCCGCCGGGGAGCGGCTGGGCGTCGACTTCTCCGTCAACGACCACGACGAGTGCACCGGCGCCGTGAGGATCCAGGGCGGTGCGGCCCAGCTGCGCCAGTCCGGGGGCGTCACGTACATGAAGGGCGACGAGGGCTTCTGGCGGTCGTCCATGACCTCCCAGGGCATGCCCCCGGAGCAGATCGGCCCCACCATCGAGCTGCTCAAGGGCCGCTGGCTGAAGATCACCGCGGGCCAGGCCGGCAGCAGCGACCTCGGCGGCGTCTGCGACCTGAAGTCCTTCCTGGCCGACCTCGGCAAGGACACCGGACGCACCGGACTGACCCGGGGGCCCGACGGCGTGGTCGCCGGCGTCCCGGTCGCCACCCTGGTCGAGCACAAGCCGGGCGGGGAGACCACCACCGTGTCCGTCTCCCAGCGCGGCAAGCCGTACATCCTCAAGGTGGTCAAGACCGGCGGCGACGAACCCGGCACGCTGGAGCTCTCCGCGTACGACAAGCCCGTCAAGGTCGTGATCCCGCCGGCCGACGAGACCGTCGACCTCGCCAAGCTGGACCAGGGCACCTCGGCGTGACGGAACTCTCGCGCGGTCCGCGTTGTCGGTCCGCCCCGTTAGCCTCTTTGGAGTGACCGCACGCATCACCGACCCCGAGCAGCTCAAGGAGCTGCTCGGCATCCCGTTCACCCCGGAGCAGACGGCCTGCATCATCGCGCCGCCCGCCCCGCAGGTCATCGTGGCCGGAGCCGGCTCCGGCAAGACCACGGTGATGGCCGCGCGGGTGGTCTGGCTGGTCGGCACGGGCCAGGTCGCCCCCGAGCAGGTCCTCGGGCTCACCTTCACCAACAAGGCCGCGGGCGAGCTCGCCGAGCGCGTCCGCACCGCCCTCGTCCGGGCCGGGGTCACCGACCCCGACGTCATCGACCCCGACGACCCCCCGGGCGAACCCCGCATCTCGACCTACCACGCCTTCGCCGGGCAGCTCCTCACCGACCACGGCCTGCGCATCGGCCTGGAGCCCACCTCCCGGCTGCTCGCCGACGCCACCCGCTACCAGCTCGCCGCCCGCGTGCTGCGCGAGGCCCCGGGCCCGTACCCCGCGCTCACCAAGTCCTTCCCGACCCTCGTCGGCGACCTCCTCGCGCTCGACGCCGAGCTCGCCGAGCACCTGGTCAGCCCGCGGGACCTCACGGCGTACGACACCGGGCTGCTCGACGCCCTGTCCCGGGCCAAGCTCACCAACGCCGACCTGCGCAAGGTCCCCGAGGCCGCCGCCGCCCGCCGCGAGCTCCTCGACCTCGTCGTGCGCTACCGCGCCGCCAAGCGCTCCCGGGACCTCCTCGACTTCGGCGACCAGATCGCCCTCTCCGCCGAGCTCGCCACCACCCGCCCCGAGGTCGGCGCGATCCTCCGGGACGAGTTCCGGGTCGTCCTCCTCGACGAGTACCAGGACACCTCCGTCGCCCAGCGGCTGCTCCTGTCCGGCCTCTTCGGCCAGGGCACCGGGCACGCCGTGACCGCCGTCGGCGACCCCTGCCAGGCCATCTACGGCTGGCGCGGCGCCTCCGTCGCCAACCTCGACGACTTCCCCGAGCACTTCCCGTACGCCGACGGCAGCCCCGCCGCCCGGTTCGCCCTCTCCGAGAACCGCCGCAGCGGCGGCCGCCTGCTCGACCTCGCCAACGGGCTCGCCGCCCCCCTGCGCGCCATGCACGCGGGCGTCGAGGCGCTGCGGCCCGCGCCGGGCGCCGAGCGCGACGGCGGCGTCCGCATCGCCCTCCTGCCCACCCACGCGGAGGAGATCGACTGGCTCGCCGACTCCCTCGCCCACCTCGTCCGCACCGGCACCGAGCCGGGCGAGATCGCCGTCCTGTGCCGCACGGCCGGCGACTTCCCCGCGATCCAGGCCGCCCTCGTCGCCCGGGACGTCCCCGTCGAGGTCGTCGGCCTCTCCGGGCTGCTCCACCTCCCCGAGGTCGCCGACCTGGTCGCGGTCTGCGAGGTCCTCCAGGACCCGGGCGCCAACGCCTCCCTGGTCCGGCTCCTCACCGGCCCCCGCTGGCGGATCGGCCCCCGCGACCTGGCCCTCCTCGGCCGCCGCGCCCGGCTCCTGGTGCACCGCCCCGGGCACGGGTCGGACGACCCGGACCAGCGGCTCGCCGCCGCCGTCGAGGGCGTCGACCCGGCCGAGGTGATCTCCCTCGCCGACGCGCTCGACACCTTCCTGGACTCCGGCGGCGAGGACGACGGCCTGCCCTTCTCGGCCGAGGCCCGGGTCCGCTTCGCCCGCCTCGCCACCGAGCTCCGCGCCCTGCGCGGCTCGCTGGCCGACCCCCTCATGGACGTGCTGCACCGGGTGCTCCACGCCACCGGCCTGGAGGTCGAGCTCTCCGCCTCCCCGCACGCCCTGGCCGCCCGCCGCCGCGAGACCCTGGCCGGCTTCCTCGACACGGCCGCCGGCTTCGCCTCCCTCGACGGCGAGGCCACCCTCCTCGCCTTCCTCGGCTTCCTGCGCACCGCCGCGCAGTACGAGAAGGGCCTGGACCACGCCCTCCCCGGCGGCGAGAACACGGTCAAGGTCATGACCGCGCACAAGTCCAAGGGCCTGGAGTGGGACGTGGTCGCCGTGCCCGGCCTGGTCGCCGGCCAGTTCCCGTCCGCCCGCGCCCGCGAGTCCTGGACCTCCCAGCCCCAGGTCCTGCCGCACGCCCTGCGCGGCGACGCGGCCACCCTGCCCGCCGTCGAGGGCTGGGACTCCAAGGCCCTCGCCGCCTTCAAGAACGCCCTGCGCGAGCACCAGCACACCGAGGAGCTCCGTCTCGGCTACGTGACCTTCACCCGCCCCCGCTCCCTCCTCCTCGGCTCCGCCCACTGGTGGGGACCCGCCCAGAAGAAGCCCCGCGGCCCCTCGGACTTCCTCGACGCCCTGTACGCCCACTGCGCGGCCGGCCACGGCGAGATCGAGGCCTGGGCGGACGCCCCGGAGGAGGGCGCCGAGAACCCCCTGCTGACCGCGGACCTCGCCGACCGGGCCTGGCCGCTGCCCCTGGACGAGGAGAGCCTGAAGCGGAGGCGGGAGGCGGCGGAGACCGTCCGCGCCCGGCTGTGGGCGTACGTCCCCCAGGGCCCGTCGGCCCCGCGGGCTCCCCGGGACCCGGATCGCGGGGACCCGGACCCCACGGACCCGGACCCCGAGGACCTCTGGCTCCCCGGAGAGCTCGACTGGGACGAGGAGCCCGTCAGGGACCCGGACGAGGAGCCCGACCGCGACGAGGAGCCCGGCCACGCGGACGTCCCGGCCCCCCGGGCCGCGCTCACCCCCGAGGACGCCAAGACCATCGCCTCCTGGGACCGCGACCTCACCGCCCTCACCACGGAGCTGCACCGCTCCCGCGCCACCACCAGGGACGTCGTCCTCCCCGCCTACCTCTCCGCCTCCCAGGTCCTCCGCCTCGCCGCCGACCCCGACGGCTTCGCGAAGGAGCTGGCCCGGCCCATGCCGAAGCCGCCGCAACCGGCCGCCCGCCGGGGCACCCGCTTCCACGCCTGGGTGGAGTCGCGGTTCGAGGAGCTGCCGCTGCCCCTGCTGGGGCCGGACGAGCTGCCCGGCGGCGAGGAGTTCGCCGGCGAGCCGGAGATCGCGGACGAGCGCGACCTGGAGGCCCTCAAGGAGGCCTTCGGCCGCACCGCCTACGCCCACCGCACCCCGTACCGCGTGGAGATACCCGTCCACCTCACCCTCGCGGGGCGGGTGGTCCGGGGCCGGATCGACGCCGTCTACCGGGACCCGGACACCGGCGCGTACGAGATCGTCGACTGGAAGACGAGCCATCTGCGCACCGCCGATCCGCTCCAGCTGGCGATCTACCGGCTCGCCTGGGCCGAGCAGAACGGACTCGCCCCGGAGGAGGTGGCCGCCGCCTTCGTCTACGTACGGACGGGGGAGGTCGTGCGCCCCGCGCGGCTGCCGGGCCGGGCCGAGCTGGAGGCCCTGCTGCTGGGCGGGGGCTCCCCGGACGGGGACCCCGTCGGCGCCGGATAGGCTCGGAGCCATGAGCCAGACCCCGGACAACGCCGTCCGCACCGCCCGTACCGAGACCGTCCGCGCGTACGTCGAGCAGCACCGTGCCGCCTTCCTCGACGAGCTCGCCGAGTGGCTGCGCATCCCCTCGGTGTCGGCGCAGCCGGACCGCGCGGAGGACGTGCGGCGCAGCGCCGACTGGCTCGCGGACCGGCTGGCCGGGACCGGTTTCCCGACCGTGGAGGTGTGGGAGACGGACGGCGCCCCGGCGGTCTTCGCCGAGTGGCCGTCCGGCGAGCCGGACGCTCCGACCGTCCTGGTCTACGGGCACCACGACGTGCAGCCGGCCGCCCGCGAGGACGGCTGGCACACCGAGCCCTTCGAGCCGACGGTGATCGACGGCCGGATGTACGCGCGGGGCGCCTCCGACGACAAGGGCCAGGTGTTCTTCCACACCCTCGGGGTCCGCGCCCACCTCGCCGCCACCGGCCGCACCGCGCCCGCCGTCAACCTCAAGCTGCTCGTGGAAGGTGAGGAGGAGTCGGGTTCGCCGCACTTCCGCGCCCTCGTGGAGGAGCGGGCCGGCCGGCTCGCCACCGACATCGTGATCGTCTCCGACACCGGCATGTGGTCCGAGACCACCCCGACCGTGTGCACCGGCATGCGCGGGGTCGCCGACTGCGAGATCGACCTGTACGGCCCCGACCAGGACATCCACTCCGGTTCCTTCGGCGGCGCCGTGCCCAACCCGGCCACCGTCGCCGGCCGGATCGTCGCCGCCCTGCACGACGCGGAGGAGCGGGTCGCGATCCCCGGCTTCTACGAGGGCGTCACCGAGCTCTCCGAGGCCGAGCGGGAGCTGATCGCCGAGCTGCCCTTCGACGAGACCGGCTGGCTGACCACCGCCAAGTCGCACGGCACCCTGGGAGAGGCCGGCTTCTCCACGCTGGAGCGCGTCTGGGCCCGTCCCACCGCCGAGGTCAACGGCATCGGCGGCGGCTACCAGGGCCCCGGCGGCAAGACGATCGTCCCCGCCTCCGCCCACCTGAAGCTCTCCTTCCGGCTCGTCGCCGGACAGGACCCGGCGCACATCGAGAAGGCCGTCCGCGCGTGGCTGGCCGGACTGGTCCCGGCGGGCGTCCGGTACGAGATCGTCTTCGGCGCCCCGACCCGGCCCTGCCTCACGCCGCTGGACCACCCGGCCCTGAAGGCCGTGGCCGGGGCGATGAGCCTGGCCTTCGACGGCGCCAAGGTCCGCTACACCCGCGAGGGCGGCTCGGGACCGGCCGCCGACCTCCAGGACGTGCTGGGCGCCCCGGTGCTCTTCCTGGGCATCTCGGTGCCGTCCGACGGCTGGCACGCCCCGAACGAGAAGGTCGAGCTGGACCTCCTCATGAAGGGCGTCGAGGCCACCGCGCACCTGTGGGGCGACCTGCCCGCCGCCCTCTGAGCCACCCGCCGGCCCGGGCGCCGGGCCCGCCCGGCCGGCCGCCCTGCCGCCGAACGCCGAAACCACCGATCCGGGGGAGTTGGAAGCACCTGTGAGCACCTTCCGTTATGAGGCCGCGGACCGTCCGATCGGACTGACCGCTCCGAGCGGCGTCGACCGCGCCGCCCACCACCGCCTGGACGAGGCGTGGCTCGCGGCCGCCTGGAGCCACCCCACGACGCGGGTCTTCGTGGTCTCCGGCGGCCAGGTGCTGATCGACGACACGCCGGACGGCCGGACCGAGCTGGTGATGACCCCGGCCTTCGAGGCCCCGGTCACCGAGACCCACCGCTACTTCCTGGGCACGGACGCCGAAGGCGTCTCCTACTTCGCGCTCCAGAAGGACACCCTGCCGGGGCGGATGGACCAGTCCGCGCGGCCCGCCGGGCTGCGCGAGGCCGGGCTGCTGCTGTCGCCGCGGGACGCGGGTCTGATGGTGCACGCGGTGGCCCTGGAGAACTGGCAGCGGCTGCACCGCTTCTGCTCGCGCTGCGGCGAGCGGACCGTGGTGGCGGCGGCCGGCCACATCCGCCGCTGCCAGGCCTGCGGCGCCGAGCACTACCCGCGGACCGACCCGGCGGTGATCATGCTGGTCACCGACGACCGGGACCGCGCGCTGCTGGGCCGCCAGGTGCACTGGCCCGAGGGCCGCTTCTCCACGCTGGCGGGCTTCGTCGAGCCGGGCGAGTCCATCGAGCAGTCGGTGGTCCGCGAGGTCTTCGAGGAGGCGGGCGTCACGGTCGGCGAGGTCGAGTACGTCGCCAGCCAGCCCTGGCCCTTCCCGTCCAGCCTGATGCTGGGCTTCTTCGCCCGCGCGACCTCCTCGGAGATCGCCGTGGACGGCGAGGAGATCCAGGAGGCGCGCTGGTTCTCCCGCGAGGACCTGGCCGCCGCCTTCGAGTCCGGCGAGGTGCTGCCGCCGTACGGGATCTCGATCGCCTCGCGGCTGATCGAGCTCTGGTACGGCAAGCCGCTGCCGAAGCCGGGCGACGTGGTCTGACCGGGGTCCGGCCGAGCCCCGACCGGAGCCGGCCCGGCCCCGCCCGGCCCCGCGCCACCCAAGCGGAACGCGACAGCCCCCGCCCGGCAGTGCCGGGCGGGGGCTGTTTTCGGCCAGGAGGCGCGAGGGGCCGGCTCAGACGCCGATCTTCTGCTTGACCTGCGCGAGCGACGGGTTCGTCAGCGTCGAACCGTCCGGGAAGAGCACGGTCGGAACGGTCTGGTTGCCCCCGTTGGCCTTCTCCACGAACGCGGCCGAGTCAGGGTCCTGCTCGATGTTGATCTCCGTGTACGCGATGCCCTCGCGGTCCATCTGGCTCTTCAGCCGGCGGCAGTAGCCGCACCACGTCGTGCTGTACATCGTCACAGTGCCCTGCATGGCCTGGAGCTCCTCTGTCTGCGGTCGGGTGCCGAGGGAAGAACGTACGCGGTCACCCGGCCATTCCCGGATCCGGGCCCTTTCCGCGTTCGTATGACCGGTGCCACACCCCTGTGGACAAGCCGCCGCACGCTCCCCGCGAACCTGGCAGCATGGCGGAGTGACAGCAGCAACGCCCTCCACTCTCTTCCCGCAGGTCCCCGAGACGGCCGACGCGGTGCTCGACGGGCTGGACCCCGAGCAGCGCGAGGTCGCCCTGGCCCTGCACGGACCGGTGTGCGTCCTGGCCGGAGCGGGCACGGGCAAGACCCGGGCCATCACCCACCGCATCGCCTACGGGGTGCGGGCGGGCATCCTGGCGCCCGCGAGCGTGCTCGCCGTCACCTTCACCAACCGCGCCGCCGGCGAGATGCGCGGCCGGCTCCGCCAGCTCGGCGCGGGCGGCGTCCAGGCCCGCACCTTCCACTCCGCGGCCCTGCGCCAGCTCCAGTACTTCTGGCCGAAAGCGGTCGGTGGCGAGCTGCCCCGGCTCCTGGAGCGGAAGATCCAGCTGGTCGCCGACGCGGCCGCCCGCTGCCGCGTCCGCCTCGACCGGAACGAGCTGCGGGACGTCACGAGCGAGATCGAGTGGGCCAAGGTCACCCAGACCGTCCCCGGCGACTACCCGGCGGCCGTCGCCAAGTCGCTCCGCGACGCCCCCCGCGACCCGGCCGAGATCAGCCAGGTCTACGCGATGTACGAGCAGCTCAAGCGCGACCGCGACGTGATCGACTTCGAGGACGTGCTGCTGCTCACCGTCGCCATCCTGCAGGACCGGCACGACATCGCCGACCAGATCCGCCGCCAGTACCAGCACTTCGTGGTCGACGAGTACCAGGACGTCTCGCCGCTCCAGCAGCGGCTGCTCGACCTGTGGCTCGGCGAGCGCGACACCCTGTGCGTGGTCGGCGACGCCAGCCAGACCATCTACTCCTTCACCGGCGCCACCCCCGACCACCTGCTGAACTTCCGCACCCGCCACCCGGGCGCGACCGTGGTCAAGCTGGTCCGGGACTACCGCTCCACCCCGCAGGTCGTCCACCTGGCCAACGGGCTGCTCAGCCAGGCGAGCGGCCGGGCCGCCGAGCACCGCCTGGAGCTGGTCTCCCAGCGCGACCCGGGCCCCGAGCCCGGCTACGCCGAGTACGCGGACGAACCGGCCGAGGCGGAGGGCACCGCCCGCCGGGTCCGGGACCTGATCGCCGCCGGCGTCCCGGCCGGCGAGATCGCCGTGCTCTACCGGATCAACGCCCAGTCCGAGGTCTACGAGCAGGCCCTCGCCGACGCCGGCGTGCCCTACCAGCTGCGCGGCGCCGAGCGCTTCTTCGACCGCGAGGAGGTGCGCAAGGCGGGCGTCGCCCTGCGCGGCGCCGCCCGCGCCGGGGGGAACGACGCGCTGCTCGACGACGTCGAGGACCTGCCCGCCCAGGTCCGCGCCGTGCTCTCCAGCACCGGCTGGACCGAGCGCCCGCCGACCGGCTCCGGCGCGGTCCGGGACCGCTGGGAGTCGCTGGCCGCCCTGGTCCGGCTCGCCGAGGACTTCGCCCGGGCCCGGCCCGGGGCCACCCTCTCCGACCTGGTCGCCGAGCTCGACGAGCGGGCCGCCGCGCAGCACGCGCCCACCGTCCAGGGCGTCACGCTGGCCTCGCTGCACGCCGCCAAGGGCCTGGAGTGGGACGCCGTCTTCCTGGTCGGCCTCGCCGAGGGCATGATGCCGATCACGTACGCCAAGACCGACGAGCAGGTCGAGGAGGAGCGGCGGCTGCTCTACGTCGGGGTCACCCGGGCCCGGGTCCACCTGACCCTCTCCTGGTCCCTCTCCCGCTCCCCGGGCGGCCGCGCCTCCCGGCGCCCCACCCGCTTCCTCAAGGGCCTGCGGCCCGGCTCCGGGGCCCTCGGGAGCGCCGGCGCGGGCGCGGGCGGCGGGATCGAGCGCGGCACCGGCGGCGGCGCCGAGCGGCGCAGGCGGCGCGGACCCGCCCGCTGCCGGGTCTGCGGGGCCACGCTCACCGAGGCGGGCGAGATGAAGCTGATGCGCTGCGAGGACTGCCCGTCCGACATGGACGAGGGGCTGTACGAGCGGCTGCGGGACTGGCGGGCGGTTCAGGCCAGGGAGCTCGGCCAGCCGGCCTATTGCGTGTTCACCGACAAGACGCTCATGGCGATCGCGGAACGGGTCCCGGAGTCCGGAGGGGAGCTCGCCGTGATCTCCGGGGTGGGTGCCCGCAAGCTGGACCGCTTCGGAGCCGATGTTCTCGCCATCTGCGCAGGTGAGGACCGTGGAGGAAGCGACGACGACACGTGAGGAAAACTCGTCGGAAAAATAGTTTGCGCCCGCCCCGTCAAGCCCCATAGGTTCTTAACCACGGAAACGGCGGCTTCTTCGAAGCCCTGTCTTCGTGCTGTACTTGTCCAAATGAACATGAGGGTCCGGTTCACCCCGGCCCCTCCGAGACGCCGAGAGGAGGCGATTCCAGTGATCAGCATCATCGAGAACATCAAGACCGGCACCGCCAAAATGACCGATCGCTCGGTCGTCTCCGCCTGCTCGCTCGGCCTCTCCGTCGACGCCTTCGCGTCCTCGGCGGCCTCCGCCTCCTTCGCGACCTCCGCGCTCCTTGGCAGCGGTCTGCCCGGCACCGGTATGCCCGTTCTCGGCATGCCGCGTCTGCTGGCCGATCGGCCGGAGCGCAATGAGCGACCGACCAAGGCACTGGAAGCAGGAGTAGTGGGCAAGGCCCAGGCCACGGCCTATGGCTTTGCGGCGACCGGTGCCGGCATTGAGCAGAAGCAGCAGACGACGCAGCACCACACGATGTGGGCCTTCCGTGGGCTCGAACCCTGGAGTGATCCAGCCTGATCGACGATCAGGCCGGCGCCTTCAGGGCCGCGGAACCCCACCCGGGATCCGCGGCCCTTCTGTTTGTCCCCGAACGGGGACGACGGACCGAAGGTGCCTCGGGACCAGTAGCAACCGGTACCAGCAGAAACCCCGGCCCACCGGCCGGAACGACAGACGAGGAAGAACACCCGTGCAACTCGAAGCGCACGCCCCGTCCGTACCGCCTTCCGAAACGATCCCCCCGCCCGGCCTCACGGAGGACTCCGCCTTGACCCCCCTCACCGCGCTCACCGCGCTCGACGACGCCATCGAGAACCTCGGCGTACCCGTCCCCTGCCGCTCGTTCGACCCCGAGGTCTTCTTCGCCGAGTCCCCGGCCGACGTCGAGTACGCCAAGTCGCTCTGCCGGACCTGCCCGCTGATGGCGGCCTGTCTCGCGGGCGCCAAGGAGCGTCGCGAGCCTTGGGGCGTCTGGGGTGGCGAGCTCTTCGTCCAGGGCGTGGTCGTGGCCCGCAAGCGGCCCCGTGGCCGTCCGCGCAAGAACCCGGTCGCGGCATGAACGTCACCGGAACCATCGACCGCCCCCTCACGCACGATCCCCAGAAGCAGGCCCCGATGACCTCGCCCGCCCACGAGCCCTCCGGCTCCGCTACCCCAGACGTTTCGATCATCGGCGCGAACCGCTCGCGTCAGAACAGGACCCGTGAGATGCAACTCATCCCAGAAGCCCTGGCCCGTGCCCATATGCACGACCGTCAGCGCGAAGCCGACGCGGAACGCCAGGCCGTGCGCCTGGTAGCCGCCCGGCGCATGCAGCGCCGCGCCGAGCGCGTGTCGCTGCGCGCCCGTCGCGCGCTCGCCATGGCCGTCATGCACTGATCCGGGCCGCAGCCGGGCGGCAGCCCCGGCAGCGACCGGTCATCGGTCAGGCAGAACAGAACGCGGGGGTCGGTCCGAACGGACCGGCCCCCGCGGTGCGTTGCCCTGCCGCCGGGCGCTCGTCGGGTTATCGTCACGAAGGTGAACGAAGCCCCCACCCCCGAGGCCCCCTACGTGTGCGCCCGCTGCGGCAGGACCGCCCGGGAGCTGCCCCTCACCTGGACCTGCTCCGTCGAGAACGGCACCCGGCAGTACTTCTGTGACGAGTGCGCCCGCGCCAACATCAGGGCCATCGAGGGCCGCCTCGACTCCTCCTGGTGGTGAGCGCTACTCCTCCGCCGCCGCGAAGCCGGGCAGCCACTCGGCCAGCTCGTCCCGCAGCCGGACCGTCGCGTTCAGCTGGCACAGCACCCCGATCGTGCTCAGCGTCACACGGTGTATCAGCAGATACGCGGGCGGCAGATTGAGCTGCTTGCCCAACTGGTGGGCGGGGGAGCGGGGATCGGCGATCCGGGCGGCCTGGGTGCGCATCCAGCCGCGGGTGAAGACGAAGGACTCCGCCTCGGCCGGCTCGATGATCGGCAGCAGGTACTCCAGGACCGCGTCCGGGTCGAGCGCGATGGACTCCTTCACGAAGCCCTCCGCGCACAGCAGCTCGTAGACCGTCTCCGCGTCCCCGGCCAGGGTCATCCGCAGACAGGTGCCGATCGTCTCCGGAAGCCCGCCGGGCAGCCGGTCCACGGTGCCGAAGTCCAGCACCCCCAGCCGCCACCCACCGGGCTCGCCGCCCCCGTCAGCCCCGTCGGCCCCGTCCGCCGTCACGGGGCCGGGCAGCAGCCGGAAGTTGCCCGGGTGCGGATCGGCGTGCAGCAGGCCCGTACGCGCGGGGCCGGAGAAGAGGAAGCGGGCCAGCAGCTGGCCCGCCCGGTCGCGCTGCTCCGGCGTGCCGTCCGCGATCACCTCCGAGAGCGGGACGCCGTCCATCCACTCCGTCACCAGGACCTGCTCGGACTGGTGGACCACCGCGGGGACCACCACGTCCGGGTCGTCCGCGAACTCCGCCGCGTGCTCCCGCTGGGCCTCGGCCTCCAGCGCGTAGTCCAGCTCCTCCGCGACGCGGTCGCGCAGCTCCGTGATCAGCGGCTTGACGTCCATGCCGGGGATCAGCGGGCCGAGCAGCCGGGCGAAGCGGCTCAGCTGGGTCAGATCCGACAGCAGCGCGTCCCCCGCCCCCGGGTACTGCACCTTCACCGCGACCTCGCGGCCGTCGTGCCACACCGCCCGGTGCACCTGGCCGATCGAGGCCGCCGCCGCGGGCTTCTCCTCGAACTCCAGGAAGAGCTCCCGCCATTCCTCGCCGAGCCGCTCCGCGAGCACCGCGTGCACCGTGCGGGTCGGCATCGGGGGCGCCGCCTCCTGGAGCTTGGTGAGCGCCGCCCGGTAGGGGCCGGCGACCTCCTCCGGGAGGGCCGACTCGAAGACGGACAGCGCCTGCCCGAACTTCATCGCCCCGCCCTTGAGCTCGCCGAGCACCTTGAACAGCTGCTCGGCCGTGCGCTGCTGGAGCTCCCGCGCGACGATCTCGGCCGACTTCCCGCCGATCCGCTTGCCCAGCCCCCAGGTGGCCCGGCCCGCGAAGCCGAGCGGCAACGCGGCCAACTTGGCGGTCCGGGTGACCGCTTTCCGGGGAAGATCAGACATGCGCCCTCCAAGTCCCAGACTGCCGTGCCGGGCAGGCCCTACCCCGCCATTGTGTCCTGCGCCCTCCCCACCGCCGAGGCATGCTCCCCCCTCCGCGCGCGCCCGGCCCCGCACGGACACTCCGGATGCGCCCGCACCGGCTCCGTCCGCCACTCCAGCAGCGGCAGCGACACCTCCCAGCGGGCTCCCGTGCTCGACGGCGGGTCGCCGTCGAGGAAGGCCAGGGCGTGCGCCGCCGCGAGGCCGGCGACCGCCGAGGCCAGGGCCACGTCGCAGGCCGGCAGCGGATGCGGTGCGCCGGACCGCCACTGGGCGGGCAGCCGCGGCCAGACGGGCTCCCGCTCGCACCGCTCCCGCTGCGCGCAGCCCGCACAGGCCGTGGCACCGGGCAGCACCAGCGGGCCCACCACGCCCGTCGCCTCCAGGACCCCCGCGTACAGGTGGGGCGTGCCCGTGGAGAGCCAACCCTCGGCCGGCAGCGGGTCCGGCACGTACGCCCCGAGGCCGTCCCGGGGAGTCACCACCACGAGTGAGAGCCCGGGCTCGCGGCACCCGTCACCCGGTCCGGTACGACGCTCCCCCGGCGGGCGCCCGCCCGGAGCCGAGCGCCCCACCAGGCGCCGGGCCGCCACCGCGCGGCGCTCACCGACCGCCTCGGCCGGCAGCCCGCCCGGGGACACCTCCCACGGCGCGACCGTGCCCGCGTCCAGGACCTCCACGCGGCCCACGCCCGCCGCCGAGAGCAGCGCCGCCACGGCCGCGCCGACCCGCCCGGCGCCCCGGACCTGCACCCGCATGCCCCGCCGCGCGGCCAGCGTGCGGGCCGCCCCGTCCGGCGCGCGGTGGACGACGGAGAGCGAGGCCAGGTCCGCCCGCACCGGGTCCAGCGCCGGGTCCCCCCGGCGCGCCGGGGCGTCGGCGATCAGCCCCGCCGCCGCGAGCCGCCCGAGCAGCGCCTCCAGGTGTCCGTCGGGCAGCCCGAGGGCCCGGGCCTCCGCCCGCAGCAGCTCCGTCCCGCGGGTCCCGTCGAACAGCCCGATCAGACTGCCGGTGGTCGTGTCGACCGGACCCAGGACGACGGCGTGCGCGGGCGTGACCCCGAACTGCACGTACCGCAGATTGCGCCAGGCGCGCCGCAGCGCCGGTTTGACCATCGGATGCATGACCCCGCCCCCGTAATTCCGTAAACGATCTTTCTTCGCCCTGTCGTGCCGCGGTGGGCTCCGAGGTCAGATTGCCCGGGCGGCGGGTTCGGCGCGGAAAGTTGTCCACAGGGCCGTGGCATTAATCATTTGAATGGCGCGGGACTTCCCGCGCCGCCAGCGGGTAACGTCGGGCCCGTGCCGGCCGACCCACAGCGCAGCGTGACGAGCGATCCGCCCCGCGGTTCCGGGACGAGTGCGGTCGAGGTCCGCAGAAGCTCCCGCCGGAGCAGAACCGTCTCCGCATACCGCGAGGGCGACCGGACCATCGTGCTCATCCCGGCCCGGATGTCGGAGGCCGAGGAGCAGCGCTGGGTCACGGTCATGCTGGACAAGCTGGCGGCCCAGGAGAGCCGCGGCGTCCTCGGCGACCGCGAGCTGACCGAGCGCGCCGAACGCCTGGCCGAGCAGTACTTCGGCGGCCGGGCCCGCCCCAGCTCCGTGCGCTGGGTGACCAACCAGAACACCCGCTGGGGCTCCTGCACGCCCTCCGAGGGCAGCATCCGCCTCTCCCACCGGCTCCAGGGCATGCCCGAGTACGTCGTCGACTACGTCCTCTGCCACGAGCTGGCCCACCTGCTGGTGCCCGGTCACGGACCGCGCTTCTGGCGGCTCCTGGAGGCCTACCCGCGCACCGAGCGGGCCCGCGGCTATCTGGAGGGCGTGGTGGCCGCCGGCCGGCTCCCGCACCCGCCGGCCGCCCGGGAGGAGTGATTCCGGAAGTGCTCCGGTTCTGTACCGAATGCGTTCGGGCTTGGCTCAATGCCGTGGTCAGCCGTTAGCCTGGCGCGACGCAATCGTGAATCGGGATGGGGGACGGTCGTCACATATGGCCAGGGAATTCCAACGCGGCCACAAGGCCAAGATCAGTGATCTCACGGCGGGCACCGATCTGTACGTGGGCGTGCAGATCGCGGCGCCCGGCCTGACCTTCGACATCAGCTGCTTCGGCCTCGACGCGGACGAGCGGCTCTCCGACGACCGGTACTTCGTCTTCTTCAACCAGCCGAAGTCGCCCGAGGAGTCCATCCAGCTGCTCGGCGCCCAGGCGGGCGACACCGAGTCCTTCCGCGTCACCCTCGACCGGGTGCCCGCGCACATCCACAAGCTGTCGTTCACCGCGACGATCGACGGCGCCGGGCAGATGTCGCAGGTCGGCCCCGGCTGGATCAGGATCGTCGCGGGCGGCGAGGAAGTCGCCCGCTACGCCTTCACCGGTGCGGAGTTCTCCACCGAACGCGCGGTCATGCTCGGCGACTTCTACCTGAAGGACGTCTGGCGCTTCGCCGCCGTCGGCCAGGGCTTCGACGGCGGCCTGGAGGCGCTGCTCCGGAACTTCGGCGGCGAGGTCGCCGAGGAGGAGCCGGCCCCGCAGCAGGCCCCCGCGTCCGCCCCGGGCTTCGCCCCGCCCGGCCAGGCCGCCGCGCCGCCGGCCTTCGGCGCGCCCGCCGCGCCCGCCGCCCCCGCTCCGGCCCCCGCCTTCGGCGCCCCGCCGGCCCCGGCCCCCGCTCCGGCGCCCGCGCCGGTGCACACCGCGCCGACGATGGTCGCGCCGCTGGCGCCCCCGGCCCCGGCGCCCGCCCCGGCCCCGCCCGCCCCGGCGCCCGCGCCGTACGGGCAGCCGCCGCAGCCCCCGCAGTACGGCCAGGTGCCCGGCCAGACCCCGCCGCCCGGGGTCTACGGCCAGCCGGCCCCCGCCCCGTACGGCCAGCCGCAGTACGGCCAGGTCCCGGGGCAGCCCCCCGGCCAGTTCCCTCCGCAGCACGGGATGCCGCCGGGCGTCCCGCAGGGCGCCCCCGCCGCCGGCGCCGGGCTCGCCGCCGCGCTCGCGCCGTACAAGGAGGCCGCGACCGGCGCCCGCTGGACCCCGCAGAACCAGCAGCTCATGCGGGTCGACCTCGCCATGGGCGGCGCCCCCGTGCTCGCCCGCCAGGGCTCGATGGTCATGTACCAGGGCAAGGTGGACTTCGCCTACAAGGGAGCCGGATTCGCCGGCCGGATCGTCGGCAACGCCACCGGCCAGGAGATGCAGCTGATGCGCTGCACCGGCCGCGGCCAGGTCTTCCTCGCCGAGAACGGCGCCCATCTGCACCCGATCGAGCTCCAGGGCGACGGCATCTGCGTCTCCGCCGAGAACGTGCTCGCCTTCGACGAGTCGCTCCAGTACGAGGTCCGCCGGATCGAGGGCCACGGCATCCCCGGCGGCGCCCTCTTCACCATGCAGTTCCAGGGCGCCGGCACCGTCGTCGTGAAGACCCACGGCGTCCCCGTCGTGCTGCCCGTCACGCCGACCACCTTCGCCGACTGCAACGCCGTCGTCGCCTGGTCGTCCGCCTCCCAGGTCATCCTCTCCAGCCAGGTCCGGCTGCGCCGCAACGCGTACCCCGGCCACAGCGGGGAGACCGTGAACCTCCAGTTCCGGGGCGCCCCCGGCAACTTCATCGTCGTCCAGCCCTACGAGGTCTGAGGGAGCCCGGAACCATGAACCAGCAACTCGCGGGCTACGCCCCGACCCCCGTCACGGCCCGCATGGAGAACCACGGGCGCTCCATGCTCAAGGTCGCCATGGCCACCGGCCAGGACCTCTACGCGCGCACCGGCTCGATGATCGCCTACGAGGGCTTCATCACCTACGAGCCCAACCCGCCCGCCGTCCGCCAGGTCGCCCAGCAGTGGCTCACCGGCGAGGGCGCCCCGGTCATGAAGTGCTCCGGCGACGGACTGCTCTACCTGGCCGACTACGGCGCCGACGTCGTCGTCATCAACCTGAACAACGAGTCCCTGTCCGTCAACGGCAGCAACCTGCTCGCCTTCGACGCCCACCTCCAGTGGGGCGTCGAGCGGGTCAAGGGCCTCGCCAAGTTCGCCGGCCAGGGCCTGTTCAACGTCCAGGTCGCGGGCACCGGCTGGGTCGCCCTCACCTCGCGCGGCACCCCGATCGTCGTCGACTGCGGCCGCGGCGACGACGAGACCTACGTCGACCCGGACGCGCTCGTCGCCTGGTCCCCGGCGCTCAAGGTCAAGGGCAAGCGCAGCTTCAAGGCCTCCTCCCTCATCGGGCGGGGCAGCGGCGAGGCCTACCAGATGGCCTTCTCCGGCCAGGGAATCGTCGTCGTACAGCCGAGCGAGGACAGCTCCGACCGCCTTCGGGTCCGGGGCTGAGGGGGAGCGAGAACACATCATGCAGAGCCCGCTTTTCAACCACGCCGAACAGCAGAGCCAGGAACGGTACGTCATCCAGAACCCGCAGCTGCTGCGGGTCACCCTGGGCGGCCAGGACGACATCCTGGCCCGCAAGGGAGCGATGGTCGCCTACCAGGGACTCGTCGACTTCGACGGCGAGTACCAGTCCGCCAACCAGCGCCGGGCCCGCGCCCGCACCGGTGAGGGACTCGACCTCATGCGCTGCTCCGGCCAGGGCACGGTCTACTTCGCCAACCTCGCCCAGGACATCCACGTGGTGGACGTCGAGCAGGAGGGCCTGACCGTCGACAGCTCCTACGTGCTCGCGCTCGACTCGACGCTGCACACCGAGGTCATCGCCGTGGACAGCCAGTACGGGGTCTCCGGCACCGGCAAGTACCAGCTGAACATCTCCGGCCGCGGCAAGGTCGCCCTGATGACCTCGGGCCAGCCGCTGATGATGCAGGTCACGCCCGACAAGTACGTCAGCGTCGACGCCGACGCGATCGTCGCCTGGTCCACCGGGCTGCGGGTGCAGATGCAGGCCCAGACGCACAACTCGGGCGTCCGCCACCGCCGCGGCGGCACCGGCGAGGGCTGGGAGCTCAGCTTCCTCGGCCAGGGCTTCGCCCTGGTCCAGCCGAGCGAGGTCATGCCGCCGCAGCACGCCGCCATCGGCCAGGGCCTCGCCGCCCAGTACGGCGTCGGCCAGCACGGCGCCCACGCCCAGAACCAGAACAACGCCTGGAGCTGACGCGCAGCACGGCAACGGTAAGGGGCGGTCGCCCAGGCGACCGCCCCTTACCCGTGGGCAGGTGTCAGAGGCGCCGCAGCGTGCTCTCCAGGAGCCGCACCACCGAGGTGTCCGCCACGTCCGCCACCTCGTCGTACGCGAACCAGCGCAGGTCCAGCGACTCGTCGCTGATCGCCGCCTCCGCGCCCGCCGGGGCCAGCGCCGCGTACTGCACGTCCAGGTGCCAGTTGCACGGAGCCGGGATCGGGTGCCGGTCGAGCCGCACCGGGCCGCCCGGCAGCAGGGTCAGACCCGCGACACCGGACTCCTCCGTCGCCTCGCGCAGCGCCGCGGCCTCGACCGTCGGGTCGCCCGGCTCGCAGTGGCCGCCCATCTGCAGCCACATGTTCAGCTTCTTGTGCAGGGTCAGCAGCACCCGCCCGCGCGAAGGGTCGATCACCAGCGCGCTGCTGGTGAGGTGACCGGCCGCGCACGGCTTGTACATGCCGTCCGGGTGCTCCGCGAGGTGCGCCAGATAGACGTCGCGCAGCTCCGGCTGGTCCCCGTACTCCTTCAGGACGAGGACCGCGTCGTCGTACAGGCTCACTCGGACGAACCGCCCTTGCCCTCGTCCTCCGCGTCGCCCTTGGCGGCCTCGCCGAGCATCTTGTCCAGCTCGGAGAAGTCCAGGTGCTCCCGGTGCACGAAGCCGTCCGGGTCGTCCAGGTCGGTCGCCGTCGGCAGCATGTCCGGGTGCTCCCACAGCGCGTCCCGGCCGTCCGTCCCGCGCGCGTCCGTGAGCGAGGCCCACAGCCGGGCCGCGTCCCGCAGCCGGCGGGGCCGCAGCTCCAGGCCGATCAGCGTCGCGAAGGTCTGCTCCGCGGGGCCACCGGTCGCCCGGCGCCGGCGCAGCGTCTCGCGCAGCGCGTCCGCCGAGGTCAGACGGGTCTTGGCGGCCTCGTGGACCACCGCGTCCACCCAGCCCTCGACCAGCGCGAGCGCCGTCTCCAGACGGGCCAGGGCCGCCTTCTGCTCCGGCGTGTCCTCCGGCTGGAACATGCCCTGCTGGAGAGCCTCCTGCAGCTGCTCGGGGTGGGTCGGGTCCAGCTGGCCCACCGCCTCCTCCAGCTTGGAGGTGTCGACCTTGATCCCGCGGGCGTAGCCCTCGACCGCGCCGAACAGGTGCGAGCGCAGCCACGGCACGTGCGCGAAGAGGCGCTGGTGCGCGGCCTCGCGCAGGGCCAGGTAGAGCCGGACCTCCTCCGGCGGGACGCCCAGGTCCTTGCCGAAGGCCTCGACGTTCAGCGGCAGCAGCGCCGCCCGGCCGGCCGGGCCGAGCGGCAGACCGACGTCCGTCGAGCCGACGACCTCGCCCGCGAGCGCGCCCACGGCCTGCCCGATCTGCTGGCCGAACATGGCGCCGCCCATGGAGCGCATCATGCCGATCAGCGGGCCCGCCATGGCCTGCATCTCCTGGGGCAGCACGTCACCCATCGCCGTGCCGACCCGCTCCGCGACCGGGTCGACCAGCTGCTGCCAGGCCGGCAGGGTCGCCTCGACCCACTCGGCACGGCTCCAGGCCACCGCCGTGTTCGCGCCCGAGGGCAGCGAGGTCGCCTGGTCCAGCCACAGGTCGGCCAGGCGCACCGCCTCCTCGACCGCGGACTTCTCGGCCGGGCCGACGCTGGCGTCCTTGGTGCCGTCGGGCGTGCCCTGGGCGACCACCTGGCGCGCGATCTGCTTGGCCATGTCCCAGTTGACCGGGCCGCCCTCGTAGCTGAGCATCTGGCCGAGCTGCTGGAAGGCCGCGCCCAGGTCCTGGGGGTTCAGCGACCCGAACATCGCGGCGAACGGGTTGTCCCCGCCCGCGCCGCCCATGCCGGGCAGCCCGCCGAAACCGAACGGGTTTCCGCCCTGGCCACCGGACCCCTGGCCACCTCCGGCGGGGTCCTTCTTCTTGCCCTCGTCGCCGTTCTCCGGCTCCTCCGGCGGAAGGCCGAATCCGAATGGGGTGTCACTCACAGGTTTCCTCGGCTCGTAGGGCCGCCGGCTTTCTCTTCCGACGGCGGGTTCTCGGCTCGGCTCGCCTCCCCGACTCCACACCACCAGCGTAGACATCCGTGCCGGATCCGGGCTCGGTGCTCCGCCGGGCCGACGGCTGCGGCAGGATGGACGCCACCTGGTACGTACGCGTCATTCACGCACGTACTGAAGACAACCGCTGGAGACGCCCGGTGAGTTCCCCAGATCCTCAGGTTCGCGCAGCGCGAAACCACTCGGCCAGGTCCGCCGCGCGCGGCCCCGTCGTCGCGGTCACCGGTGCCGCGACAGGCGTCGGCGACCTCCTGACCAGGCGTCTCGCCGCCTCGGAGGAGATCAAGCAGGTCATCGCCATCGACGAGCGCCGGGGCGAGGTGTCCGAGGCCCAGTGGCACATCCTCGACGTACGCGATCCGGCCATCGCCGAGAAGCTGCGCGGCGCGGACGTGGTCGTGCACCTGGCCGTCGACCTCGACCTGGAGACCGACCCGGCCGCCCGGACCGCCTACAACGTGCGCGGTACCCAGACCGTGCTCACCGCCGCCGCCGCGGCCGGGGTGCACCGGGTGGTGCTGTGCACCTCCACGATGGTCTACGGGGCCCTGCCCGACAACGACATCCCGCTCTCCGAGGACGCCGAGCTGCGCGCCACCGCCGAGGCCACCGGGGTCGGGGACCTCCTGGAGATCGAGCGCCTGGGACGCCGCGCGCCCCGCGCCCACCCCGGACTCAACGTGACCGTGGTGCGGCCCGCCGTCCTGATCGGCGGTACGGACACGGCGCTGACCCGCTACTTCGAGTCGCCCCGGCTGCTCGTCGTCGCCGGATCCCGCCCCACCTGGCAGTTCTGCCACGTCGACGACCTGGTCGGCGCCCTGGAGTACGCGGCCCTGGAGAAGGTCGACGGCGAGTTCGCGGTCGGCTGCGAGGGCTGGCTGGAGCAGGAGGAGGTCGAGGAGCTGTCCGGCATCCGCCGCATGGAGTTGCCCTCGGCCGTCGCCCTGGGCGCGGCTGCCCGGCTGCACCGGATCGGGCTCACCCCGTCCCCGGCGGGCGACCTGGCGTACACCATGCACCCCTGGGTGGTCAGCGTCGGGCGGCTGCACGACGCCGGCTGGCGGCCGCAGTGGACCAACGAGGAGGTGCTCGCCGCGCTCCTGGAGGAGGTCCAGGGCCGGCACACCGTCGCCGGACGCCGGCTCGGGCGCAAGGACGCGACGGCGGCGGGCGCGGCCGGTGCCACGGTGGCGCTGCTCGGCACGGCGGCCCTGGTCCGGCAGATGCGGAAGCGGCGCGGCCTGTAGGACCCTCCTACGGAGGGCCGGCGCCGCCGGTCGAAAGCGCTATTCCGCGATGTCCGTGCGGTGCGGCACGATGGACGGCATGGCAGACACGCACGCCCACCCGAGCGACCACCCCGGCGAGCTGGGCGCGGACGACCCGATCAGGCTCCTGGCGATCCGCGACACCCCGCTCTCCGTCGACGAGGTCTTCCGCGCGGTCGGCGACGACGCCGCCGGCGGCACGACCCTCTTCGTGGGCACGGTCCGCAATCACGACGGCGGTGCCGACGTCGACGCCCTGGGCTACTCCTGCCACCCCAGCGCCGAGGCCGAGCTGCGCCGGGTCGCCGAGAAGGTCGTGGCCGACTACCCGGTCCGCGCCCTGGCCGCCGTCCACCGGGTGGGTGACCTCCGTGTGGGTGACATCGCGGTCGTCGTCGCCGTCTCCTGCCCGCACCGCGGCGAGGCCTTCGAGGCCTGCCGCAAGCTCATCGACGACCTCAAGCACGAGGTCCCGATCTGGAAGCACCAGACCTTCTCGGACGGTACCGAGGAGTGGGTCGGCGCCTGCTGACGCGCTCGCCCGGGGAGTCTCGCGAACACGAGGAGTGAGGGCCCGCTGGCAAGGAGCCACGCCGACGACCTGTAGTCGAACGCCCCGATTTGCGTAACCGCCCCCCAGGCATGAGCGTTGATTCCGCGGATGAATAATCTGCTGATCAACTCACTGGGGACCATCGGGGATGGGAGGTCGGGATGGCAGCGCTCGCCTGGTTGCTGATTCCGCTTTTCGCAGTCGTCGGCGCGGCGATATGGGGAAGCTGGGCTTCACGCAACAAGACCATCGGTGACGTCGCCGAGCTCGCGGGCTACGCGAGGTTCCGGGACGCCATGGAGCGGTCCCACACGACCGCCTCCGCTTCGGCCCGCCCGGAGCACGAGCCGGCCCCCGCGGCCGCGGCGCCGACCCCCGCCACGAGCACCACCACCGGCTGAGCCCCGAAGGCGCACTCACAGGCCGGTCCCGTACTGTCGTTCCATGCCACGCCGCACCGCGACGATGCTCGCCTCCACCCTGGTCCTGATCACGCTGCTCTGCGTGGGCGTCCTCATCCCGGTGCCGTACTCGGAGATGAGCCCCGGTCCGACGGTGAACACGCTCGGCGAGGCACGCGGCGAGCCGGTCCTCCAGATCTCGGGTCGTCAGACCTACCCGACCACCGGCCACCTCAACATGACGACGGTCCGGGTCACCGGCGCGGACTACAACATGAACGCGGTCGAGGCCGTCTACGGCTGGCTCGCCCACGACAGCGTCGTGGTCCCGCACGACACGCTCTACCCGGACGGCAAGACCGAGGAGCAGTCGAGCCAGGAGAACGCCGAGGAGTTCAGCCAGTCCCAGGAGAGCGCCAAGGTCGCGGCCCTCGGGGAGCTGGGCATCCCGGTGACCACCCGGGTCGTCGTCGCCACCGTCGTCAAGGACACCCCCGCCGAGGGCAGGCTGCACGCCGGCGACGTGATCCGCGCGGTCGACGGGGTGGCCGTCAAGGAGCCCGGCGACGTCGCCAAGCAGGTCACCAAGCGCAAGCCCGGTGAGGACGTCGAGTTCACGATCGTCCCGGCCAAGGAGGCCGCCGCGGCCGAGAAGGCCCACAAGGACGCCACGACGACCCAGAAGGTGGTCATCACCACCGTGAAGTCACAGGAGGGCGACCGGGCCATCGTCGGCATCCAGGCCGGCACCGACCACGTCTTCCCGTTCACCATCGACATCAACCTGGCCGACGTCGGCGGCCCCAGCGCCGGTCTGATGTTCGCGCTCGGCATCGTCGACAAGCTCACCCCCGAGTCCCTGACCGGCGGCAAGTTCATCGCCGGCACCGGCACCATCGACGACAAGGGCAAGGTCGGCCCGATCGGCGGCATCGAGATGAAGCTGGTCGGCGCGCGGGACGCGGGCGCCGAGTACTTCCTCACGCCGGCGGACAACTGCGCGGCCGCGGCCGCCGACACGCCCGACGGCCTCACCCTCGTCAAGGTGGGCACCATCGACGACGCGACCAAGGCCCTGGAGAAGCTGCGCAAGGGCGACACCGCGTCCCTGCCCAGCTGCTCCAAGAGCTGAACCCCGGGCTTCCGGGCTCCTCCGGGCTCTTCCGGGCGACCGGCGCCGCTCAGGAGGCGAAGGTCGCCGACAGCGCCTCGGCGAGACCCGGCACCAGGTCGGGGCCGGTGAGCACCTCGTTCGGCGAGTCCTTCTCGCGCAGCCGGATCGCCGCCTCGCGGGAGCCGTCGCGCAGCACGGCCACGGTCATCCGGACCTCCTGGCGGTCCGGGTGCCGGGCCACCCACTTGGCCAGCGCGGCCCCGCCCAGGTCCTTGGGCACGGCGGCCTCGGCGGACGGCGGCAGCATCATCCGCTCCACGGTCAGCGCGCAGCCGGTCACCGCGTCGGGCCAGGCGATCGTGCCGAGGAACTCGTCGAGGGCCTTGCCGCGGGGCAGCTGGTCCTGCTCGATCGGGGTGTAGCCGGCGGCGGCCTCGGCGCCGAGGCCGAGCTGGGAGGCGAGCGAGGGCTCCTGGGCGCGCAGCTTGGCGGTGTCGACCAGGGCGAAGAGACGGGCCGGCTGGTCCCAGCCGAGGCCCGAGGCGTACTCGTCGATCTCGAGCACGGCGCGGGTGAGGGGGCTCGCGGCCATCTGGGGGCCGGAGGGGGAAACGTTGGACATGGACAACATCCTCCCCCCTCTTCCGCGGAACTTCCGCCGAGGGAGCACCCGGGGAGCACCCGGGGAGCACCCAGGGACCACCCGGGGACCACCCTCGGGCCACCCGGGGAAGACCAGGGGGCACCCGAGGAGTACGGGCGGAACGCCCAGAACGGTGGGAGCGACGGGAACTCGGTAAAGCCTCAGTAAGTTGCACCAGTGGGCTCTACGATCGCGGAGCCTGCTTATCGACGCATCAACCTCGAGGGGCGCACGTTGGCTTTCCAGATGCCGGACCGCGGAGGCGGCACAGGTCCGTCCGGGCCAAGGATCAGAGTCGGCCGGCCGTCCCGGCGGGCCCGTACGCTGCTCATGACGCTGGGCGTGCTGGCCGTCCTCGCCATGCTGTTCGTGATGTTCGCCGGATTCTGGACGGACTGGCTCTGGTTCCGTTCCGTCCATTACTCGTCCGTGTTCACCACCACGCTGTGGACCAAGATCGGACTCTTCCTGGTCTTCGGTCTGCTCATGGCGCTGGCCGTCGGACTGAACATCTGGCTGGCGTACCGGCTGCGGCCGCCGCTGAGCGCGATGTCGATGGAGCAGCAGAGCCTCGACCGCTACCGGATGGGTCTCGCCCCCTTCAAGAAGTGGGTGCTGCTCGCCGTCACGGCCCTGGTCGGCCTGATCGCCGGCGCCTCCGCCTCCGGGCAGTGGCGCACCTGGCTGATGTGGGTGAACGGGGTCTCCTTCGGGCAGAAGGACCCGCAGTTCCAGCTGGACGTGGCGTTCTACGCCTTCGACCTGCCCTGGTACCGCTTCCTGCTCGCCTTCGGCTTCGGCGCCACCGTGCTCTCGCTGATCGCGGCGGCCCTCACGCACTACCTGTACGGCGGACTGCGCGTCACCAGCCCGGGCGCCCGCGCCACGGCGGCGGCGACCGGACACCTGTCGGTGCTGCTGGGCGTCTTCGTGTCGCTGAAGGCCGTGGCGTACTGGCTGGACCGGTACGGCCTGGCGGTGAAGTCCAGCGACTTCAAGGCCACCGGCAACTGGACCGGCCTGCGGTACGTGGACGCCAACGCCTACCTTCCGGCGAAGACGATCCTGTTCTGCATCGCGGTGATCTGCGCCCTGCTGTTCTTCGCCACCCTGTGGCGGCGCACCTGGCAGCTCCCGGTGATCGGCTTCGGCCTGATGGTGCTGTCGGCGATCCTGATCGGCGGCCTGTACCCGGCCATCGTGCAGAAGTTCCAGGTCCAGCCGAACGAGCAGGCCAAGGAAGCGCCGTACATCCAGAAGAACATCGACGCGACGCGCAAGGCGTACGACATCGACTCCACCGAGCCGGAGAACTACTCGGGCAAGTCGACGGTCAAGGCCAAGGACCAGCTCCGCGCGGACGCCGACACGGCGGCCAGCTACCGGCTGATCGACCCGAACATCGTGTCGCCGACCTTCCAGCAGCTGGAGCAGAAGCGGAAGTACTACCAGTTCCCGCTGACCCTCGACGTCGACCGCTACCAGGGCAAGGACACCGTCGTCGGCCTGCGTGAGCTGAACATCAAGGGCATCCCGAAGCGGAACTGGATCAACGACCACTTCACCTACACCCACGGCTACGGCGCGATCATGGCCACGGGTACCCAGACGGACGCCAACGGGTCGCCGATCTTCACCGAGTCGGGGCTGCCGACCACGGGCATGCTCGGCCCGTACGAGCAGCGCATCTACTACGGCGAGAAGACCGACCAGTACTCGATCGTGGGCGGGCCCCAGAAGGAGCTCGACTACGAGGAGAACGGCGAGAAGACCACCAGCTACCAGGGCAACAGCGGGGTCAGCCTCTCCAACACCTTCAACCGCGCCGCCTACGCGGTCGCGTTCAGCGAGCCGCAGATCCTCTACTCGGGGGCCATCGGCGACGGCTCGCGGATCCTGTACAACCGCACGCCCAAGGAGCGCGTCGAGGCGGTCGCCCCCTGGCTGACCATCGACGGCGACGCCTACCCGGCGGTCGTGGACGGGCGCATCCAGTGGATCGTCGACGCGTACACCACCACCAACGGCTACCCGTACGCCTCGCGCACCACCCTCGGCGACACCACGGCCGACTCCCTGACGGTCGGCAACCAGCAGCGCGCGGTCGTCGCCCAGCAGAACCAGGTCAACTACATCCGCAACTCGGTGAAGGCCACCGTCGACGCCTATGACGGCACGGTGAACCTCTACCAGTGGGACGAGCAGGACCCGGTCCTCAAGACCTGGATGAAGGCCTTCCCCGGCACGGTCAAGGACCGTTCGGAGATCGACGCCGACCTCATGAAGCACCTGCGCTACCCGCAGGACATGTTCAAGGTCCAGCGCGAGCTGCTCACCCGCTACCACGTGCAGGACCCGGCCCAGTTCTACAGCGGCTCGGACGCCTGGCAGGTGCCGGACGACCCGACCAACAAGGACGGCAACGCGGTTCCGCCGTACTACCTGAGCATGAAGATGCCCGGGGAGCCGTCCGAGCAGTTCTCTCTGACGACGACGTTCACCCCGGCCGGGCGGCCCAACCTGGGCGCCTTCATGGCGGTGGACGCCGACGCCAACAGCAAGGACTACGGCAAGATAAGGCTGCTGAGAGTCACCTCGGACGTCCCCGGACCCCAGCAGGTGCAGAACAAGCTCAACAGCCTTCCGTCCGTGGCGACCTTCGTGCGGGACATGAAGGGCGCCGACTCCGACATCCTGTACGGCAACCTGCTCACGGTGCCGCTCGACGGCGGCTTCCTCTACGTCGAGCCGGTGTACGCCCAGGGCCGCAACGCGCAGTACCCGCTGCTGAAGAAGGTCGCGGTGTCCTACGTGGACGCGGACCAGCCGGACGGGGACACCACCAAGGACACCACGGTGTTCGAGAACACCCTCACGGAGGCGCTGAACGCGGTCTTCGGGGTCGAGGGCAACACCCCGCCGCCGACCCAGCCGCCGGGCACGACCAAGCCGACGCCGCCGGCGAGCAACGACGCCGCGCTCAAGCAGGCGATCGCGGACGCGCAGAAGGCGTACGACGACGGCGAGGCCGCCCTCCAGAAGGGCGACTGGACGGCGTACGGCAAGGCCCAGGCGGACCTGCAGGACGCGCTGCAGCGCGCGGCCGACGCGGGGGCGAAGCTCCAGACCCCCGCCGGGGGCGCCAAGCCCACGCCGAAGGCCACCCCGAGCAGCTCGGCGAGCCCGCCGGCGAACCCGGGGGGATGAGGACCGCAGACCGGCCCGGTCAGCCCCGCCCCCGCGTCGTGATAGGTTGTACCTACCGACGCGGGGTGGAGCAGCTCGGTAGCTCGCTGGGCTCATAACCCAGAGGTCGCAGGTTCAAATCCTGTCCCCGCTACTGAAGACGAAGGCCCGGATCCATCTGGATTCGGGCCTTCGTCATGTCCTGAGGAGGGGGCGCGTGCCCCGAAGAGCGGTGCGGAGGGGGCGAGTTGGGGTGATCCGTGTTTGACTTGTCTCTCTGTGGGCATGTCGACAAAACGCTGAAGTGACCTCACCGGCTGAGCTATACCAGGTGTACGCGGGTTGCGGGTGGTGCGACGATGGTATTTATGGGGGACAGGGCAACTCTGTTGGAGACAGGGCGGTTTGTGCAGCGGCACGCGAGGAACGCCGCAGACGAGATCATCGAGGCCGCGGGGGCCGTCGATGAGACCGTCGACACCACCGCCGAACACGAGACCGAGGCCGAGACCGAGGCCCGCCACCGGCGTGCCGCCGAGAGCGGCGACGCCGCGTCGATGAGCGTCTTCGGCGCGCTGCTGCTGCGCCGCGGCGACCTGGACGGCGCCGAGCCGTATCTGCGCGGTGCCACCGCCGAGGGCGACCGCGCCGCCGCGAACAACCTGGGCGTGCTGCTGCACCAGCGCGGCTACCCGGACGAGGCCGCCGGCTGGTGGCGGGTCGCCGCCGTCGCCGGCTCCGCGCCCGCCGCGCACGCCCTGGGCCGCCACCACCGCGAGCGCGGCGACGAGCCCGGCGCCGAGTACTGGCTGCGCCAGTCCGCCGAGCAGGGCCACGCCCTCGGCGCGTACGCCCTCGCCGACCTCCTGGAGCACCGCAGCGACGTCGGCGCCGAGCGCTGGCTGCGCGCCGCCGCCGAGCAGGGGCACCGCGAGGCCGCCTACCGGCTCGCGCTCTCCCTGGAGCGGCGGGCGACCGAGCCGGCCCGCGGCCCGCACACCTACGACACCGCCACCGGACTGCGGACGGCCGCCGACGGCGCCGCCCCCGCCGGGGAGGGCGCCGCCGCGCCGAAGGGCGGGCTCACCGAGGCCGAGCAGTGGTTCCGGCAGGCCGCCGCGCGCGGACACCGGCGGGCCGCCCTGCACCTGGGCGTCCTCCTGGAGAAGCGCGGCGAGCTCAAGGAGGCCGGGCGCTGGTACCTGAGCTCCGCCAAGGACGGCGAGGCCAAGGCCGCCTGCGCGCTCGGCTTCCTGCTGCGCGACGCCGGCGACGAGGAGAGCGCCGCCGTGTGGTGGCTGCGGGCCGCCCAGGACGGCGACGGCAACGCCGCCAACGCGCTCGGAGCGCTGCACGCCGCCCGCGGGGAGCAGCAGACCGCCGAGCGCTGGTACCGGGCCGCCATGGACGCGGGCGACGTGAACGGCGCCTACAACCTCGGCCTGCTCTGCGCCGCGCAGGAGCGCACCGCCCAGGCCGAGCAGTGGTACCGCCGCGCGGCCTACGCCGGCCACCGGGAGGCGGCCAACGCGCTCGCCGTGCTGCTCCTGCAGGCCGGCGACGCGGGTGGCGCCGAGCCCTGGTTCTCCAAGGCCGCCGAGGCCGGCAGCGTCGACGCCGCCTTCAACCTGGGCATCCTGCACGCCGGCCGCGACGACGACCGTACGGCGCTGAGCTGGTACGAGCGGGCCGCGGCGGCCGGGCACACCGAGGCCGCGCTCCAGGTCGGCATCGCCTGCCTGCGCGACGGCGACGAGCAGGGCGCCGAGCGCCACCTGCGGTGCGCCGCGGGCGGCGGCAGCGCCGAGGCGGCCTTCCGGCTCGCCTCGGTCCTCGACGCGCGCCGTCCCGCGCCCGGCCCGCCGGTGCTCGGCGCGCCGCGCGAGGAGAAGAGCGAGTGCGAGGAGTGGTACGAGCGCGCCGCCCAGCAGGGCCACCGCCGTGCCCAGGTCCGGGTCGGCATGCTCGCCGCCGGGCGCGGCGACGTCGCCGAGGCGGCCCGCTGGTACCGGGAGGCGGCCGAGGCGGGCTCCCGCAACGGCGCCTTCAACCTCGGCCTGCTGCTCGCCCGCGAGGGCGGCGAGCGGGAGGCGGCCCTGTGGTGGACGCGCGCCGCGCACGCCGGTCACGGCCGGGCCGCGCTGCGGCTCGCCCTGCTCGCGGCGCGCCGCGGGGAGCTCACCGAGGGGCGCCGCTGGTGCGCCCGCGCGGTGGAGCTCGGTCCGGCGGAGGTGGCGGAGCGGGCGGCTCGGCTCAGCGAGGCGCTGCACCAGGAGCTCACGGCGTAACGGGGGTCACAGGCGTCACCCGCATTACTGATTTGCCCTGCTCCGAACGGTCCCGTAAGGTTGGGTTCACCGACGCGGGGTGGAGCAGCTCGGTAGCTCGCTGGGCTCATAACCCAGAGGTCGCAGGTTCAAATCCTGTCCCCGCTACTCAGTAGCACGAAGGCCCGGATCCGGAAGCGGATCCGGGCTTTCGTCGTTCCCGGACCTCGGTCCGCGAGGAAACGGGAAGGCCCCCGCCGTTCTGGCGGGGGCCTTCTCCGTACGGGTCGGCGGACGGCTACGCGGTCGTCGCGCAGCTCGGGCAGATGCCCCGGTAGGTGACCTCGACGTTCGAGATGGTGAAGCCGAAGCGCTCCGCGTCCGGCAGGTCGGCCAGCGGGTCGCCGGCCGGGTGCACGTCGCGGATCGCACCGCACCGGCCGCAGACCAGGTGCTGGTGCGGCCGGTGGGCGTTCGGGTCGTAGCGCTTGGCGCGTCCGTCGGTCGCGACCTCCAGCACCTCGCCGAGCGTGACCATCTCGCCCAGCGTGTTGTAGACGGTCGCCCGGGAGATCTCCGGCAGCCTCGTGACGGCGCGGGCGTGGACCTCGTCGGCGGTCAGGTGCACGTGATCCCCGTCGAGGACCTCGGCCACGACACGCCGCTGCGCGGTCATCCGCCATCCGCGGCCGCGCAGTCGTTCCAACAGGTCACTCATGGGGGTCAGCCTAACAGTCGGGGGGAGCGTGTCCCGAACGGGTGTGACTTTGGAGAATGGCTTGACTTAGACAATGTCTATTGTAGGGTCGAGTACAGCAAAGGCTCAGGACAGGGCTCGCAGGTTTGCCGCACAACCGACGCAGGAGGCGCACGTGACGCAGGGACCGCTCACCACCGAGGCCGGGGCGCCGGTCGCCGACAACCAGAACAGCGAGACCGCGGGCCTCGGCGGACCGGTCCTCGTCCAGGACCAGCTGCTCCTGGAGAAGCTCGCCCACTTCAACCGGGAGCGCATCCCGGAGCGCGTCGTCCACGCGCGCGGCGCGGGCGCCTACGGCACCTTCACGGTGACGGCCGACGTCACGGCGTACACCAGGGCCGCGTTCCTCTCCGAGGTCGGCAAGCAGACCGAGACCTTCCTGCGCTTCTCCACCGTCGCCGGCAACCTCGGCGCGGCCGACGCCGTGCGCGACCCGCGCGGCTGGGCGCTGAAGTTCTACACCGAGGAGGGCAACTACGACCTCGTCGGCAACAACACCCCGGTGTTCTTCATCAAGGACGCCATCAAGTTCCCCGACTTCATCCACACCCAGAAGCGCGACCCGTACACCGGCTCGCAGGAGGCGGACAACGTCTGGGACTTCTGGGGTCTGAGCCCCGAGTCCACGCACCAGGTGACCTGGCTCTTCGGCGACCGCGGCATCCCCGCCTCGTACCGCCACATGAACGGCTACGGCTCGCACACCTACCAGTGGAACAACGAGGCCGGCGAGGTCTTCTGGGTCAAGTACCACTTCAAGACCGACCAGGGGATCAAGAACCTCACCCAGGCCGAGGCCAACCGCCTGGCCGGCGAGGACCCGGACTCCCACCAGCGCGACCTGCGCGAGTCCATCGAGCGCGGCGACTTCCCGACCTGGACCGTGCAGGTGCAGATCATGCCCGCGGCCGACGCGGCGAACTACCGCTTCAACCCCTTCGACCTCACCAAGGTCTGGCCGCACGAGGACTACCCGCCGATCGAGATCGGCAGGCTCGAACTCAACCGCAACCCGCAGAACGTCTTCGCCGAGGTCGAGCAGTCGATCTTCTCCCCGGCGCACTTCGTGCCCGGCATCGGCCCGTCCCCGGACAAGATGCTGCAGGGCCGCCTCTTCGCGTACGGCGACGCCCACCGCTACCGCGTCGGCATCAACGCCGACCACCTGCCGGTGAACCGCCCGCACGCCACCGAGGCGCGCACCCACTCCCGTGACGGCTTCCTCTACGACGGCCGGCACGCGGGGGCGAAGAACTACGAGCCCAACAGCTTCGGCGGCCCGCACCAGACCGACCGCCCGCTGTGGCAGCCCGCCGCCGTCTCCGGCCTCACCGGCGACCACGCCGCCCCCTCGCACGCCGAGGACGACGACTTCGTGCAGGCGGGCAACCTCTACCGGCTGATGTCGGAGGACGAGAAGGGCCGTCTGGTGGAGAACCTGGCGGGCTTCATCGCCAAGGTCTCGCGCGACGACATCGCCGAGCGGGCGATCGGCAACTTCCGCAAGGCGGACGGTGACTTCGGCAAGCGGCTCGACGCCGCGGTCCAGGCCCTGCGTGGCTGAGAGCGCCTGCCGTAGGTGGTAGAGGGCCGGATTCCCGTATCCGTACGGGGATCCGGCCCTCTCGCGTCCTCAGGCGGCGCTCTGCACCGGCATCCAGCAGCGGATGATGTCGCGCACGGAGACGATGCCCACCGGCCCGTGGTCGTCCAGGACCACCAGGTGGCGGAAGCCCCCGCGGGTCATGGCCTCGGCGGCCTCGTCCAGGGTCCAGGTCGGGGCGGCGAAGACGACGTCCCTGGTGGTGTGGGCGTCGGCGGTCTCGTGGTCGGGATCCCCGTCCCGGCCGATGGCGTTGAGGATGTCGCGCTCGGTGAGGATGCCGAGCCCGCCGGCGTCGGCGTCGAGGACGACGGCGGCGCCGACGCGGCGCGCCGACATCAGGCGGGCCGCCTGGCGGAGGGTATGGGCCGGGCCGATGGTGAGGACCACCGTGCTCATGGCGTCGCGGACGAACATGGAGGGGACCACCTCCTGTTAGAGAACTCTTTCACAAGTTCACAAGTGGGGGGAGTCTCAGAGTGACACCGGGCCGCCCCGCCAACAAGGGGGCGCGCGTGGCGTACGGGGGAGCACGAGGGCCCGTACGCATGTCCGCCGATCGGACGTTCATCGTTTGTCTACCGCCGTCTCCGAGGATCGGCGCGCAAGCCGGACCACAGAAAGGCGACGGGGATGACGATCGTGAAGAAGACGCTGCGCAGGACGGCGGGGGCCGTGGCGGCGGGGCTGCTGGCGCTGGCCGGGACGCTCGCGGGATCGGGCACGGCACAGGCCGCGTACGACGGCGGCACCCACACCCTGTGGGGCGACGAGCCGCTCTACCCGGGCTGGCACGTCAGCACCGACTACGCGCGGCTGATCATGCAGGGCGACGGCAACCTGGTCTTCTACCGCACCATGAACGCGGGCGACTGGTCCCGCGCGACGCCCATGTGGGCCTCGAACACGGTCGGCTGCGGCGCCAAGGCGGTCATGAAGAACGACGGCCGGCTCGTCGTCTACGCCGCCGACGGGGTCCGCGAGTGTTCCTCCCGCGGCTGGTACAAGGGCGGCAGCGCCTACGCCTGCCTCCAGGTCACCAACGAGCAGGGGCTCAGCATCTGGTACACCAACCGCCAGTGCGGCACCTTCAGCGGCATGACCGCGCGGAGCTTCACCCAGACGTCCCGCGACATCATCCAGTCGGACCTCTACTGACCTGACCCGCGGGCCCCCCGCCCCGCCCCGCCCCCCGAACGTGGCCCCGGCCGGACCCCTTCTCCGGCCGGGGCCGCCGTGCGTCCTGCCGCCGTGTTGTCCCGCCGTCGTGCCTCACGCCGAGAGCCGGCCCACCAGGTCCGCGACCGACCACTGCGGACGCGCCGCGAGCCGGGCCGCCGCCGTACGCAGCCGGGCCGGCAGATGCCCGCACAGCGCGGCCAGTTCGCGCGCCGCGCCGGACTCGCGGTGGATCCGGTCCCGGCCGGCGATCCGGACCAGCAGCTCGTACGCGTCGTCCGGCTCCAGCGGCCCGATCCGCAGCCGCGCCACCTCCGCCGCCAGCTCCCCGCCCGTCTCCGCCACCAGCGCCGCGCACCCCGCCACGTCCGGCAGCAGCACCCCCGGCTCCGGCGCCCCGTCGAGCAGCACCAGCACCCGGCGGCCCGCGAGCGCCGCCCGGTAGCGGGCACCGAGCGCCCCCGCGCACGCGTCCTCGGGCGGCCGCTCGCCCAGGGACCGCAGGAAACCGGCCATGACCTCCCGTACGTCCCCGACCGCGTCGCCCCGCGCGTACAACTGCCCGTCCGGGAAGGCGTCCCGCACCCGGTGCGCCAGGTGCACCGCGAGGGTCGACGTGCCCGTCCCGTACGGCCCCGAGACCGCCACCACCGGGCTGCCGGCCCGCAGCAGCCGCTCCGCCTCCCGGACCTGGGCCCCGCGTCCGACCAGGTCGGGGATGTCCGGGGGCAGCTGGCAGGGCCGCGCCGGGCGGCGCGGCGGAGCGGGCACCGCCAGCGAGCGGTCGTCCCGGCGGATCCGCCCGTACAGCGCGGTCACCGCGCCGCCCGGGTCGATCCCGAGCCGCCGGTCGAGCCGCTCGCGCAGCGCCGCGAACAGGGCGAGCGCCTCCGGCCGGCGCCCGCACCGGTACAGCGCGAGCAGGCAGAGCCGGTGGGCCTCCTCGTCCTCCGGGTGCGCCGCCGCCAGTTCGCGCAGCGCGGGCAGCGCCTCGGCGTGCCGGCCCAGCGCCAGCTCCGCCTTGTACAGGGTCATCCGCACCGCGTGCCGGGAGGCCGTGAGCCGGTCCCGGGTGCGCCGGGCGAGCGGCCCCGGCACCCCGTCGAGCGGGCCGCCCCGCCAGCGGCCGAGGGCCGTGACCGCCAGCTCGCGGGCCGCCTCCGGGTCGCCCCGCAGCAGGGCCGTGGCGCGGGCGGCCTCGTCCTCGTACCGGAAGACGTCCACCGCCTCGCGGGCGATCGCCAGCCGGTAGCCGCCCGAGGAGCCGAGCAGAGCGTCCGGCGCGTCGAGCGCCCGGCGGAGCCGGTGGGCGTGCGTGCCGATCTGGCCGACCGGGTCCTTGGGCCAGCCCTCGTCGTCCTCGCCCCACAGCGCGGTGATCAGCCGCTGCGTGGGCACGAGTTCGCCGGGCGCGAGCAGCAGGGCGCACAACAGCGCGCGCTGCTGCGGGCGTCCGAGCGCGCGCTCGTGCCCGTCGTGCCACGCGCGGGGCGGGCCGAGAATGGCGAATTCGAGTCCCATGACACCCCCGTCAGCCATGAGTCCGTCGCAGGTTGCGTGCCGCATCATAGGCGGCCGGACCACGCCCCCCGATGGGGTTGCGCGCCGTGGGCGCGTCGCGCGCCGGAGGGCGGTCCGAGGGGGAAAGCCACAGGTCATCGGGGATGGGACAGGGAAGTGACGGGAGTCATGGGCGGCCGGGCCGCGGGACGGACGGGGGAGAAGGGGGAGACGAGGGAGCGGGGGGTCGCGGGGGCGGCGGGGGAGGAGCGGGCCGCGGGGCGGCCGGGAGCGCCGGGAGAGGCCGGGGACACGGGAAGGCTGAAGTTCGCGCTGCTCGGACCCCTGCGGGCCTGGTACAGAGACCAGGAGCTCGACCTGGGCCGGCCGCAACAGCGCGCCCTGCTGGCCGTGTTGCTCGACGCCTCCGGACGCGCGGTCGCGCACGACGTCCTCGCCGAGGGCGTCTGGGGCGGGGGCGCCGGTCCCGCCGATCCGCGCAAGGCCCTCCAACTCCTGGTCTACCGGCTGCGGTCCGCGTTCCGCCCGCACCTCGACGAGTCCCCGATCGTCCGCGTCGGGGACGGGTACGCGCTGCGGGCGCCGGGGGCGTGGGTGGACCGGGGGGAGTGGCGACGGCTGCTGGGTGAGGCCGAGCGGGCGGGGGCGGCCGCCGGGTCCGTCGAACGGGTTGCGGGGGCGGCCGCCGGGTCCGTCGAACGGGTTGCGGGGGCGGCCGCCGGGTCCGTCGAACGGGTCGCGGGGGCGGCCGACGGGTCCGTCGAACGGGTCGCGGGGGCGCCCGCCGGGCCCTGCGAACCGGTCGGTTCCGCCCTCATGGGGTCCGTCGAACCGGTCGGTTCCTCCCTCGCCGGGTCCGCCCGCGTGCGGGAACTGCTGCGGGCCGCGCTGGGGTTGTGGGTCGGGGAGCCGCTCGCCGGGGTCGGGGGGCCGCACGCCGAGGCCGTGCGGGCGCGGCTCGGGGAGGAGCGGCTCGGCGTGCTGGAGCGGCGGCTCGAACTGGACGTCGAGCTCGCCGACCGGGCCGAGCTCACCGCCGAGGCCGCCGCGCTCTGCCTGGAGCACCCGGGCCGCCCCCGGCTCGTCGCGGTCCTCATGCGCGCCCTGCACCGGGCCGGACGCACCGCCGAGGCGCTCGCCGTCTTCGAGGACGCCCGGGGCGACCTGCCCCCGGGCGACCGGGGGCCCGACTCGCCCGCCGGGCTCCAGCTGCGCATCCTGCGCGACGACCCCGCGCTGCTGCCCGCACCGGCCGCGCAGCCCGGGCCCGCCTGGCAGGCGCCCCGGCAACTCCCGGCGGACCTGCCGGACTTCACCGGCCGCGGCGGCGCCGTCGACGAGCTCGCGGAACGGCTCGCCGGGGCCGGCGGCCGGGCGGTCGTGGTGTCCGCCCTCGACGGCATGGGCGGCGTCGGCAAGACCAGCCTCGCCGTGCACGCGGCCCGCCGGGCGGCCGGGCGCTTCCCCGACGGGCAGCTCTTCGCCGACCTGCGCGGCGCCGACCGGGCGCCGCGCGAACCCGCCGCCGTCCTGGCCGAGTTCCTGCGCGCCCTCGGCGTCGCCGCGGAGGAGGTGCCGCCCGGCACCGCCGAACGCTCGGCCTGCTACCGCTCCGCCCTCACCGGCCGCCGCGTGCTCGTCGTCCTCGACAACGCGGCCGGACCCGAACAGGTCGAGCCGCTCCTGCCCGGCTCCGCCGACTGCGCGGTCCTCGTCACCAGCCGCACCCGGCTGCCCGGACTCGCCGGCGCCCACCACCTCCGCATCGACCCGCTCCCCGCCGCCGAGGCCGCCGAACTCTTCACCCGGATCGCGGGCGCCGAGCGGACCGCGGCCGAACCCGGCCGCGTCGAGGAGATCGTCGGGGCCTGCGGACGCCTCCCGCTCGCCGTCCGCATCGCCGCGTCCCGGCTCGCCGCCGACCCCGGGCTCAGCCTCGCCGCGCTCGCCGAAGGGCTCCGCGACGAGCGGCGGCTCGCCGCCCTCGACGACGGGGAGCGGGCGGTGGAGGCGACGTTCGCGCTCTCGTACCACCGGCTCGTGCCCGAGGCGGCCCGCGCCTTCCGGCTCCTCTCGCTGCCCGACGCGCCCGAGATCGCGCTCCCCTGCGCCGCCGCGCTCCTCGACCGGACCGAGGCCGAGGCGGACGAGCTCCTCGAAGGGCTCGTCGACCTCAACCTCCTCCAGTCGCCGGGCTTCGGCCGTTACGGCTTCCACGACCTGGTGCGCGCCTACGCCCGCGACCGGGCCGCCGAGGAGGAGACCGGCGCCGGGCGCACCGCGGCGGCGGGCCGGCTGCTCGACTTCTGCCTGGCGACCGCCCGTAACGCCGACACGGCCGCCCGCTCGGTCGACCCGGCGGAGCAGAGCCTCCTGGGCACCCCCGTCACCCGCCCCGGCCGGGCGCTCGCGACCGGGCCCGACGCCGTCCGCTGGATGCGCGAACAGGCGGCCGTGCACGCCGCGGCCGTCGCCCTGGCCTGCGCGGACGAGGCGCTGCCGCTGGCCCAGGCGGCCGAACTCGTCGACAAGATGGGCTCGGTGCTCTTCGAGCGCACCCAGACCAGCGTCATCGCCGCCCTCGCGGACCAGGTCGCCGAGGCGGCCGAGGCCCGCGACGCCCACGGGCCCCAGGCGCTCGCCCGGTACGTGCGCGGCAACATGCTCTGGCACGTCAACCGGTACGAGGAGTCGCGCGCCGAGATCGCCCGGGCGGTCACCCTCTGCGGCGACGGCGACGGCGACGGCGACACCGGCACCGGCGCCGCCGCACGGGTCCGGGCCAAGGCGCTGCTCACCCTGGCCGGCAACGCCCGTATCCACGGCCGGCACGCCGAGGCCGCCGAGCACGCAGGCCGGGCCGCCGCGGCCTTCCGGGAGCTCGGCGCCGAACGTGCCGAGGGCAGCGCGCTCGGCGAGTTCGCCTTCAACGCCGCGCACACCGGACGCCTCGACGAGGCCCGGCGGGCCGCCGAGCGCGGGGCCCGGCTGATGAGCGGCACCGGACCGGTGTCCGCCGCGACCGGGCGCTACTACCTGGCCCGGGTGCTGCGGCTGTGCGGGGACCCGGAGGGGGCGCTCGGGCACGCGCTCGGCGCGCGCGAGGAGTTCGCCCGGCTCCAGGTCGCCGTGTTCGAGGCGGCGGCGGGCGACCTCGCCGCCCGGCTGCACGCCGAGTCCGGCCGGGCCGCGCTCGCCGCTGAGGCCGCCGAGGCGGTGCTGCCGCTCGCCCGCAAGACCAGCGCAGCCCTGGAGGCCGCCCTGCTCCACACCCTCGGCTCGTCCCTCGCCGTCCTCGGCCGCCCCAGCCAGGCCCGGGCCTGTCTCCAGGACGCGGCGGAGGTGTACGGACGGCTCGGCATCACCGAGGAGGAGGCGGCGGTCCGGGCACTGCTGGGCGGCCTGCCGGAGCGCTGATCCGGAGCACTGATCCGGAGCGGTGGTCCGAAGCGCTGGGCCGGAGCGGTGACCGGGGGGCCGTCACCCCCGGCACCCCCTCCGCTACGCGCGTTGACCGCCTGTCTACCGGGGTCCGTGAACGTATGCCCCGTCAGGTCAACGACACGACAGGAGACGGGACGACATGACGACGCAGCCTCAGAACGGGCAGGTCTGGACACTGGTCGCGGCGAACGGCAGGGCCGCCGACGTGAACGCGAGCCAGGCCAGTGACGGCAACCGGATCCAGGCCTGGGCGCCCAACGGCACCGCCGCCCAGGGCTGGGTGTTCTGGGCCAAGGAGAACGGCACCTGGCTCCTGGAGACCCAGCTCACCCACAACACCCACGGTCCCGGCCAGGCCATGGTGATGGACTACAACTTCTCCAACTACACGACCCATCTGGTCCGCGAGCACGGCCAGGACAACCAGCGCTGGCACCTGGAGGACGGCGGCAACGGCCGGGTCCTGCTGCGCAGCGCCCGCGGCAACGAGGGCGCCGCCTACCTCACCGCCGACGGCCAGGGCGCCGCGCTCGGCGTCTGGCGCCGCGACCCCGCCAACCAGGGCCAGCTCTGGCAGCTCGTCCCGGCCGGCCAGACCGGTGGCCAGACCGGTGGCGGAAGCCGGCCCCAGCCCCAGCCGCAGCCCCAGCCCCAGCCGGGCGGCGGTGACTTCCGCGGCGAGATGCTCGCCATGGTCAACCAGGAGCGGCGCCGGGCCGGCGTCCCCGACCTGCGGCTCGACGACCGCCTGTCGGCCGCCGCGCAGCGGCACGCCAACGACATGGCCGTGAACGACCTCACCCAGCACAACGGCACCGACGGCTCCGACTTCAGCCGCCGCATCAGCGACGCCGGGTACCCGGGCAACACCGCCCGCGCGGAGAACGTCACCCCGGGCAACAGCGTCCCCGAGGCCATGCGGATGTGGATGAACAGCCCCGGGCACCGCACCAACATCCTCAGCGGCAGCTACCGCGCCATCGGCATCGGCTACAGCCCCCGCCAGCGCGGCAACTGGGGCCGCTACGTGCAGACCTTCGGGAGCTGACCCGATGGGAACGACCTGGATCCCCGGCGTCGTCCGCCTCGGCGACGGCGCGATCGGCGGCCCGATGGACAGCCCGGAACTCCCGCCCCGGGTGGTCTGGCACACCACCGAGAGCGGTGCGGGGAACGCGGCCTTCGACGCCGTCGGCGCGTACCTGATCCGGCAGGGCAGCGAACCCCACCTGCTGTACGACCCCACCACCGACCGGCTCGGCCAGTTCGGGCCGCTCGACCGCAGCGCCCGCGCGCTGCGCAACGACGGTGACACCCGCACCAACCGGACCGGCCGGGTCTGCGTCCAGATCGAGGTCCTGGCCCGCGCAGCGACCCCGTTCACCGGCTACTGGAAGCCGGGGCCGCGCTTCGGCGCCCTCATGGCGGCCGTGCGCTCCTGGGGCGTGCCCGACGTGTGGGCCGGGCGCGGCCGGTCGCGCACCGACTGGCGCGGCAGGGGCGGACACTTCGGCCACGTCCACGTTCCGGGCAACGACCACTGGGACCCGGGCGCGATCGACCCGGCGGCGCTCTTCGCCGCCGCGGGCGGAGCCGGGGCGAAGCAGCGGCCCTCCCCGTCCCACCTGCGGTCCGTGGTCAGCCTCGCCCGGGTGCTCGCCGCCGCCCGCACCGACCCGGCCGCCGCCCAGGGCGCGGCTGCGCACCGCGCCGACGTGATCCCCGTGGAGCGCGCCCTGGCCGCCGAGGGGCTGCTGCCCGCCCAGTGGGCGGACGGCTCCTTCGGCACCAAGACGATGACCGCGTACGCCGCGTGGCAGCGCCGCTGCGGCTTCGGCGGCGCGGACGCCGACGGGCTGCCCGGCCGCACCACCCTGGAGCGGCTGGGCAAGGCCCACGGCTTCCAGGTCACCGCGTGACGGACCACCTCACCACGGACCACCTCACCACGGACCACCGCGTGACGGGCCGCCGCGTGACAGGCGGCCGTCCGCGGACCACGGCGTCACGACCCCTCCGTACGTACGAAGAAAGGACTCCCATGACATCCCTCCGTGCCCTCGTCGCCGGCCTCGGCGCCGCCGTGACCGTCGCGGGGGCGGCCCTGGCGGCCGCCCCGGCGGCGCAGGCCGCGCAGACCACCGACTGCGGCCAGCTGCCGCCGCCCACCAGCACCCGCACCGAGGTCGCCACCTACCGGGGCGGCGCGCTGGACCTGCCGTACGACAACGAGGCCGACGGCCAGCGGGTCGGCACCTACACGCCCAACGGGTCGCCCGCGCAGACCTGGACGGTGTGGCGCTACTGCGACGGGACCAGCGCGATCAGCCACGGCTACGACAAGGTGCTGGAGGCCGGCGGCATCAACGACCTGGCCCTCCCGCAGCTGGGGTCGGCCACGCGCGACGGCCTCAACAGCCCGTGGGGCGGCGTGGCGCCGGCCCAGAAGTGGCGCCTGATCGACGGCGGCAACGGCTGGCGGATGGCCAAGAACGCGGTCACCGGCCAGTGCCTGAAGAGCAACGGGGTCGGCTACCTGAACTCCATGGCCGCCTGCGACCAGAACGACGCCGGGCAGTGGTGGCGGCTGGGCTGACGCCCGGCCGCCCCGCCACCGGGGAACGGGGGGCCGCTCAGCCGCCGAGGTAGCTGAGCAGCTCCCCGTGCAGCAGTCCGTTCGACGCCACCGCGTTGCCGCTGTGCGGGCCGTGGCGTCCGTCCAGGCCGGTGAAGGTTCCGCCGGCCTCCTGCACCACGATCGCGGTCGCCGCCATGTCCCACAGCGACAGCTCCGGCTCCGCGCACAGGTCCACCGAGCCCTCGGCGACCATCATGTACGGCCAGAAGTCGCCGTACGCGCGGGTCCGCCAGACCGCCCGGCTGAGGTCGAGGAAGCCGTCGAGGCGGCCGCGCTCCTCCCAGCCGGTCAGGCTGGAGTAGGCGAAGGAGGCGTCCTCCAGGCGCCCGACCTTCGACACCCCGATCCGGGTCGCCGAGGCGAGGCTGCGGCCCGTGTACGCGCCGAGGCCCTTCGCCGCCCACCAGCGGCGGCCGAGCGCGGGCGCGGAGACCACGCCCACGACCGGCTGGAAGCCGGTCTCGCCGGCCTCCATCAGGGCGATCAGGGTCGCCCACACGGGCACCCCGCGCACGTAGTTCTTGGTGCCGTCGATGGGGTCGATCACCCAGCGGCGCGGGCCGGTGCCCTCGACGCCGTACTCCTCGCCGAGGATCGCGTCGCGCGGCCGCGCGCGCTGCAGCTGGCCGCGGATCAGCTCCTCGGCGGCCTTGTCGGCCTCGCTGACCGGGGTCATGTCGGGCTTGGTCTCGACCTTGAGGTCGAGCGCCTGGAACCGGTCCATCGTGGCCGCGTCCGCGGCATCCGCGAGGACATGGGCCAGACGCAGATCGTCGTGGTATTCGGCCATGTCGAAACTCTATCCCCCGGACACGGGTCGGTCCGCGGCGGCCCTTGACAGTGCGTGGTCGCACGTCAACGCTGAGCGCAGTACCGACCCGGCTGGGAGGCGACCGATGCCGACTGCCCGCGAGACCCTGCTCGACGCGGCCCTGGCGACCCTGGGCGCCCAGCCCTGGTCCGCGGTGCGCATGGTCGACCTCGCCGTCCGCGCCCGGGTCTCCCGGCAGACCCTCTACAACGAGTTCGGCAGCAAGGAGGGGCTCGCCCGCGCCCTCGTGCGGCGCGAGGCCGACCGCTACCTGCGCGGCGTCGAGGCGGCGCTCGCCGAGCCGGGGCCGCCCGCCCGCAGGCTGGTCGCCGTCGCCGAGTGGACGGTCGCCGCGGCCGCCGCCCGGCCCGTGCTCCGCGCCCTGCTCACCGGCGCCTGGGGCGAGTGGCTGCCCGCCCCGCGACCCGTGCGCGCCGGGGCCCGCGCCGCCGTCGTGCCCGAGCAGCGGCGCGCCGACCTGGGGGTGCCCTCGCCGGGGGAGCTGCTCGGCCAGGCGAGGGACCTGGCGGCGGCGCTGCTCGCGCCCGGCACGGGCGCCGGTGGGGGAGCGGGCACGGGAGCCGAGGCGGAGACCGCCTACGGAGCGGAGACCGCCCACGGAGCGGACACCGCCCACGGAGCGGAGGCCGTCGACGCGGCCGATACCGCGCGTTCCTGCGAACTCGCCCTGCGCCTCGCCCTGTCCTTCGTGGTGGCCGCCACGGGGCGCGAAACGGAGGGCGATCGGGTACGCCTTGTCCGCGACGCGCTGGTCTCAGCGGCTATGCACCAGGCGGCGGGAGTTCGCCCGGCGATGCCGCCCGGCGACTGACCCGGTACCGGCCGGAAACCTCAAGTCTTCCTCTGAACAGGGGAGTTGGCGGTGCGATTCGCCATGTGCGAATGGAACGATCGCCGACGCATTCCTTTGATGGCACGTTCAGGCTACTGAGGGAGAACCGGTGCCGACCGACAAGTGGAACCGCCAGTCGATAGACGAAAGTCCCCCGGAGGAAGGCTCCTTGGGCCTCCGCCCCCTCCGTGGCAGAGCCAGAAGACTGACCGCCGTCGCCGCCGTCGTGGCGGCCACGCTGGTCGTCGAGACCGCCCTCGTGGTGGGGGCCGGCGGCGAGGCCTTCGCCGTGTCCCTGTCCACGACGGCCACCACCGAACCCGCCGCGCGGCAGCCCGCGCCGCGCGCCGCCACCGAGGCCGCCGACCTGAAGTCGGCGCAGGTCGCCGCCCGGCTCTCCGGCAAGCGCGTCGAGGCCCTGTCGGAGCGGACCGAGTCCACCACCACCTGGGCCAACCCGGACGGCACCGTCACCCTGGACGCCGCCTCCGGACCGCAGCGCTACAAGGACCCGCTGGGGAACTGGCGCACCATCGACGTGGACCTCGTCAAGCGCGGCGACGGCAGCGTGGCCGCGCACGACCACCCGCTCGGCCTCACCCTGGCCGGCCGGACCCCCGCCGCGACCGCCGCGAAGATCCAGCGGTCCGGCGGACGGGCCGGAGAGAAGCGGACCCCGTCGGTGCCGCTGGTCCGGCTCGACGACCGCCACGGCCGCCGGATATCCGTCAACTGGCGCGGCGCGCTGGCCGATCCGACGGTCCACGGCACCGAGGCCCGCTACGCCGAGGCCCTCCCGTACACCGACCTGATCGTCGAGTCGACCCGTACCGGCTACGAGCAGTTCCTGGAGCTCAAGGACCGGCGGGCGGTCGGCGCCAACGGCTCGGTCACGCTCACCCTGGAGGCCAAGGGCCTCACGGCGCGGCGGAACGGCGACGGTTCGATCACCTTCACCGACGCGAAGACCGGGCGCACCGCCGGTGTCGTCCCCGCCCCCGTCATGTGGGACGCCCAGGTCGACCCGCGCAGCGGCGAACGCACCCACACCGCCCCGGTGGGCCTCGCGCTCACCCAGAACGGCGACAGCGTCGACGTCACCCTGACCCCGGACGCGGCCTTCCTGGCCGACCCGAAGACCGTGTTCCCGGTCACCGTCGACCCGGCGGTCTCCCTCGGGACCAGCTTCGACACCTTCGTCCAGCAGGGCTACGGCACCGACCAGTCCACCGCCACCGAGCTCAAGCTGGGCAACAACGGCTCCGGCCAGATCGCCCGCTCGTTCCTCGCCTTCCCCATGGCCAAGATCACCGGCAAGGTGATCGAGTCGGCCAAGCTCAACCTGTGGAACCAGCACTCGTGGTCCTGCACGCCCAGGAGCTGGGAGGTCTGGGACACCGGCTCGGTCACCACCGCCACCCGCTGGACCGCACAGCCCAACTGGAACAACAAGTGGGCCACCTCCACGGCCACCAAGGGCTTCTCCTCCGCCTGTGCCGACGGCTGGGTCACCGCCGACGTCAAGACCCTCGCCCAGGCCTGGGCCGACAACGGCAAGGGCACCAACACCCTCGGCATCCGCGCGACCGACGAGTCCGACGCCTACGGCTGGAAGCGCTTCAACTCCGGCAACGCGGCCTCCAACACCCCGTACCTGTCGGTCACCTACAACACCAAGCCCGGCGCGGCCACCCCCGTGGCCCCGCTCAGCGGCTCGTCGACCAGCGACACCCTGCCGACGATCACCGGCAAGGCCACCGACTCCGACGGCAACACCGTCCAGCTCAGCTACGAGATCTGGGCGGCGAACGGCAGCGCCGCGCTCCAGACCGGCAAGTCCGCCTACGTCGCCTCCGGCACCGACGCCCCCTGGACCGCCACCACCGCGCTGGCCCCCGGCGCGTACAAGTGGCGCGCCGCCGTCTACGACGGCACCGCGTGGAACGGCACCTGGTCGGCCTGGCAGAACTTCACGGTCGACACCGCCGCGCCCGCCGCCTCCGCCATCGCCTCGGCCGACTTCCCCGCCGAGACCTGGGCCGGCACCCCGGACGCCGACGGCAACGTGACGGGCGCCTTCACCTTCACCCCGCCCGCCTCCGACGTCGCCGACGTGCAGTACGCCGTCGACGGCGGCGCGTGGACGGCGCTGCCCACCACCGGCGGCCAGGTCACCGCGACCGTCACCGTCCCCGCGGGCAAGCACACCCTGACCGCCCGCACCCGGGACGCCGCCGGCAACGCCTCGACCGTCACCTCGCACCTCTTCTACGCCGGTGCGGGCGCGGCCCTGACCGCCCCGGCGGAGGGCGACCGCCCGGCCCGGCGCACCGCGCTCACCGCGCAGGGCAAGGACACCTACACGGGGGTGACCTACCAGTACCGCCGCGGCGAGACCGACACCTGGAAGAACGTCCCGCTCGCCGACGTCAGCAAGGCCTCCGACGGCTCCGCCGTCGCCGCCTGGCCGCTGCCGGCCCCCGCCGGGAAGCCCGCCGCGCTGAACTGGAACATCACCACCACCCTCGCCGAGGACGGCCCGGTCGACGTCCGCGCCGTCTTCACCGACGGCACCACCTCCGCGGGTTCGCCCGTCGCCACCGCCACGGTCGACCGCACCGCGGGCACCGCGCCCTCCGAGGACATCGGGCCCGGCACCGTCAACCTGCTGACCGGTGACTACACCCTGTCGGAGACCGACGCCTCGCTCTTCGACCTCACCGTCACCCGTACCGCCTCCTCCCGGCGCCCCGCCACCGGCGGCTCCCAGGAGGGCCAGGCGGCGATCTTCGGCAAGGAGTGGACCGCGGGCACGGTCGCCGAGGAGAGCGAGTCCGACTACGCCTACCTGAAGCAGACCTCCGCCACCTCCGTCGCCGTCGTCGACGCGGACGGCGAGGAGACCGGCTTCACCGCCACCAGCGGCGGCGGCTGGGAGCCCGAGCCCGGCGCCGAGGACCTCACCCTCAGCGGCGCGCTCACCGGCTCGCTCACCCTCAAGGACACCGAGGGCGCCGTCACCGTCTTCAGCAAGCCGGAGGCCGGCGCCACCGCCTGGCAGGTCGCCACCACCGGCATGGACGGCCTCGCCGACTCCACCACCACCGTGGTCTCCGAGACCGTCACCGTCGACGGCAGGAAGCTCGCCCGGCCCCGCCTGGTCGTCGCGCCCACCTCCGCCGTCGCCGCCACGGCCTGCGCCGCCGCACCCGCCACCAAGGGCTGCCGCGCGCTGGAGTACGTCTACGCCACGGCCACCACCGCCACCGGCTACAGCACCGGCGCCGACTTCGGCGACTTCGCCGGACAGGTCAAGGAGATCCGCGCCTGGTCCACCGAGCCCGGGGCCGCCGGCGCCACCTCCAAGGCCGTCGCCGCCTACCGCTACGACGCCGCCGGCCGGCTGCGCCAGCAGTGGAACCCGGCCACCGGACAGGCCGGGCAGACCCAGTACTCGTACGACACCGCCGGCCGGGTCTTCTGGATCCAGGCCCGCGGCGAACTGCCCTGGAACCTCGACTACGGCAAGGCCGGCAACAGCCCCACCGCCGGCGACGGCATGCTCCTGAAGGTGCGCCGCCCCGCCCTGGTCCAGGGCTCCGCCGACCAGACCAGCGGCGACGCCGCCACCAGCATCGTCTACGACGTGCCGCTGACCGGCGCCTCGGCGCCCTACCAGATGGGCGTCCAGGACGTCGCCGCCTGGGGCCAGACCGACGCCCCGACGGACGCCAGCGCCGTCTTCCCGGCCGACTCCGTGCCCGGCTCCCACGCCGGATCCGGGCTCACCGCCGCCGACTACCGGCGCGCCACCCTCACGTACACCGACGTCTCCGGACGCGAGGTGAACACGGCGGCGCCCGGCGGCCGGATCAGCACCACCGAGTTCGACGCGCACGGCAACACCGTCCGCGAGCTCTCCCCGGGCAACCGCTCGGTCGCCCTCGGCCTCACCCCCGCCGACCGCGCCGTCCAGGCCGAACTCGGCCTCGACCGGCTCACCGTGCCCGAGCGGGCCGAGCTGCTCGCCGTCCGCTCGGTCTACAACGACACCGGCACCCGTGAGCTGGAGGAGCTCGGCCCGCTGCACCGCGCCACCCTCACCGAGGACGTCGTCTCCGGCGGGCAGACCGTGCTCAAGGCCGGCGCCTCGGCACCCCTCCGCTCCTGGACGGTCAACGCCTACGACGAGGGACGCCCGACCGACGGCTCCGCCAAGGTCGAGGACAAGGTCACCCGGACCACCACCGGCGGCCAGCTCCCCGCCCACCCGGACGTCCAGACCGGCGCCCAGGTGACCCAGACCCAGTACGACTGGGCCAAGGGCCTGCCGGTCAAGGTGATCCGCGACCCGGGCGGCCTCGCGATCACCACCGCCATCGAGTACGACGCCCAGGGCCGCACCGTCAAGGAACTGCTGCCCGGCGCCACCGGCACCGACGCCGGCACCCGGGTCACCACCTACTGGTCCGGCACCGGCACCGGCGCCTGCCAGGGCCGTCCGGAGTGGGCCGACAAGGTCTGCTCCACCGGACCGGCCGGCGCGATCACCGGCGGCGGCGCCAACCCGGCCCAGCTGCCCACCGTCACCACCGAGTACAACTGGTGGGGCTCCGAGGCCAAGGTGACCACCACCGCCAACGGGGTCACCCGCACCGTGACCACCACCCCCGACGCGGCCGGACGCCCCGTCAGGACCGTGACGAGCGGCGGCGTCGGCGACGCGGTCCCCGAGGCCACCGTCGAGTACAACGGCGAGACCGGCCGCGAGGTCAAGACCTCCTCGCCGACCGGCGGCACGATCTACAAGGCGTACGACAAGCTCGGCCGCCTGATCTCCTACACCGACGCCGACGGCGGCGAGACGAAGACCGAGTACGACCTGCTCGACCGGCCGGTCAAGGTCACCGACTCCGTCCCGTCCACCGTCACCTACACCTACGACCACGCCGTCGAGCCGCGCGGCCTGGTCACCCGGACCACCGACTCCGTGGCCGGCGCCTTCGAGGCCCGGTACGACGCCGACGGCAGCGTCACCAGCGAGAAGCTGCCCGGCGGCTACACCCTGACGGTCACCGAGGACACCACCGGCGCCCCCGTCTCCCGGGTCTACACCCGGGACTCCGACGGCGTCACCGTGGCCTCCGACACCGTCGCCGAATCCGTGCAGGGCCAGGTCGTCAGCCACTCCGGCTGGTCCACCCAGAGCCTCGGGTACGACCGGGCCGGCCGGCTCACCACCGTCCTCGACACCGTCGGCGACACCTGCGTCCGGCGCGCCTACGGCTTCGACAAGCGCACCAACCGCACCTCGCTGACCACCGCGGAGGCCGCCGCGGGCGCGGCCTGCCCGGCCTCCGGCGGCACCGTCGTGAACCACGCCTACGACAGCGCCGACCGGCTCGTCGACAGCGGCTACGTCTACGACGCCTTCGGCCGCACCACGGCCCTGCCCGGCACCGGCCTGGAGTACTACGCCAACGACCTGGTGCGCCGGCAGACCGCGGGCGCCCTGCGCCAGACCTGGAGCCTCGACGCCGACCACCGCTTCCGCGGCTGGACGGTCGAGTCCCAGACCGACGGCGTCTGGTCGCAGACCGCCGCCAAGGTGAACCACTACGACGGCGAGGGCGACAGCCCCCGCTGGATCACCGAGGACACCACGAGCGGCGAGGTCTCCCGCAACGTGGACTCGGCCTCCGGCGACCTGGCGGCGACCACCGCCGCCACCGGGAACGTCGTCCTCCAGCTCACCGACATCCACGGCGACGTCGCCCTCCAGCTCCCGCTGGACCCGGCCGACGCCCCGCAGGTGCTGGACAACGACGAGTACGGCAACCCCCGTTCGGGACAGCCCGGCACCCGCTACGGCTGGCTCGGCGGCAAGCAGCGCAGCAGCGAGACCCTCACCGGCCTCACCCTGATGGGCGTCCGCCTCTACAACCCGGCCACCGGCCGCTTCCTCTCCCTCGACCCCGTCTACGGCGGCAGCGCCAACGCCTACGACTACGTCAACGCCGACCCGGTCAACGCCTACGACCTGGACGGCAAGTGGGGCTGCGGCTGGTGCAAGAAGAAGTGGAAGCAGTTCAAGAAGAGCCGGATCGGCAAGCACATCCGCCGCCACCGGAAGATCTACGGCTGGGCCGCGGGCATCGGCATCGGCGTCGTCGGCGCGGCCTGCGTCGCCGCCACGGCCGGCATCTGCGCCGGGGCCGGCGGCCTCATCATCGGCTCCGCCCTCGGCGCGGCCGGCGGTGCCGCCCGCTACCGGATCAGCAACGCGCGGCGCAGCCGCTCCGGCTACTACAAGCAGATGGCGTACGGCGCGGCCGGCGTCTTCGGACCCGGCGTGTGGAGCCGCTACCGGCTCCGCGGCGCCCCGCAGAGCCCCAAGCGCTGGATCGACGCCTTCCGGCGCGAGAAGAGCTGGGGCAAGCACCGCCGCAAGGTCAACGTCCACTGGGGATTCGGAACCCGCTGGATCCGGTGACCCGTTGGAACGGACGACCGTCGGATCGGATCATCCGTCCGACCGGACGGCCCGTCGGATCCGATGACCCGTCGGACCCGATGAGTCCCGCTCGCTAGTGTCACGACCAGGGGCCGGCCGGCCCGCACGCGGCCCGGCCGGCCCCCTCGACCACCGGAGGTACCACCATGACGGACACCCGAGAGCCCTCGGGCGCCCTGCGCCTCGCCCTGCGCGTGGACGCGTTCACCTCGACGTCCCGGGGGATCGTCCTCGTGACCGCGGTGCTGCTCGCCCTGGTCTTCACCGGCACCACCGCGGGGATCGCCGCCGCCGTCGTGCTCTTCCTGGCCTGGTGCGCCGTCGGCTACCTCGGCCGCAGGCACCAGAAGCTCAGTGGGCGGACCCCGACAGCTGGAGACCGATGACGCCGATGATCACCAGCGAGATCGAGACGATCTTGAGCGTGGAGACCAGGTCGCCGAGGAAGACCATCCCGTAGATCGCCGTCCCGGCCGCCCCGATCCCGGTCCACACCGCGTACGCCGGACCCACGTCCAGCTTGCGCAGCGCCAGCGTCAGCAGACCGAAGCTGCCCAGCGCGAAGGCCGCGAAGGCGACCGTCGGCCACAGCCGGGTGAAACCGTGCGAGAGCTTGAGGCAGACCGCGAACCCCGTCTCCAGAATCCCCGCGACCACCACCAGCAGCCACGCCATCGTCAGTGCCTCCCACGCCGTCGGTGACTGCTTCGTCTCGCTTGGTGCGATTATGCATTTACCAGACACGGGGGACCGCAAACGCGCGGATCAGTCGCCTTCGCGTCGCTCACGGGTCGCGAGCAGCCGCCGCAGCGAGTACAGCCGGGCCGGATCGGCGTGGCCCTCCGCCACCCAGGCGTCCAGCGCGCAGTCCGGCTCGTCGTGGCTGCAGGCCCGCGGGCAGTTCTCCGTCCCCGGCTCCAGGTCCGGGAAGGCGAGGATGACCCGCGACGGGTCGACGTGGTGCAGCCCGAAGGAGCGCACGCCGGGCGTGTCGATGACCCAGCCGTCGGCCTTGTCCAGCGGCAGCGCGAGCGCCGAGGTGGTGGTGTGCCGGCCGCGCCCGGTCACCGCGTTCACGTGGCCCGTGACCCGCCGCCGCTCCTCCGGCACCAGCGCGTTCACCAGCGTCGTCTTGCCCACGCCCGAGTGCCCCACGAAGGCCGTCACCCGGTCGCCCAGGTGCTCGCGCACCCGGTCCGCCGCCCCGCCGTCGTACAGCTCCTCGCGGTTGACCACCACGTACGGGATGTCCAGGTCGCCGTAGAGCTCCAGCAGGGCCGACGGCGGTGCCAGGTCCGACTTCGTGAGGACCAGGAAGGGGGAGAGCCCGCCGTCGTAGGCCGCGACCAGACAGCGGTCGATCAGCCGGGGGCGCGGCTCGGGGTCGGCGAGCGCGGTGACGATCGCCAGCTGGTCGGCGTTGGCCACGACCACCCGCTCGTACGGGTCGTCGTCGTCGGCCGTGCGGCGCAGCACCGAGCTGCGCTCGCCGATCCGCACGATCCGCGCCAGGGTGTCCTTCTCGCCCGACAGGTCGCCCACCAGGGAGACCCGGTCGCCCACGACGGCGGCCTTGCGGCCCAGCTCGCGGGCCTTCATCGCCATCACGACCCGGTCCTCGACCAGACAGGTCAGCCGGCCCCGGTCGACGGTGAGGACCATGCCCTCGACGGCGTCCTCGTGCTTGGGGCGGATGGTGGTGCGGGGACGGTTGCCCTTGCGGTTGGGCCGCTGGCGGATGTCGTCCTCGTCGGTGTGCTTCCCGTAACGCCGCATGGCTCAGACCCCGAGCATTTCGGTCCACATCCTCGGGAAGTCGGGCAAGGTCTTCTCCGTCGTCGCCACGTTCTCGATCTCCACGCCCTCGACGGCCAGGCCGATGATCGCGCCCGCGGTCGCCATCCGGTGGTCGTGGTACGTGTGGAAGACCCCGCCGCGCAGCGGGCGCGGGCGGATGTGCAGCCCGTCCTCGGTCTCGGTGACGTCACCGCCCAGCCCGTTGATCTCCTTGGTCAGGGCGGCCAGCCGGTCCGTCTCGTGCAGCCGCAGGTGGGCGACGCCGCGCAGGGTCGAGGGGGAGTCGGCGAGGGCGGCGACCGCCGCGATGCCGGGGGTCAGCTCGCCGACCTCGCCCAGGTCCACGTCGATGCCGTGGATCCGGCCGGTGCCGGTGAAGGTCAGGCCCCGTTCGGTCAGCTCGCAGGAGCCACCCATCTCGGTGAAGATCTCCCGCAGCGCGTCACCGGGCTGGGTGGTGCGCGCCGGCCAGTCCGGCACCGTCACCCGGCCGCCGGTGACCAGCGCGGCGGCCAGGAACGGCTGCGCGTTGGACAGGTCGGGCTCGACCACCAGGTCCCGCCCGAGCAGCGCGGACGGCGCCACCCGCCACACGTCGGGCCGCCCGCCGTGCTCCGGCTCGTCGACCTGCGCGCCGACCGCCCGCAGCATGTCGACGGTCATCCGGATGTGCGGCAGCGAGGGCAGCCGCCCGCCGACGTGCCGCACCTCCACGCCCTGGTTGAAGCGCGCGCCGGACAGCAGGAGGGCGCTGACGAACTGGGAGGACGAGGAGGCGTCGATCTCCACGACACCGCCCTCCAGGGAGCCGCCGCCGTGCACGGTCATCGGCAGCGCGCCGCGCCCGTCGTCGTCGATCCGGGCGCCGAGCGCGCGCAGCGCGTCGATGACCCCGTGCAGCGGGCGCTCGTGGGAGCGCGGGTCGCCGTCGAAGCGGACCGGCCCCTCGGCGAGGGCCGCGACCGGCGGCAGGAAGCGCATGACGGTGCCGGCGTTGCCGACGTCCACGGCCGCGGGGCCGCGGAGCCCGGCCGGGATGACCCGCCAGGCCTCGCCGGTGCCGTCGGGGCCGACGCCCTCCTCGATCTTCACGCCGAGGGTGCGCAGCGCCTCCGCCATCAGCAGGGTGTCGCGCGAGCGCAGCGGCCGGCGGACCCAGCCCGGCTCGGCGGCCAGCGCGGCGAGCACGAGGGCGCGGTTGGTGACCGACTTCGATCCGGGCACGGTGACGGTGGCGTCAACGGCACCGCCGGCACCCCCGGCGTAGGGGGCGGGCCAGAGGCCGGTCAGCGGATCGGTGGGCGCGGAGCTTTC